>CAVGWF010000076.1:0-453 GCA_963632825.1 Escherichia coli | reverse complement strand
GGTATACGGTAGCAGGGACTAACAAGTTCGGTGCTGTAAGCGCCGTTGTTACCAAGAAAGTGAATACGACCAAGAAATTTTCGCGTGAAGTAAAAACCGCAGAAGAATATTTCGGCACAACATACAAAGTGAAAGAAGCCGGTTATATCTGCACGGACGGCAAAATGCTTGACTTTTCAGGCAGACACGAGGGAGCGCCAGGCGGCTACAGAACAGTTGACCACCGTGACATAACCGATGCACTCGGCGAAGATTACGGCGGCGAGGACTACAGCGGCGGCATGATCAAATTTATGAGCGAGGGCAATATTCGCATTTCGCCTGAGAGCGGCGGCATAAATCTATCGGTCGCGCCGAACAAGGCACAGCGCAGTACACTCGACAGGTATATTTCCTCGTTCCGTGGTGAGGTCATGCTCGACATAGACCGCATAACCGGGGATACTATCGCGT
>CAVGWF010000075.1:0-17012 GCA_963632825.1 Escherichia coli | reverse complement strand
GCCAGCATAGGCTTCAGGAGGTTGCCGGCATCCATGCTGCCCTCGGTCTTGCCCGCACCGACGATGGTATGCAGCTCGTCGATAAACAGGATTATCTGCCCCTCGGACTGCTTTATCTCCTCAAGCACCGCCTTAAGGCGCTCCTCGAACTCGCCGCGGTACTTTGCGCCCGCTATGAGCGCGCCCATATCCAGCGAGAAAATAGTCTTGTTTTTAAGCCCCTCCGGCACGTCTCCGCGCACGATACGCTGGGCAAGTCCCTCGGCTATCGCCGTTTTGCCGACGCCCGGCTCGCCTATGAGCACGGGGTTGTTCTTCGTTTTGCGCGAGAGGATGCGGACGACATTCCTTATCTCGGTATCACGGCCGATGACCGGGTCGAGCTTATTGCTGCGCGCATGCTCGACAAGGTCGGTGCCGTATTTTTTAAGGGCATCGTAGCCGCTTTCGGGGTTATCTCCGGTGACCGGTCCCTTCTTTACCTTTGCAAGCTCCTCCGAAAATTTTGCTTTTGTTATGCCGTGGTTCGAGAAAATGCGCTTTATCGCCGGCGTGGGTGACGCAAAAATGCCCATCATTACATGCTCTACGGACAAATACTCGTCGCCGAGGCTCTTTGCCGACTTCTCGGCGGCATTTATAATGCGCTCGGCTTCGCGCGAGAGGTAAATGTCATAGTCGCCCGACACCTTGGGCAGGGCTTCTATCTGCGTGTCAAGCTCGGAGAGCACCGAATTGCAGTCAACGCCCAACCGCTCAAGCAGCGATGGGATAAGTCCGCCGTCCTGATCGACGAGTGCATACAGCATATGCTCGGGGGTTATATATTGATTGTTGTTCTCCATCGCCATGGACTTGGCGGTCTGGATCATTTCAAGGGTTTTCTGGGTAAAGTTCTGTGCGTTCATAAAAACACCTTCTTTTTAAATGAGTATCTCCGCTCTTCTCAGCTGCGAGAAAACGCAGGCCTCGATATCGCGGGCATTGAGTCTGCCGCTGAGGTAGCCCTTCATCATTGTGTCGAACAGCTTTATATACTCCGATATTACATTTGCCAGCTCCTGCGAGCTGCAATCGCGCGTCGGAACAGCTATCGAGCGGATAAATTTGCCCTCATACAGGGCGTAGGTAGGGGCGCTCTGACCCATCATCGGGCGCAGATGAGCATCCTCGATGCTCTTCCATATACGGAAAAATTCCGTCATTGAACGGATAAGAGCCGCCGACTGCGTACGGAAAACGACCGTGAGCTCACCGAGGCTGTCACTGTCGCCGCGGTAAAGCTGCACCTCATACTTGACCGTTGGCCGGTACTTGTACTCAAGCGAGGATTTCAGCGACATTGTAAGCGCGTTCGGCGCGAAAAACGGCACGAGCTCGCGCGACGGAGTCATAAGCTGCTCCATGGCGGAGAAAATATCGTTTATGCGGCGCTCCGGCGTTACGAGGTCGACATGCTCGGCAAGAATCTGATTTATAAGGTTTGAGCGGTTCGTTCCGAGTCTGTGGGCAAGTCTGTCCACCTCGGTGACGACTTCATCCGAAAGCATAAGGCTGTATAATGTCTTTTTCATGGCTCCTTCTCTCTTTTCACGGCTTTGCCGTCACCAATCGGATCGAATCATATGACCCGACCCTTGTATTTTCTACTTCATGATTGTAATATACTCCTGATTTTATATTTTGTCAAGAGTTTTATATAAATTTTTTCGCAAATTATATAAAATATTATTTTAATGGCGGAGCTCATAGCCCCGCCATTACTTATATATCTCGGCTTCTACGAAAAGCCTTCCTTTTCTGCTGACGCCTCCGGAGCCTGAAATCACAGCCTTGCCGTGACCGCGCAGAGATATGATGTCGCCCTCCGTGACTGGCGCGTCGTTTTTCGTGCACTCGGAATAGTTGAGGCTCGCCTCGCCCTGTGCGATGCACGACGACGCAGCCGTGCGCGAAAGCCCGAACAATCCGGCGAGCACCGCGTCAAGGCGCATGCTCTTTACCGAGAACGAGACTTTTTTCACCCTCCGCTCCGGCGCTTTCACATCGCCCAGACCGACGGCGCCGGCCCTGACACCAACTCTGCCGACCTTATCGAGCCCATCGGCTACATGACGCTCAACGCTTTTTAGAACGAACACCACGGCGTTCCCGCCGCTGACCCAAATATCGCCCAGCCACTCCCGCTTGATACCGAGCCCCAGCACCGCTCCCATATAGTCTCGGTGGGTCGGCTGACCGAAATGTGCTTTAACCGCAAGGGCAGTTATATACTCATCGGGTTCAAATTCATCCTCCTGCATATAAAACGGCAGAAAGAATGCCGCCTTACGCTCGCAGGCATCGTTTCCGCCGCAGAGCAGCATATTGCAGTCGGGTGCATATCTTGCCCACTCCAGCAGAGCAAACTGCTCGGCGGGGGTCAAAAACGCCGTGTGCGTGACGCCCGCCGTTTTTTCGCATCTCGCGCGCAGATCCTCCGCACGCCTTAAAAGCTCACCGTTTTCCATCTATATACTCCGCAATTTTATCCATAACGAACCGAAGCTCCGAGTCAAACTCCTTTACCGACATCCGCAGAACGCCCGAACGCATGGCCGACAGGCGGATAAGCGAATCGTTCGTGACTACCTTTACCGAGTAGTTTTTGCCTATGTCGTTTGCAAGGCGCTCTATGTACATATCGGCCGTCTCGTTTTCCTTTGTGTACACGGTGCGTATTCCGTGCACCTCCCGCTCACCGGTATTTCCCGCAACGCGGTAGCCGTCAAAGACGAGCATGAGCTCGCAGCCGCGCATGGCGCGATAGCTTTTGAGCGCATCGGAAAGGTGCTCGCGGGCAAGCTCCAGCGATTTTTTTGCAAGAAGCGCGTATTCCGGCGTTCCGAAAATGAAATTATATCCGTCGACTATCACATACTCGCGCTTTGACGGTGCAATGGCTGGCTCCGTCGCCTCTGGTGCCGTGGTGCGCGTATGCTGCCGCCTGCGCACCGGTCCGAACTCGCGCTGCATGATAGCCTCAAGCTCTGCATCGTCTATGGTATAAAACCTGTGCCGGGGCGCGGGCTGCGGGCTCTTGTCGTTGTCCCGATCCGGGTCAAGGTGCATGAACCTGTCCGCCTCGTTCCATTTTACTATGGTGCCCGAGCCGTGCGAGCAGAAAACGGAGTCGGCGGTGTTGCTTGTATCGGTCTCCGGCTCATAGCCGGCAGACGCTATGACCTGCTCGGCGTTATGGCACGGATAATAGTGTGTATTTTTCAGACTTATGCGTCCCTTGCCGGAGGTGTACGACGCCAGCACCTCACCGTAGCCGCTCATCTCCGACACCGGTGCCCTGCCGGATATAACGCTGCCGTCCTCGGTCTCGAAGCTGCCGGACATGGCTCGCACATCGCTTATTGCCCTGCCCAGCTGCTCGGGCGGTACCTCAATGCGGAAGTCGTACCACGGCTCAAGCAGCACGCTCTCGGCCTTCATAAGCCCCTGCCGCACCGCGCGGTACACCGCCTCGCGGAAATCGCCGCCCTCGGTGTGCTTGACATGAGCCTTGCCGGCTATGAGGCTTATCCTCACATCCGTGAGCGGAGAGCCGGTGAGAACACCGAGATGAGTTTTCTCCGCAAGGTTTGTCATTATAAGGCTCTGCCAGTTGGCATCGAGCTCATCCGTCGGGCAGCGGCTCTCAAAGCGCATTCCGGAGCCGCTCTCGAGCGGCTCAAGCAGAAGGTGCACCTCGGCATAATGCCGGAGCGGCTCAAAATGTCCCGCTCCGTGCACGGGCTTTGCTATAGTCTCTCTGTAGGCTATGCCGCCGGAGCCGATACGCACCTGCATGTCGAATCTCTCGCGGATGAGCTCGGTTATGACCTCGGTCTGCACCCTGCCCATAAGCCGCAGATATATCTGCTTTGTGACATCGTTCCACTCAATGCGGAGCTGCGGGTCCTCGTCCTCAAGACTGCGGAGCTTTTTGAAAGCCTCCTGCTTGTCCGCACCTGCGGGAAGCTCGACCATGTATGTAAGCACGGGCTCTATCTCCGGCGCGGGCATATCCGGCTCGTATCCGAGACCCTGACCGGCATATGCGCTGCCGAGACCCTGCACGGCAACTATGCTGCCGGCTCCGGCCTCCTGAACGGTCTCGTAATTTGCGCCGCTGTAAACTCTGAGCTCCGTCACCGTTTCGCCGTTTACGCAGTCGCGGTTATGCAGCGCTCCGCCGGTTATCTTCATGCAGGCAAGCCGCCTGCCGCGACCGTCGCGCATGATCTTATACACCTTCGCTCCGAGCTTATCCGGATACTCCGGAGCCACGGCATAGCGGTCGACAAATTCAATGAGCTCATGCACGCCCTCAAGCTTCAGTCCCGAACCGAACAGCACCGGAAACAGCTTTCTTCCGCTTATCGCCGCTGCAATGTCGGCATCAGCCGGAGCCTCACCGGAGGCGTACTTCTCCAGCAGGCGCTCATCGCACATTGCTATGCTCTCCGCGTTGTCCTCGCTCCCGTCGGAAAGGTCAAGGCAGCTCTCCGACAGGCGGGCGCGCAGGTCGGAAAGGATGCTGTCCTTGTCGCTGCCCGTGAGGTCCATCTTCGTTGCGAATATTATCACCGGCACACCGTATCTTTCAAGCAGCCGCCACAGCGTTTCCGTGTGCGCCTGAACGCCGTCGCTGCCGGATATCACGAGCAGTGCATAGTCGATAACGCCGAGCGTTCTCTCCGCCTCGGCGGTCAGATCCGCGTGTCCGGGCGTGTCGAGAAGGCACAGCTCCAGATTCTCGGTCCGGAGCTGCGCCTGCTTTGAAAATACGGTTATTCCTCTTTCGCGCTCTATCCTGTGCGTATCAAGCGCCGTGTTTCCGTGGTCGACCCTGCCCAGCCTGCGTATGCTGCCGGAGGTGTACATGAGCGCCTCCGACAGCGTTGTCTTTCCGGCATCAACATGGGCAAGGACGCCGACAACGAGCTTTTTCATTTTAAAGCTCTATGAGCTCGTACTCGCGGCTGCCGACGCCTATCTGCGCGGCTGCCTCGATGGTGTGAACACCGTTGCGCGACTCGATGCGCTCGATGAGATCGCCCTTGTCCGGATCGTCACTGGCATACACGAGGTCAATGCACGCCTGATCAAGCGCCACGGGATCGAGCGACGACAGAACGCCTATATCGCCGATCTTGGGATCTGCCGCGACCGCACAGCAATCGCAGTCGACGGACATATTCTTCATGATGTTTACAAAAGCCATCCTTCCGCCGAAGTGATCGACTACACTCTTTGCCGCGTCCGCCATGCACTCAAGGAAGCTGTCGTGGTCGGCATGCCAGAAGTTATCAACATTCTTAACGCCGTGGATATACTTCTTGCCGTAGCTCGAGGCTATTCCGATGGATATATTCTTCAGCGCACCGCCGTAGCCGCCCATGGGATGGCCCTTGAAGTGCGACAAAACGAGCATGGAGTCATAGTCCAGCAGATTTTTGCCTACATAGTTCTTCTCAAGGTGCCTGCCGCCGGTTACCGGCAGCTCGATCTCTGCCTCGGCATCCATGATGTCAACATCCGCTATCTCTACCCAGCCGTGAAGCTGCATGGTCTTTTTGTGATCCTCCGTGGTCTCTCTGCCGCCCTCGTATGCGGTGTTGCACTCGACTATTGTGCCGCCGACGCGGTCTATGGCCGGCTTCATAAACGCCGGACGCAGGAAGTTCTGGTTGCCGGGCTCGCCGCTGTGCAGCTTGACGGCCACATTGCCCTCGAGCTCTATTCCGAGCGCATCATAGGCCTTTATAACGCTTTCGGGGCTGACATACTTAACGAAATATACCTTTGCCTTTTCCATCTTGCCGCTCCTTTGTAATGTGATATGAGTCGATTATATATTATTATTTTCTTTTATTCAACATTGGCTATTCCAATTCCGGTAAAAATGTAATAAAATACGCTTATATAAACACCGGATCGGAGCATTTTTATGAAAGCTGTACTGATAGTGCTCATCGTTATATGCA
The DNA here is from genome assembly GCA_963632825.1 of Escherichia coli. Taxonomy (GTDB): domain Bacteria; phylum Bacillota; class Clostridia; order Oscillospirales; family Oscillospiraceae; genus F23-B02. The sequence continues at coordinate 10,992 of CAVGWF010000075.1, read as the reverse complement.
CTCTGCTCGCGGCGGCTTACGCCGTTGGGCTTATTTTTGTGCGTCTGCTCATCGTCAGGCAGGACAATTTTCCGACTCCGGAGACCGGTGCGAAAAGCTCAAGCCTGCTTGAGCCGACGGGCGTGGCGCTCTGGGAGCACAATATTCCCTACTTTGCCCCGTTTCGTGACCTGCCGTTTGACGAGGTGACAATAGTCTCGGAGGACGGTCTGCGCCTGTGCGCCGATGTCCTGCGCGGCAGCGGCACGGGCGTTACGGTCATATTCTTTCACGGCTATAAATCGGAGCCCGCCTGCGATTTCGCAGCCATGTATGATTTTTACCGCTCACTCGGCTGCGACCTCATGTATGTGCATATGCGCGCGCACGGCAAAAGCGGGGGCAAATATATCGGCTTCGGCGCGCTTGACCGCTATGATGTCGTGCTGTGGACGAAAAAGGCGGCCGAGCTGTTTCCCGAAAACTCCATTTTTCTGCACGGCATGAGTATGGGTGCGGCGTCCGTACTGCAAAGCTCCGACCTTGAGCTTGACGGGCATGTCTGCGGCATGATCGCCGACTGCGGCTACTCCGACCTCGAAACGGTTTTCAAGGGTCTTGTCGGAACGCTCTACCACCTGCCGGCAATGTTCGTGGATATTTTTGAATATGTTAATCTCCTCAAAGCCGGCTACGGCTTCAGTGAGGTAAGCTCCGTGCGCAGCGTGAGCGTTACGGAGGTGCCGCTGCTTTATATCTGCGGCGACAGCGACCGCTATGTGCCCAAGGAAATGGCGCTCGAGATATACAATGCCTGCCGCTCGGATAAAAAGCTGCTGCTTGTGCCCGACACCGGTCACGCGGCAGGCTTCATGTGCGCAAACGAGAAATACCGGTCCATGGTAACGGACTTTATAAATGATCATCGGAGGAAGAATTAATGGGAAACACCTCACCCACGCGGAAAAAGGGCATAGGTGCCCTTAACTGGACCCTGCTGCTTGTGATAGGCTTTTCCGCCCAGATAGCATGGGTCATCGAAAACAACTGGTTTGCAAACTTCCTGTATTCCGATTTCGGCGCACAGCTCGGAGTCGTCACCGCAATGACGATATGCTCGGCAACGGCAACCACCTTCTCCGCGCTGTTTTTCGGAACGCTTTCCGACCGCATCGGTTCGCGCAAGAAGCTCATCACATGGGGCTCGATACTCTGGGGTATTTTCACCATTGCCTTCGGCATGACCCACTATCTGCGTGAGAGCATATACAACAATGTGATGCTCATCGGCGTTACCATCGTCACAGCCGACACCATCATGAGCTTTTTCGGCTCCATGGCAAACGATGCCGGCTATAACGCATGGTATGCCGATATGATGGACGACTCAAACTCCGGTCAGATAGGTGCCGTGGCGGCGACTCTGCCCGTTATCGGCACCCTCGTCGGAACGCTCGTGGGCGGAATGTTCGTTAACGGTCTTGCCACGGAGGCCAATCCGCAGGCGGGCTATATCATTTTCTTCTCCGCCGCAGGCGGCGTTACCACACTCATCGGCATAGCATCGTTTTTCCTTCTCAAGGACGCTCCCACGCTCAAGCCCGTCAGGGACGGCGGCTTCTGGCACCAGTTTGCCTCCACCTTCAACTTCAGGCGCTTTGCCGCGAACCGCGAGCTTGCCCTCGTTTTTGTGACTCTGTGCGTATTTTTCATCGGCTACAACTGCTACTTCATCCACATAATGAACTGGATGAATTACACCCTCGGCTTTAACGACCCCAGTCTCATTCTCGGCATCCCTCTGCTGCTTGCCGTTGCGATATCAGTTCCGTTTATAAAGGTCATAAACAATAAAAAGGTTCCTGCGGTCGCCGCGTTTGCAACGGCGCTGAGCATTATCGGCTGCCTGTTCGTGTTCTTCGTGGTGGGCAATATGCAGGGCGGCTTCAACACCGAAAATGCGCTTGACATTGCCGCCAACTGGCCCTGCTTTACCGGCATAATTCTCGTTGGCGTCGGCTATGTCGTATTCATGCAGTCAATGACCGTATGGATGAAGCGCCTGTACCCCGAGGAGCACCGCGGTCAGTTTGAGGGCATAAGGATAATGTTCTTTGTGTTCTTCCCGATGATCGCCGGTCCCCTGCTTGCCGATCCCATCTGCCGCGCCTTCGGCGAGAAGGTGTATCAGGTCGTTGACAACGGAAGCCTCATTTTTGTCACCGCCGACCGTGCAGCGCAGATGGGCTATGACATAACGCAGATAGCCGAAGGGTATCTGCCGGTAAACGAGCTGTTCATAGCGGCTGCCGTCGTCACGGCGCTTGCGTTCATACCAATGAGCAGGGCTGCGAAATTGTACAAGGAAAGGAATAAATAAAATGTCGGAAAAGCGTTTTGAAAAAACCTATACTCAGGGCACGCTCGACACCATGGAGATATGGGTCGATAAGCAGACCGGCGTAAACTATCTTTTCCGCTACTCAGGCAACGGAGGAGGCTTGACTCCCCTGCTCGACCGCGACGGCAAGCCCGTGATCTCTGCCGCATTTAAGTAAGAAAAGACAGGACCGAGGTCCTGTCTTTTCTTATGTTTTATGCTTGGTTTGCTTGATCGTCCGGTTTTGCTCTCAGCAGCAGTGCCGATGCCATAAGCACCATGAATGGGTTAACGACATATCTGTAGCGCGACTGGATCTCGATAAGAAGAAACACGACAAAGAATACGCACACTACGGTCGTCACCAAGCGCAGAGGGAGACTGAACTCACGCCTGCGGCAGACGAACATCTTGACTGCCGCCGCTGCCGACAGAGTATAAAGGCACATTCTGTATGCGCGCGAATACTGATTAAATCGCTCGGAGAATGTCGCCAGATCAATGCCTGAAACATCGGTGCTGCTGCCGGTGAATACAAAATACAGCTGCTCGTCCGCACTCCAGAAGCAGCTTATCTTATTAGCTATAAACGCAGGAATACTCATTCCATCGGCGTGCGACTGCTTTATGGCGTTTATGGTCTCGCTCCAGCGCTCCGCATTGCCGGTGATGGAAAAAATACGGATATTGCGTTCGGTGTAGGTCCCTCCGACAACAAAGTCAAGTCCGACGACAAATTTCCACTGAGGGACATTGTTGCTTATTCCATACGGCGCCGCACCGCAGAGCACGAGCACCTTGCCGACGGCAAACTGAAGGGCAAGGTATGCCAGCGTCAGTACGGCAGCCGGCAGGATGCTCTTAATGTTCCTGCGGCAGCAGCAATAGATAACGGTGCAGAAAATTATCGAGAGAATGACGACGACAGCCTCGGCGCGCATGAGGTTTCCGACGGCAATGAGAGCACCGGCCGCCGCTGCGGGAATATACCGGTTCTTCCCACCCTTTTTCAGACCTGCGAGATATACATAAATACCGAGCAGCATGAAAAACAGCGATATATGCTGGTTCGTGAGCACAGGCGTGAATATAACTGCCGAAGGACACAGAGCATACATGAATCCGACAAACACGGCCTTGGACTGCTCAAGGTACAAAGCGGCAAGCATATACACAAGCCATATACAGCCGACGGCGAAGAATATGTTCATAAGCTGTAAGGCTCTCATAGAATTGCTGACGGACAGCACAAGCGCTTCATACAGCACAAACGGTATCTGATAGGCCCAGCGCTGAAAATATTCGGTTCCGGTCCATGAGAGATCGCCGTTTACGGTAGAAACGGCGCTGCTGTACATAAGGCTGAAATCACTTACCGGCTGAGCATCAATAGCTATAACGGCGAGCATCTGAGTAAATACCGCGAAGGTAAGCAGCAGCATCGGTGAGAGAAGGCTTGAGCGCGCGTTTATGAATTTTGCCGCAAAGAAAATGACGGCGGCCGCCGCGATAAGCAGAAGCATTTCGACCACCGGATGCGGCGTGATGGAGCTTTTTAAAGCTATGCAGATAATTGCGGCAAGCGCACTAAACGCAAAAAAGAGCTCGATCATCCACACGAAGTCGGAAAGCTTGCAGAAAAACGGCGTTTTTTCATTTAATTTCAAATCATTATTCATGGTCAGGAATATAATATTGCCTCTGAAAACATTCAGAGGCAATAATTGGTCAAAACGGAAAGCCCATCGGAGTGAGCTTGCTCATAGCCTGATTTGTGGCGTCCTCGCTTTGAGTGATTGCTTCGTTAACTGCTGCAACGATCAGATCCTGGAGCATCTCCACATCGTCGGGATCGACTGCCGAAGGGTCTATCTCTATGCTCTTGAGAGCGCGGGTGCCGAGCATGGTAGCCTTTACCGCGCCGCCGCCTACGGTGGACACGAACTCCCTGTTCTCAAGCTCCTGCTGCATCTTCATGAACTCTTCCTGCATCTTCTGAGCCTGCTTCATCATATTTCCGCCGCCCATACCGCCGCGGAATCCGCCTTTTGCCATTTTATTTCCTCCTTAGACAAATCTTGTTTCTTTAAATTTTCGTAATTCTTCAATGTCGCGCTTGGGTTTGCCGCTGTCCGGCAGCAGCTCGGTGAGCGCTATCTTAAGGCTCCTGCCGGTGACTGCGCCGGCCGCTTCACGCAGGCGCATCAGTATATTTTGATTGTTCAGCGTATTATATGCAAATCCCGGCACCGCCTCGAGACTGAGCGTGTCATAGCTCACGGAGAAGCGAGCCTGCAGGGGATTTGTGAGTATCGTCATAACGGAAAACGGCAGAAGCTCCTCCGCCTTTTCCAAAACCGCGTTTTGCAGCGCCTGCGCGTCCTGCGGGGCATTTTCCGCCTCAGGCGGAGCATCGGGGTCAAGGCTTGCGGGACTTTTTTTGTCGAGAAGATCATCCTCCGGCTGATATTCGGCAAAATCTTCTGGGTCAAGCTCATCGGGCGCTTCTGAGGACTCATCATGCCTGACGGGAGGCTCCTCGTCGTACATCACCTCATCGAGCGTTGAGCTGAATTCATCCTCCTCGTCGTCCGTAACGGAGTCTTCCGCCTTAACGGCGGTGCGCGGAGCATTTTTCATATCCTCCTCAAGGCGGGAGATGCGCGCGCGCAGCTCGTCGATGCCCTCGGTGAGCTTCGGATCGCAAAGCTCTATAATGCACAGCTCGGCCGTGAGCTTTGCGCTTTTTGAGTCGCGCATCATGGCGATGTGCTCCGAAACGGTGTTTATGCGGTTTATAAGCTCCGCCTTCGTGAGCTTTTTGCAAAACGAGGAGAGAATATCTCGGCTGAATCTGCCGGAGATGAGATCCGCGCCGGAGCGCGGCGCAACGCACAGCATCAGGCAGTCGCGCAGCAGAGTATTGAGCTCGTACAGCAGCGTTGCGGGATCCTTGCCGTCGTTCCACAGCGACGCAAACAGCTTAAGCGCCTCGTCGGTGTCTTTTCTCACCGTCATATCCAGAAGCTGAGCGGTGCGGCGGTTGCCGGTCAGTCCCATGGCGGCATAAACGGCATCGGTATTTATATCCGTACCGCCGGAGCACTGGTCAAGCAGCGACAGCGCGTCGCGCATACCGCCCTCCGCAAGTCCGGCAATGAGCATTGCCGCGTCCGGTTCAAGAGCAAGGCCTTCACACCTGGCGACATGCTCAAGGTGAGAGGCGATAAGCCGAGTGTCAAGCCGCTTGAAGCTGTGCCGCTGGCAGCGGGAGAGTATGGTCGCGGGGACCTTGTTGAGCTCCGTTGTTGCAAGGATAAACATCAGGTGCTCCGGCGGCTCCTCAAGGATCTTCAGCAGGGCATTGAACGCCGAGGTCGAGAGCATATGAACCTCGTCGATGATATAAACGCGCTTTTTAACGGAGACCGGTGAGAAAACCGCCTCCTCGCGCATCTGGCGGACATTGTCCACGCTGTTATTTGATGCTGCATCTATCTCAACGACATCCATTATGCTGCCGTCCTCGATGCCGAGGCAGGCGGGGCATTTGCCGCACGGATTGCCGTTTTCGGGGTGCTCGCAATTGACGGCCTTGGCGAGTATCTTTGCGCAGGTGGTCTTGCCCGTGCCGCGAGTTCCTATGAAAAGATACGCGTGCGAGAGCCGGCCGGTGACGATCTGGTTTTTAAGCGTTTCGGTTATGTGCTGCTGACCGACGACCTCGTCAAAGGTCTTTGGCCGCCACTTTCGATACAAAGCTCTGTACATAGATTCATCCCATTTTCAGACTGCGAATAGAATAATGCGGCTCTTGACAAGACTGCACACCCAACTTTGAACGATGCCATATACCCGTTACGCCGGCAGCCGGCTCAGAACCGGCACCCTCACGGCACACGAAAGGCACCGCTTAATGCTGCTCGGTTCCCCGCCTGACATGGTTCACGGGCTTCCGTTGCGCGAGACCGGCTCGTCATCGCTGCTTACCGGGGTCAGACGATACATGACACGTCCTATGTTGGGAATTCATTCCTGCTGTAGCGGATTGCAGGTTACAGGGCACCGCTGGCTCCCCAACTAGTGCAGCCTTGTCAAAAGCCGCGAAAGTATTATAACTCAAATTTGCGATATAATCAACAAATATTTTCTTTACTTTTCTGAAAAGTGTGTTATAATATTAAAGCTGATAGCATTTGGGCTCGTGGCGCAGCTGGGAGCGCGTTCGGTTCGCATCCGAGAGGTCGAGGGTTCGAATCCCTTCGGGTCCACCACGATGTCCACCGCAATTCTGATAGAATTGCGGTGGGCTTTTTCTATGCCAGAAAATCGCTCGAAGCAAGGCTTTTCGACCGTTTCGCTGTATAAGCGGATCCCGCCGCAAAAGCACAATTGAATATTGACAACACCGCAGTCCCGAATTATACTGAAAGTAATAATGCAAACGGAGGTGTGCAGAGTGTCTCAGGCAGAAGCTTTGAAGCGGATAGTGACGGAATATCCGGAGTTACGACTCAGGCGATGCAGGACATCAAGGACGGAGTAGACTTGGTGGAAATTCTGTCGGTTCTGGATTCGTACTAAGCGCACAGGCTCAAAATGCGATACGATCACGCGGCGTTGATATTGTCGAAACAAAAGATGTTTCGGCAAACAGCGCCGCGTTTTCTGCTGCTTTGGATGAGTCAAGGGCAGCAGAACGCAAACGCAGATGCCCTCAGCAATGTTCCGGTGCTTACGGCACAGCAGGCGAAGATAGCATACACCATAGGTCAGAGCAAAGCGCAGACCATACAGAAAACCAATAACAGCGCGGTTGACAGCGCTGTAAGCAAGGCGCAGAGCGGCACCATAAGCCTCAACGATGTTCGCCCTATTCTTGCGGACAAAACGGCGCTGACGGCGCTGCAGCGGCTCACAGGCAAGATAGACCTCAAAGGCAAAAGCTCGGCAGAGCAAAGGGAAAGCGTGAGAAACGCGATCATTAAGTATGTGGAGGACAGAAGCGATGGAGTACATATACGCGACGGCGGCGAACGGCTTAACGGTGAGGATACCGAAGGACAAGTATCCGGCGTGGAAGCGGGGGCAGGAAAAGATAAAGGCGGGAGAGCTGAAACCGGACGAGACAGCGGTACAGCAGCTCAGGGCAAAGCTGGGGAAAGAGTAGTCTATGACGGCGTAACGCAGAAAAACGCCTATTACCACACCGGAGAAGAGACCGAGGACATGAAAAATAGCCGCAGGCTCGCGGAGAGCTACGGCTACAAGGTCACATTTTTCGAGGGCGGGAATATACGCGTTGAGGGCGGCAGCGTCAGAGGCGTTGTTGACACTGCAAAGAAGACCGTTATGGTGCGCACAGACCATTCTGACCTTACTGCATTACAGATCATGCAGCACGAGATGGGACACGCAGCCATCGCCGAGGGCGATATAAGCCTTGACGAGCTGCACGAGGTCATGCTTTCGGACTTCACGGCAAAAGAGCTTGACCGGATGGCGCTTGACTATGCCAGCGCGCTCACGACAGACGGTGGCGAGCTTGTCATGTCCATAGACGAGGCATTTGAGGAAATTTGCTGCGATGCGCTGGGCAAGATAAATATCTTTGAAAACACCGAGCGAAACAGTGAGAGCTACGAAAAGGCTCAGGACACCGTGCGCAAATACGCTGCCGAGAGAAGCAGCAGCAAGGGCAGGGCTCCTCCGGAGGGCGGGGTGAAATATTCGCTTGAGCCCTATTCTAATCAGCAGGTTAAGAACTGGGAGAACAGTAAGCGCATAAACATTTATAAAAATTCCGCACAATTAGATTTGTTTGTAAAGAAAGCATTAGAAGATAAGAGCTTTACTGGCAAAATGCTTTTTGGAGTGGTCGGTAACGATCTTGCAAATGCTATAAAAGCTGCGACAGGATATAATTTTGCTGGGCGTAATGTCACTTTGCGCGCCGACCATGTTAGAAAAATACTCAAAGATCATGGCTCAGAAAAATCAGAAGCACTGAGAGGGCAGAGAGCAATTACTACGAATGATTTCTTGCTAATCCCTGATGTAATAGGTGAACCTGAAAATATAATAAAGTCCACTTATAATAATCGTCCTGCTGCTGAATTTACGAAAGTGATAGACGGTAGCAGAGTTACCGTTGTCGCGGTAGATAGCGGTGGAAGTCTCGACTTGTATGTACAGACCATGTATGCAGGAAAAAAAGGAAGCATAGCCCGCATGGTCAATACAAATGCCCTGACCAGAACGCCCGAAGCGACTACGGGGACTGCTCCCAACACCAATATATCCAACGACAATGAAAATGTCAAGAAATTTTCCATGGAAGCGCCGGTGGAGCAGAAAGAAAATCTTATTGCGCTCCACAATCTTGATGAGACTAAGCTTTTGAAAACGCTCAAGCTCGGCGGTTTTCCGATGCCGAGTATTGCGATAACAAAAAGCAGCATTCCGCACACCAATTTCGGCAATATCACAATCGTTTTCGGCAAAGAGACAATAGACCCGAAGTTTGACAAACGCAACACCGTATACTCTGCCGACGCATGGACACCGCTGTTCCCGCGCATAGAGTACGAGGCAAACGAAAAAGCCGCCTCGAAGATCAGAAGCAGATACTATGCGCTGTCAAGCAAATTCGGCTATGAGCTCACAAAGCCGATGTATGCGTCAGCGAACTATGTCGATGATGTTCTCACCAAGTACGGCGGCGAAGAGGGCGTTATAGAGCATTTTGCCGACGATACGGAAATGATGAATGTATTTCTTGCCTATACCGGTAAAGAGCCTGTTAAGCCCGTCCAGAGCGAAACGGTAACGCGCCTGAGCGACGAGCAGATCAAGGAATATGATACCTTTATCAAGGTACTCGGCAAGGATACGCTCAACGAAATGACCGCGAAGGCAAACCAGTCGCCGCTGAGCGCTCGTAAGCAGTGGCTCGAAAAGCACGGCGAGGAGCTCAAGAGCGCATTCGAGCAGTATCTTATAGAGACCGGCATGGATGAGACTACCGCTAAAGAGGTTACAGCGGAAATGCGCCCCGCCGCGCTGCTCCCCGAGGTCGTGCGCGCGCGGAATTACCTCAAGAACGGAGCCGAGACACGCACGGTAAGCACGGACACAAAGGCTACGAAAGAAGCCATAAGGTCTGCGGTCAACGCACAAGAATACAAAGCATGGCTCAAGGACCTTTATTCGGGCATCGTCAAGGACAGCGGAGTTTATAACAACAAGGGCTATTACACACCAAGCGGCAACAGGCGCAGCTTTAAGGCTACACATTTCCCCGGGACGCTCGAGGGCATAGTCAAGGCAATGGCATCGCAGGGCGAAGGCGACAGCAGAAATGTCATGGGCTTTCACGGCGTTAAAAGTCTGCGCGCCGGTACTGCCGAGCGCTTTAAGAGTATTGAGGACATGCACAAGCTCGAAGGGCGCTTGAAGCACCTGACACCGGAGGAAGCCAACGAAATATCCGAGGCTCTTGACAGTAGGCTTTCCGAGCTCATGCACAGCATATACGAGCTCGTCCCTCACAGCAGCTACAGCAACGAGCTTATTGAGCTTGACGCGCTGGGTGAGATATTCATGGAGGCGGCAAGACTCAAATACATCAGCCCCGCAAATGTGAAAGCGCTTTTCAAGAAGTACAACTATCCGCTCACCGATAAAATGGCGAACGATGTTGTTGCGCTGCTGTTTGACATTAACAATATGCCGGTTAACATCTTCGAGGCAAAGCCCGAACGCGCTGTAGGTTTTGATGAGATACGCAAGGTCATTATTCCCGACACCGCCTCGGACGAGCTGCGCACGGCGCTCAGAGATGCAGGCATAGAGAATGTTGAGGAGTACACAGCCGGTGACGATGCAGCGAGAATGAGGATCGCCAACGAGGTGCCGGATGTGCATTTCTCCCGCGAGCCGGAGACGCTTAACGAGCTGAGGCGGCAGAACAAAGAGTTGCGGGAGCGCCTTGAATACTGGAAGGGTCAGACCAAGCCCACAACGGTCAGGACGGTACGCAAGGGCGATGTGCAGAAGCTCGCGCGAGAGGTCATAGACATGTGCGAGACAGACCTCAAGCCGAACGACATAACGGAGCGCCTAAACGAGCTGGGCAGGTATATTCTGAACGAGCCTGAGCTGCGCTACACCGATGTTGCGGAAATGGCAAATGACATTGCCGCCGATGTCGTGGAGAACGCGACGGTGATAGTCAACGAGGAGGATACAGCTATCAACAAAGAGCTGCGCGACTATCTCAAGCGCGTTAAGCTGCGCAATGACGGTTCGCCCGAGTTTGAGAGCATACGCAACAGATATAAGCGGCGCATAATGTTTGATAAAAACGGGCTGGGTGTAGACATAGCGTATGCGGAGCTGAATGGGATGTTCGGCGAGGGGTATTTCCCCGAGGACATTATTAACCCCGTAGACCAGCTTGAGCGCATAGCCGAGGTGCTGGATAACACTGCACCGAGGTATGCAAACCCCAACGGCTATTACGCCACGGAAGCGACAGAGTTTTTGCGCAACTATATCATTGACAGCATGCTCAGTGACCAGGTGCGCCAGACAAACCCGACATATGCGGACAAAGCCGACGCAAAGCTTGC
>CAVGWF010000074.1:1772-2995 GCA_963632825.1 Escherichia coli | reverse complement strand
ACGGCGGCGCGGGCGATCGAGATGAGCTGACGCTGTCCCTGCGACAGGCCGCTTCCGTCGCCGCTGAGGACGGTGTCATAGCCCTTGGGCAGCATGCGGATAAAGCCGTCGGCGTTTGCAAGCCTTGCGGCCGCGATGCACTGCTCGTCGCTTGCCTCCGGGTTGCCGTAGCGGATGTTCTCCATGACAGTTCCGGTAAAGAGGTTAACATCCTGAAGCACTATGCCGAGGCTGCGCCGCAGATCCGCCTTTTTTATCTTGTTTATGTTTATGCCGTCGTAACGGATCTTTCCGTCGGCAATGTCGTAAAAGCGGTTAATGAGGTTCGTTATCGTCGTCTTTCCGGCGCCGGTCGCTCCGACGAAGGCAATCTTCTGCCCCGGCTCGGCATAAAGCGTTATATCATGCAGAACCGGCTTATCCGGCGTGTACTCAAAATCGACATGGTCAAAAACAATGTGTCCGGCAAGCTTTGTGTAGGTCAGCGTACCGTCGCCGTGAGGATGCTTCCATGCCCACATGCCCGTGTGCTCGCTCGTTTCGGTGATAACGCCGTTTTCCTCTTTTGCATTGACGAGCGTCACATAGCCGTCGTCGGTCTCCGGCTGCTCATCCATAAAGTCGAATATGCGCTGAGCGCCGGCAAGAGCCATGATAACGGAATTGAACTGGCTTGCGATCTGCGATATCGGGTTTGTAAAGCTTCTCGAAAGATTGAGAAACGAAGCTATCATGCCAAGGGTCATGGTATTGAACCCGAGCAGACCGAGATTGCTCGTGCCTGCGATGGCCATATATGCGCCGATCACCGCAATTATTATATATTGAAGATAGCCGAGCGTGTTCATCATGGGCATCATGGCATTTGCGTTTCCGTTTGCCTTTGCCGAATTTTCCGCCCAGATCTTATTGCGGCGGCAAAGCTCATCCTTTGCCTGCGGCTCATGGCAGAAAACCTTTATGACCTTCTGCCCGTTGACCATTTCCTCGACGAAGGAATCGAGGTCTGCAAGCGTGGTCTGCTGGGCGGCGAAGTACTTTCCGCTGCGCGCGGCTGCGACCTTGATTATACGCATGACAAGCACCATGACGGCGCAGACGACTATCGTCAGCCACACGCTGATATACAGCATGCATAAAAACACGGCGGCGATCGTGCAGACCGAGGTTATAAGCTGCGACATGGACTGGGCGATCATCTGGCGGAGCGTGTCGGTATCGTT
>CAVGWF010000074.1:0-1358 GCA_963632825.1 Escherichia coli | reverse complement strand
CCCTTCTGCTGGGACTCATAGACCTCACGGTATATATCGCAGCTCTCCAGCAGCTCATCGTGAGTTCCTGCGGCATTGATCCTGCCGTCATCCATAACGATTATCATATCCGCATTCTGAACCGAGGAAATGCGCTGGGCTATTATGATCTTCGTCGTATCCGGAATATATTCGGTAAGGGCTTTTTGTATCAGCGCATCTGTGTGCGTATCGACAGCCGAGGTTGAATCGTCAAGAATGAGCACCCTGGGCTTTTTAAGCAGAGCGCGTGCGATGCACAGACGCTGCTTCTGCCCTCCGGAGACATTGACTCCTCCCTGTTCTATATATGTGTCATAGCCGTCGGGCATGGCTGATATAAATTCGTCCGCCTGCGCAAGGCGGCAGGCCTGCACAAGCTCCTCATCCGAAGCGTCCTCGCTGCCCCAGCGCAGATTTTCCTTTATCGTTCCGGAAAAGAGCTCGTTTTTCTGCAGCACCATTGCAACTGCGCCGCGCAGAGTGTCAAGGTCATATCGCCGGACATCGACGCCGCCGAGACTGACGCTGCCCTCCGACACATCGTAAAGGCGCGGTATAAGCTGCACAAGTGATGATTTTGATGAGCCCGTGCCGCCTATTATGCCGACCGTCTGACCCGATGCAATGTGCAGGTTTATGTGCTCGAGCACCTTTTTATCGGCCTTGGAGGCATAGGCAAAGTCGACGCCGTCAAAGATTATCTCGCCGTTTTTGACCTCTGTCACGGCGTTCTCGGGATTTGCGATATCGGTTTTTTCGTTCAGCAGCTCCGCAATGCGCTGTGCCGAGGAGCTTGCGATGGTCAGCATGGCGTAGACCATCGACAGTATCATAAGCCCCATGAGTATCTGAAGGGCGTAGCTTATAAGCGCCGTGAGGCTGCCCGTCGTCAGACCCAGCGCGGCATTGTTTCCGCTTGCCACGATCGCCTTTGCGCCGAACCACGAGATCAGTATCATGCAGACATACATGCAGGCCTGCATCAGCGGGCTGTTGAGCGCGATAAGCCGCTCGCCGCGGGCAAAGTATTCATAAATACGCTGCGAAATGCCCTTGAACTTGGATATCTCGCTGTCCTCCTGATTGAAGGATTTGACGACTCTTATGCCGCGCAGGTTTTCCTGTACGACATTGTTGAGCTTATCGTAGGTATGAAAAACGGTTTCAAAAATGGGGTGTACGCTGCGCGTTATGAGATACAGCGGTATCGCAAGCATGGGAATTACGCCGAGGAATATAAGCGATATCCTCGGAGCTATGCGGAACGCGACTATCATTGCGAATATGAGCATAAACGGTCCGCGTATCGCCATGCGGATAAGCATCTGATATGCGTT
>CAVGWF010000073.1:0-20819 GCA_963632825.1 Escherichia coli | reverse complement strand
CGATCCCTCAGTCAGCTAACGCTGACAGCTCCCTTTACGCAAGGGAGCCAATGGGGTGCGCTGCCTCCCTTGTGTAAAGGGAGGTGGGTCGGCGACAGCCGAGCCGGAGGGATTGTCGCTCGCCGCGGCGGGCAATGCGCCACCGGCAATGGCAGTTGTTTTAACTGCGCCGTCACGGTAACGCACTGCGGAGAAAGCTTTTTTCCTTGCCTTCCCCTTGGAGGGGAAGGTGGGTCGGAGCGCAGCGGAGAGCCGGATGAGGTGAAATTAAATTCGGCGTAAGCCGCACAGCTTTTTAAGCATTGTTGTCTGCGGCACGATTTATTTCCACCTCATCAGTCGGCTTCGCCGACAGCTTCCCCTCAAAGGGGAAGCCAAGGGTGCACCGATTCAGTGCGGCAATATACCGGTTTTGTCCATACCCACCGGTCGGGACAGCGCAATAGATGTATTGGCAGAGCCTAAAGGCGCCTCCGAAAAAGCCTTTAAAGAAGCCCGAAGCCGGCGACCTCGGTCGTTGGCAGGGAGAAAACGATGGTGCCTGCCTCGGTATCGGGACCGGCTTTTTTGAGTATGGACGACATGATGCCGGATTTATGCTCGGCAGCGGCGACGATGAGCACGACCTCCTTCTCCTGAACGAGCGTTATGTTGTAAAAGCGCGGATCCTTCTCGCCGGTGCCCTTACCGTGCAGAACGGTGCCGCCCCTCGCTCCGGCGGCGCGGGCTGCGTTCATGACCATATCGGTGCAGCCTTCGTTGGCTATCGCAACTATGAGCTCATATGCGTAGTTTATATCGGGTGCCTGCTTTGCGGTTTTGCTGTCTGCGTTTAAATATGCCATTGCTGCTGCTCCTCCAATGCTTTTTACCGGCACGGCGATGACTATGCCGTGCCCCGGCACTCCGAGATGGAGATACCGCTTCTGCGCCGCTATGAGCCGGGCGGTCTTATCCGCGTCGGCGGCGGTCATAACTATGCGCTTTTCGTTAGACTCGATGCCCAGAAGCTCCATCATGCTCTGTGCAGCCGTACCGCGGCCGTGGGCGATGACCGTCATCGGCAGCCCGAGCTCGGCGCACAGCGCGGTGAGCGTGTCGAGCGCCTCGGGATTTATTATTGATATGACATAATTCACTGTGCGCTCACCTCCCAGAGCTCGATTATCTCGTAATCGCCGTAGCTCGGCTCGGTCACCGCCTCGCGCTTTGCCTTGTCCTCATAGAGCACGCCGACGACCTGTATCGACAGCAGCGGCATCATTGCGACCATGGCGACGACGCCGAATGCATCGGACAGCACATTGCCGCCGAGAGCGGTACTTGCACCCATCATGAACTGAAGCATGAAGGTCGCGGTCATGGGACCGGATGCAACGCCGCCGGAGTCAAACGCAATGGCGGTGTATATATCCGGAACGAAAAACGACAGACCCAGTGCGACGGCGTAGCCCGGCACAAGGAACCACAGAATGCTGATGCCGGTCAGGACCCGCAGCATGGCAAGCCCCATTGCCAGCGCTATTGCCACGGAAAGGCTGAGCTTTATCGCCTTGCCGGGGATCGCGCCCGCGCTGACCTGCTCTATCTGCTTTTCGAGAACGCCCACGGCGGGCTCTGCCGAGATTATGAACCAGCCCAGCAGCATGGAAAGCGGTATGAGCAGATATTTTGCGTCGCCGAGGGCAAGAGCCGCACCGAGCTCCGCACCGAGAGTTGAAAAGCCGACATTAACGCCGGTGAGGAACAGAACGAGTCCGACATAGGTGTAGACGATGCCGATGAGTATTTTTGCAAGCGGTCTGCCGTGCAGCCTGAGCAGGAAAAGCTGAAACAAAATGAATATCGCAACTATCGGCAGCAGGGCTACCGCCATTTCTCTGAGGTATGCCGGTATGGCCGACAAAAACGCGGAGCCGATCTCGGCGGTGTTTTCAAACGAGGCCGCCGAAAGTCCGGCGACACCCTCGCTGTCCTTGTAGAAAAATCCGAGCACGAGCACGGACAGAATGGGTCCGACCGAGCACAGCGCGACCAGTCCGAAGCTGTCCGCCTCGGCGGATCTGTCGCTTCGTATCATCGAAACGCCCAGACCCATCGCAAGGATAAACGGCACGGTCATAGGTCCCGTCGTAACGCCGCCGGAGTCAAATGCTATGCTCAGAAAGCTGCGGTCGGTAAATGCGGCAAGCGCAAATA
This sequence comes from Escherichia coli, assembly GCA_963632825.1. GTDB lineage: Bacteria > Bacillota > Clostridia > Oscillospirales > Oscillospiraceae > F23-B02. Next base: position 18,620 of record CAVGWF010000073.1, on the reverse strand, counting down.
TCACGGCATAGCAGCCGATGAGCAGCCACCTGAGGCTTGCGCCGGTGAGTATTCTCAGCATACACACCGTCATAAAAAATCCGACGCCCACGCCGACGGTTATCAGCAGAACGCTGCTTTTTATGTGCGGTACCGTTGCCGCGAGCACCTGCAGATCCGGTTCGGCAACGGTTATCGCAAAGCCGAGCAGAAAGCTCACCGAGAGTATAAGCGGCAGATTTTTCGTTTTCGTGAGCGCGGTACCGATCTTGCTGCCTATCGGCATCATCGCCGTTTCCGCGCCGAGTGAAAACAGCCCCATGCCGGCAACTATCATCAGCGCGCCGATGAGGAAGCACAGCAGCAGATCCGCCTGCATCGGCATGATGAACAGGCACAGCACGAGCACTATGCCCACTATCGGCAGAACGGATATTGCCGCCTCCTTTGTCTTTTCGGCTATCGCCGTGTGAGCCTTTTCAAAATGTTCCTTCCTTTTGATACTATCACTCCTTAATCGCACTGTCGGAGCCGAGCATAACGCTCAGCATTTTCTGCTGGAGCCGGACATACTCGCGTGCATCGTCCTCGCCGAGTCTCTCAAGTGCCCCCGCAACACGCGTCATGGCGTTCCTGCGCCGCTGGCTTATCATCCCCCGGCCGGCGTCGGTGAGAACGACCCTCACCCTGCGCTCGTCCGCCGGATCCGCACAGCGGGATATCCACCCCTTCCGCTCAAGATGCTTTAAAAGCGCCGCAATGCGCGCCGAGCTCACGCCCATGCTGCGGCTCAGCTCGGAGGGGCAGCTGCAGCAGCCGTGCGTGAGCAGAAAGCTCAGCGCGAAATACTCGCCGCCGCATGTCTCCGCAACCGCATAGCCAAGCGGCTGGTGACTGAGCTGCGCCCGTATATCAAGCATTTTCTCCGCAAGAGACCGGTAATCCATCGTGACCTCCGACAATTTGCTAATACTGTTAGCTAAATGATAACACATTATCCCCGCGCGCACAAGAGGCCGCGGGGATAATATACGATTTGTTCAAAATTTTTAACGGGATATTCAGCGCTTGTTTGAGGGCAGCCAGATCTTCTGCTGCCCGGCGGCCTTTATCAGCTCGTCGCGGAACTGCGGGGCGGCAATGGAAACGAGCGCCTCCGCACGCTCCCAGCTGCTCCGTCCAGCAAGGTCTGCAACACCGTATTCCGTTACGATGTATGCCGCCTGCGCACGGGGCGTGGTGATTATATCGCCGCCGGTGAATTTCGGAAGGATCCTCGAATGCACGCAGCCGCTTTTGTCGGTGAAGGTCGAGCTCATGCACAGAAACGATTTGCCGCCCTTGGACGCGGAGGCGCCGGTCACGAAATCGAGCTGACCGCCGGTGCCGCTTATCTGCCTCGTGCCGGAGCTCTCGGAGCCGACCTGACCGTACAGGTCGATGCTGAGGCAGCCGTTTATGGATATGAAATCATCCATGGACGAGATGACTGCGGGATCGTTTACATAGCTCAGCGGGCAGCCCAGGATATCGTCATTGTCCGCGACCCAGTCATAAAGCTCGGCCGAGCCGACGGCCAGACCCAGTACGCCCTTGCCGGTGTGCAGGCTCTTTTTTGCGTTTGTGAGCTTGCCGGCCTTATGCAGCGCATAGTAGCCGTCGGAGCAAAGCTCGGTATGCATGCCGAGATCCTTAAGATCCGACTGCGCGATAATTCCGCCAAGCGCATTCGGCAGTCCGCCGATGCCGAGCTGAACGGTAGCGCCGTCGTGGATATAGGGAAAGATCCTCTCGGCAATGGCAATGTCGATCTCGCTGGGCTTGGGAGCGGACATCTCCCAAAGCCTGCGGTTTCCGACCTCAACGACGGCGTCCACTCTCGAGATATGCACCTTTGTCTCGGGACCGCCGTTTATATACGGCACGGCGCCGTTGACCTCAAGGATGATCTTTTTTGCGTTTATAAGGCACGGACTGACCGCGCCCAGAGCGCCGCCGAGACTGAAATAGCCCTCGTCGTCCATTTCGGATACGCAGAGCATGGCGACATCAACATCAATGTGATAGCGGTAGTAGGTTTCGAGGCAGCGGAACAGCATGGGCGTGAAAAACGCCCTGCCGGCATCGCACATCCTGCGCTCATAGGAGCCGCAATGCCAGGTGTTGTATACAAAATGCTCCATTTCGGGATCGCATTCCACGACCTGGATCGGACCGGGCATCAGGTTGCCTCTGACCTTTACGCGGTGCAGCTCGTCCTTCCTCGCGGCCAGCGCCGCATCCAGCGCAAAGGGCATGGAGTTGTTTGAGCCGTAGTCCACCCAATCCCCGCTTTTTACAAGCTTTACGGCATTTTCGGCCGTTGTGAGCCTGGCTCTGTATTCGTCATAATAGCTCATGTTTTTTTCCCTTTTCCGATCTCCGCCTGCGGATTATTTTATAACGCCGTCTTTTTTCATGCGGTCGATGCTTTCGCCGGAATAGCCCGCAGCCGCAAGGACGCCGTCGGTGTCGGCACCGAGCTCACCCTGCGGAGCAAAGCCGCGCCTTGAGTATTCCGAAAATATGATCGGCGGCACGGGCATTGCGGTTTCGCTGCCGTCGGGATAGCTGACATTTTCAAAGAAGCCGTTTGCCCATGCCTGCTCGTCCCTGTAAAGCGTCTGGACGCTGCCGACCGTCTCATACGGCAGGTCGCACTCCTCGAACAGCTTTATCCATTCCGCCGCCGTTCTTTTCGCAACGGAATCGCCGATATGACGGATAACGCTTTCAAGCTTTCCTGCCCTGCGCATCCGGCTTACGGTAACGCAGTCGGGATCCTCAACGAGCTCGGGAGCATCAAACAGCCCTGCAAGGAGAGGCCGGTCTCTGGTGTAATTCTTGCTCACCGGCGCTATCCACACGCCGTCGGCGCAGAGGTAATAGTCGCTGAACAGGTTCCACGGGTCGTAGCGCGGGTTGGGATAGACTCTGCCGTACTGAGGCTGAGCGTTCACGACGGAGGTCGCGTTTGCCCATATGCCGGTGTTGAACAGAGAGGTCGAGACCATCGTGCCGTGTCCCGTGCGCTCGCGTGCAAGCAGCGCCATGAGTATGCCGTTGAGAAAATAGGAGGCGCTTACGATGTCGCCGAAGGCATAGGAGGGTCTTACGGGGAAGCCGCCGTCGGGTATCCAGTCGCCCACCGCACCGGTCCTCATCCAGAAGGCCGTAGTATCATAGCCGGGGCGATCCTTGTCCGGCCCCTTGAGACCGAAGCCCGAGAAATGGGCATAGACTAGGCGCGGGAGCCTTTCCTTCAGCGCCTCATAGCCGAGTCCCAGCCTTTCAAGAGACTGGGGGCGGATGTTTGAAATAAAAATGTCCGCATCCGAGAGCAGCTGCATGAGCAGCTCGAAGCCCTCCGGCTTTTTCAGATCGACGGAAATAAGCTTTTTTCCGGAGTTGAAGGTGTCGAACAAGGGGTTGTTGCCCGGCTCGGTGGGCATCATGTGCATTTCACCGACGCCCCGCAGAGGGTCGCCGGCGGGGGGCATTTCGATCTTAATGACCTCCGCACCGTAGTCCGAAAGAAGGCGGCCGGCGGTAGGCGCGGCAACAACGGTGGCAAGCTCAATAACCTTATATCCCTGCAGGGGCAGATCCTTTGTCATGTCAAGCTCCTCCTGTATCATCGTTTATTTGATCTTCTCCAGATCTTCTGCTGTTCGGCGGCTGAAATGAGCTCCTCACGAAAATCGGGATGGGCAATGCCTATAAGAGCCTCGGCGCGCTGCCATGTCGCAAGCCCGCTGAGCCTTGCAATGCCGTACTCGGTGACGATGCTGGGAGCCTGGGTGCGCGGCGTGGTTATAATGTCGCCCTGAGTGAATTTGGGCAGAACGCGGGAGTGGACAACGCCCTTCTTGTCGGTGAAGCTTGAGCTCATCGCAAGGAATGCCTGACCGTGCTCGGCCGCATATGCGCCGGTAACGAAGTCAAGCTGACCGCCGGTGCCGCTTATGTGCCTTGTGCCCGCGCTTTCGGAGCAGACCTGACCGTAAATATCGCAGGCGATGCAGCCGTTTATGGATACGAAATGGTCGAGCTGCCGGATGGTCTCAGGTGAATTTACATAGCGCATGGGGGCGGAGAGAATGTCCATGTTGCAGTCGAGGAACTCATAGAGCTCCTTTGAGCCGTTGCAGATGGAGAAAACGCCCTTGCCGCGGTTTATGGCCTTCCTTTTGTTTGTGATCTTTCCCGCCTTGTAGAGCTTGAGGTAGCCGTCGCTCATGAGCTCGGTGTGCATGCCGAGGTCCTTAAGATCGGACTCGGCGATCAGACCGCCGAGCGCGTTCGGCATACCGCCTATGCCGATCTGCAGGGTGATGCCGTCATAAAGATGCGGGAAAATGACCGAGGCGATCTTCTTGTCCGTTTCGGAGGCCTCGCCGCCGGGGGACACGCATATATCCTTGTGCCCCTCCACGACATATGTGACCTCCGAAATGTGGATATGGTCGCCCTCCATGCCGTAAATGACGGGCATCTGCTCGTTTACCTCGAGAATTATATACTCGGCGGCGTCGAGGATATCCTGGGTGCAGCAGTTGGTAAGACCGAAGCTGAAGTAACCGTGCTTGTCCATGGGGGCAACGGAGATCATGGCCACATTTACGGGAGCGTAGCCGCGGCGGTAATAGGAGCCGCAGTCGCGGAAAAGCATGGGCGAATAATATGCCCTGCCGCTGTCGATGTATTTTCTGTCTATGCCGGAGCTGTGCCATACATTGTATGTGAAGGCCTTCTGCTCCGGGTCACATTCAACGACCTGCACGGGCTTCATTGCTATCGCATTTCTGATCTTTACATCGTGAAGCTCGTCGCGCCTTGCCGCCAGAGCGGCATCCAGCGCCTCCGGGAACGAGCAGGTCTGGGAATAATCCACCCAGTCGCCGCTTTTTACGAGCTTGACTGCCTCCTCGGCGGAAACGAGCCTGCGCCTGTATTCTTCGTAAATATTCATATTATCGGGACTCCTTTTTTCTCAGTTTTGAAAGAACGGTGAGCAGGACTATCGGGACAAGCTCCAGCGCGGCAAGGACCGCAATGCCCGAGACATACGAGCCGGAGCCGGTCTGCAGGCTGCCCATGATGGTCGAGCCGAAGGATGCAACGATTATGCTCAGATTGGTTATGCTGAAATTCTGCGCATAGTATTCCGAGCCGAAAAACTCCTGAGTTACGGAGGAGGAAATGGGCGGCACGGCGCCGTAGCCCAAGCCGCAGAGCATGATGGCGGCAATTATGACGGCGGGCGCATTTTTCGGGAGGAACACGACAAGGGCGGCTCCGGCGGCGATAAGGATAACGGCGTCCAGCGTCAGAGCGAATTTATAGCCCTTTCTGTCGTGCAGTATGCCGAAAACGATCCGACCTACGCCGTTTGCGACCGAGCCCAGACCAACGGTGAGCGCGGCCAGAGAGGCTCCGGCCCCGCCCTCGACGGCGATGCTTCTGGCGTGACCGATAATGCCCTGACCGAACAGCGTCAGGATCGCGGCGGAGCAGAAGAACAGCCAGAAGCTTGACGAGCCGAGCATCTGCTTCGGCGTGAAGCCGCTTTTTTCGGCGGCGGAGGCATTCGCCGCGGCAGCTCCGGAATCGGAAACGATGAAGCGGCTGCCGAGCACGCCTACTATAAGAAGAAGAATGCCCGTTGCAAGGTAAACGCTCCTCCAGCCTATGCTGTCGGAGGACATGAGGGCAGATGCAGGGCTTCCGAGGACAAGGGTGCTTGCGCCGAAGCTCATCAGCAGCAGCCCCGAGGCAAAGCCCTTTTTATCGGGAAAGCGCATCACGACGGTCGAGACCGTTGCGTTGTATACCACGCCGCAGGCAAGTCCGGATACGGAAAATGCGGCGAAAAGCAGCCAGACGCTTTCTGCGGTAACGGTCGAGGCAAGACCGTAGCCGGCAAGGCTCATGACTGCACCGATCATAACGGACCTGCGGCTGTCAAGGCGCTTTGTCAGAATGCTTCCGAGCACTCCGCCGAGGCAGAAGGAGGTCAGTATCACGGTAAAGCAGGTGCCGAGCAGGGCGCTGGTCCAGCCGAACTGCTCACTGAGGGGACTTGAATAGATGCTCCATGCGTAAAGCAGACCGTAGCACAGCATTATTATAAAGCCTGCGGCAAGCGATACGGAGCGGGAATAAGCTTTTTTCATTTTTTCACCGGTTTCTTTACTTATTATATAAAAATATGCAATTTCACCGCAAAACTGACAAAAAAATAATTATTATTGCCAAACGTTTTGTGAGGTGCTACAATGCAAAGCAAGCAAGCTGACGAACAGGTCAACAGCATCGCCGAACCAATGATAGCAAGACGCAGAAAAAAAAGCAATGCCATTTGCCTGTTTTGGTTTAATTTATTTTTTAACGGGACGGCTCGCCGAATTTCGAATTTTTAAATCAAATTCAACGGATACAAAAAGGAGGAAAGCTTATGGCAAAAATAAGCTACGAAGAAGAACGCAGGCTCACGAAGGCATTGCTTCACGCCTGCGGCATGTCCGAGGAGGATGCCGACATTGCCGGTGATGTGGTCACACATTCCGATTTTACCGGCGTGTATTCTCACGGTATGTCAAGGCTGGCGCTTTACCTCAAGCTGTTCGGAACGGGAGCATACAATCCCAAGCCGAATGTAAAGGTGCTCAAGGATGAGGGCAGCATACTCCATCTCGACTGCGATAATGCTCTGGGCGTCGTGACCGTCAACAAGGCATTTGACGCACTGCTGCCCAAGGCAAGGCAGTACGGCATTGCAATCTGCACGGGCCGCCAGAGCTCAAACATAGGCTGCGCATCCTATTACGGCTGGCGTGCCGCAAAAGACGACGTTATCTGTCTGGTGTGCTGCAACACATATCTCTCGATGGCACCCTACGGCGGAGCGGACAGGCTTCTGGGCACAAACCCCATAGTGGTGGGCGTTCCCACATGCAGCGAATATCCCGTCGTTATGGACATTTCCACCAGCGGCGTCGCCTTCGGCAAGATCCAGGCCTATGCGAGAGAGGGCAAGCAGCTTCCCGAGGGCTGGGCAAACGACTTTAACGGCAAGCCCACCACCGATTCCAGAGCGGCCTACACCGTTCTGCCTATCGCGGCGCACAAGGGCTACGGTCTGGCGGTCATGGTCGATATCGTATCCGCAGTGCTTTCCGGCGCAAGCTACGGCACCGGCATCGGCGCTCCCGAAAAGCTCGAGCCCGAAAACACCGGCTTCTGCATGATAATGATAGACCCCTCCAAGTTCATGCCCATAGACGAATTCAAAAAGCGTGCGGATGATTATGTCCGTGTTATGAAGGGCAGCCGTCCCGCGGAGGGCTGCAAGGAGATATTCATGCCCGGCGAGATAGAATTCAAGAAGTTCAAGGAGAACAAGGAAAGCGGCATGGAGGTAAGCGAGGCTCTGGCAGAGGAGCTTTGCGGTCTGGCGGTCAAGCTCGGCGTACTGCCCGAGGGCGGTACATTTGAGGAGCTCGTGGCTTCCGTTCAGTAATTTCGTACTTACGGTCCGGGGAAAGACGGACTCTAAAAAACAAGCAAAAAATGAGAGGAGAAAAATTATGGCATTAGCAATTATTATCATCTACATGCTGGCACTGTTTTTCACATCGTGGTATTCCACGCGTCTTCAGAAAAAGGGCTCGGCGAAGGAATTCCTTTTTGCCGACCAGAGGCTCGGCACCCTGCTCGTAGGCGTTACCGTCGCAGGTCTTGCAATAGGCGGCACCTCCACAACGGGCGTTGCTCAGAACGCGTATACCGCCGGCCTTTCCGCCGCATGGTATGACGTGGCATGGGCAATGGGCGCGCTGCTCATGGCCTTCTTCTTTGCCGGAAAGCTCAGAAAAGCCGGCTTCAGAACCATTAACGGTATGTGGAACCATCTGTTCGGCAAGAGCTTTCAGACTCTTGGCCTCGTCATCCAGCTCGTGACTCAGGTCACGATAGTTGCTCTGCAGGTCATCGCAGGCGGCACGATCCTCAACGCGATCATCCCCTCCGTCAGCTATGGGCTCGGTCTGATAATTTCCATCTGCATACTCTGCTTCATCGCCGTCGTAGGCGGCATGTGGTCCACCGCACTGACCAATGTTATAAATGTAGTCCTCATCTATGCCGGACTTATCATAGGCTGCATCGTTGCGGTCAAGCAGTACGGCGGCTTTGACGCCATCACAGCAGCTCTGCCCGCCGGCAAATCCGGCGACGGCTCGCACTGGTGGAATCTCATCACCGGCATGGGTCCGGCAGCCATCTGCGCATGGTGCCTGACCATGATGCTGCAGGCGGCTCCCTCCGCAAGCACCATTCAGGTCGCGATCTCCGCAAAGAGCGAGAAGGCGGCAAGAAACGGCTTTGTCCTCGGCGCACTCCTCATGATCCCCGCAGGCTTTATCTCCGCAGTATTCGGCATCATTGCCGCAGGCTTCTTCCCCGAGCTGGAGGGCAACGCAGCAATGTCCATGGCGGCCGTCACCGCTACCCTGAACCCCGTGGTGTGCGGACTTCTGCTCTCGGGCGTTATGGCCGCGTGCATATCAACGGCGTCCGGCATCCTCGTGTCCCTGTCCACCATGACTACCCACGACTTTATTCTCCGCTTCTTCAAGCCCGACATGGCTGAGGAGAAGCAGGTAGGCACCTCCCGCTGGATCATCGTTGCATACAGCGTTGTCGCTTATGTCATCGCCACTCAGGTCTCCAGCATTCTCGGAGCCATCATGAGCGTTCTGGCTCTGTGGGCGCCCTACACCATCCTTATGTTCGGCGTGTTTTACTTCTCCAAGACGCTCAAGAAGTCCAGCGGCTGGGTCGTGTTCGGCTCGGGCATCATCGCATTTGTTCTCTGCAAATTCGCCGTTCCCTCGCTCGCCATCGCAGGACAGCCCATTTACACGGTGTTCGTCGTTTCTCTCGCTGCCTACATCCTCTGCGCCATATTCGACAAGAAGGTCTGCTTCGAGGGCGAATACAAATATCAGGAAGTATAGCATTTCTCTCCTCACGGTTCTGCATCCGGAGCGCCGAAAGGCGCTCCGTGCAGGACTGTCTGCCGCAGGAGCCGGCGATCGGCTTTTATTTTTATCGGATAAGTGATAAGGAGGTTTACCGGTGAATGATTCCATTGCAGAAGGGCTCACCGAAAACACAAAAAACTTTGTAATTATCGGCGAAGCGGGCTCCGGTAAAACCGAGGTTTCCCTTAATCTTGCGCTGGCCATGCACAGAACCGGCGGCAAGCCGGTCCATTTTTTTGATATGGATCAGACAAAGCCCATATTCCGGGCAAGAGACAGCAGCAGCTTTGTCACTCTCGGCGGTGTTATCTTCCACTGTCAGGAGCAGCTTATGGATGCCCCCATCGTTGCCGCGGGCGTTATCGAGCGTCTGCGTGATCCGGACAGCATCGTTCTGCTTGACATCGGCGGCGGTGCATACGGCAGCCATATGATAGGTCAGTTTGCCGGATATCTGAACAATCCGGATACCAAGGTCGTGTATCTCATCAATCCCTACCGCCCGTGGTCGGGCAGCCGGGAGGATATCGAGGAAACGATATCCAGAACGGTGGGCGCGGCACACCTTGAAAAAATTTCTGTTGCAGCAAACCCGAATTACGGACCGGATACTTCTCCGGAGGATGTCCTTAACGGTATAGAAAGACTGCGCGGGATGCTTCCGGAAACGGAGCTCGAGTTTGTTTGCGCCATGGACGGCATCGCAGACGCCGTTGCGCAAAAATGCAGCTTACCCGTGTTTACAATTGAATTGAATACCGTGCCCGAATGGCTGCGGTGAGATTCCGAAAATAATTAAAAGGAGTGTTTTCAATGGCAAAAGGAAGGATCGAGATATATATCGAAGCCTGCAAGAGCTGCCTGTACTGTGTCCAGACCTGTCCCAAGAAGGTCCTCGGCACAACTGAGGCGACGAATGCGAAGGGCTATCAGTATGTTCAGCCACTTGAACCTGAAAAATGCATAGGCTGCGGCATGTGCGCCCGCATTTGCCCCGATGCAGCGATCTCTGTATTCAAGGAGGAAGAATAAAATGTCAGATAAGATTTTCATGAAGGGCACGGAGGCGGTCGCGGAGGCGGCTATCCGCGCAGGCTGCCGCTTCTTCGCGGGCTATCCCATCACCCCGCAGAACGAAATGCCCGAGTATATGTCCCGCAAGCAGCCTCTGGTAGGAGGCGTTTTCATTCAGGGCGAGAGCGAGGTCGCTTCCGTAAACATGGTCTTCGGTGCGGCTGCGGCAGGCGTAAGATGCATGACGAGCTCGTCCTCGACGGGCATAGCGCTCAAGAGCGAGGGCATAGCCTTCCTCGCCGGTGCAAGACTTCCGTCCGTTATCGCAAACTTCCAGCGCGGCGGCCCCGGCATAGGCGACATCAAGCCCGCTCAGCAGGATTATTTTGAAGCAACCAAGGCCTCCGGCAACGGCGGCTTCCAGATGCTCGTGTTCGCTCCCGCTTCCGTTCAGGAGGCCGTTGACATGACCTACGAGGCATTTGAAAAGGCAGACAAGTATCTGCGTCCGACCTATCTTCTCCTTGACGGCGTTATCGGCACTATGATGGAGCCCGTCGTCCTCCCCGAGGCAAAGAGCGACGAGGAGATCGCAAGGCTCCGCGAGGAGAAAAAGGCGTATGCCGCCATCGGCAGAAACGGCGGCGAGCCGCATTCGGTCATGTGCGGCCCCGGTCTGTCCAACAAGCTCAGCCAGGAGGCAATGAACAAGGAGGATGCGGCGCTTTACGAGGTCTGGGCCCGTGACGAGGTCGCATATGAATTTGATGTTCCCGAGGATTCGGAGCTCGTGCTCACCGGCTACGGCACCTCCGGACGCATTGCAAAATCCGCGGTAAAGCTCCTGCGCAGGGAGGGCTACAAGGTCGGCTTTATCCGTCCGCTCATGGTCAATCCGTTCCCGGCAGAGGCATTTGAAAGGCTTGACTATTCCAGGCTCAAGGGCATACTGGTCGCGGAAATGTCCATTCCCGCCCAGTACGGCGCCGATGTTAAGCTGGCCGTCCACGGACGCACCGAAATCGCAACCGCACTTTCTTCCGGCGGTCAGATCCTTGACCGCGGCTATGTTCTTGAACAGGCAAGGAAGATGTACGGCGACAAGTAATGGGAGGAATCGAAAATGAGTGAACAAGTAGTATATACCCGTCCGAGCGGTATTTATGACGGAGCCGTCACGGGCTTTTGCCCCGGCTGCATGCACTCGGCTGCCGTAAAGACTATCCTCGAGGTCCTCGACGAGCTGGACATGGTTCAGAAGGCGGCTTGGGTACAGGGCGTCGGCTGCGGCGGTCTTGCTTTCAACTACATGAATCTTGACACTATTGCCGCACCCCACGGACGCTCCTGCGCGGTTGCCAGCGGCTTCAAGCGCTGCAGCCCCGAGACGCTCACCTTCACCTATCAGGGCGACGGCGATCTGGCTGCGATCGGTCTTGCAGAGACAATGTCCGCCGCAAACCGCGGTGAAAACTTCACCGTTATCTTCATAAACAACGGTACCTACGGCATGACCGGTGGTCAGATGGCGCCTACCACGCTGATCGGCGCAAAGGCGACCACCGCTCCCTACGGCAGAAAGCCCGAGGAGCACGGCTACCCGCTGCATATGTGCGAGCTTCTGAGCCAGCTCAACGCACCCGCATACATTTCCCGCGTGACCTTTGCAAGCGTTCCCGAGGCGATCAAGGCAAAGGCAGCGATCAAGAAGGCATTCGAGTATCAGATGGCCGGCAAGGGCTTCAGCTTTGTTGAGATCGTGTCCAACTGCCCCACCAACTGGGGTATGTCGCCTCTTGCATCCGTTGACCATATAAAGAATGTTATCCTGAAGGAATTCCCCCTCGGCGAATTCCGTGCCAAGTAAGGAGGCTGTAAATATGGAAAAATCTATAATCATCGCGGGCTTCGGCGGTCAGGGCGTCATGGTCATCGGCCAGCTTCTGTCCTACACCGCATGTGAGACCACCGACAAGTTTGTGACCTACTTCCCCTCGTACGGTGCCGAGCAGCGCGGCGGCACGGCGAACTGCTATGTTGTCATTTCCGACGAGGAGGTCGGCGCACCCAAGGTGAACAAGGCCGACATGCTGGTCGTTCTCAACGAGCCGAGCATGGAGCGCTTTAAGGACGCCGTCATCCCCGGCGGCACGGTCGTCGTAAACAGCAGCATCGTAAAGCATGTTCCCGAATATGACGATGTTACCGTCGTAAAGGTCGATGCGGGCAATATTGCGATCGAGCTTGGCAACCCGAAGGTAATGAACCTTGTCGTAACGGGCGCAATAATCGGAGTTTCCGACATTCTCCCCGTTGAGAATGTCTTGCAGACCGCATTCAAAAAGCTCGGCGCAAAGCGTCCCGAGCTCAATCCCCTCAACGAGGCGGCATTCCGCCGCGGACTTGAGATAGGCATTGCGGCAAAGAAATAATCGCAGACCTCTTTTCAACGCGATGCCCTGTACGGGTGTCTTATATATCAGTGCAGGGTCATCGCGGTAAAAAATGACCCTTCCGACAACGGTTTATCGGAAGGGTTTTTCTGAAGCTCGGTATCAGTCCTCAATGCGCGGCATGGAGCCGTCGGAGGTGGAATAGGAAAGAAGCATGGTCTTGTATTCCTTCATGCAGCGCGTGACATCCCTGTCTCTTATGGATTCGTAAATAAAATAATGAATGTCGCGGTGCTTGTATTTCTTGAAGTGCTCCGGCTTCCATTTTGAGGCGCACAGCAGCATATAGTCATAAAGCGCATCATGTATCATGGCAAAGGTGTATGTGTAATACTGATTATGCGTCATCTTATATATCTGCTCATGGAAGGCAAGGTCGCTGGCCGCGGTAGAGCGGATCCATTCCTCGTCCACGGGATGGTCGTACTCGGTGTAGGACATATAGACCTCGGTGTGCTTAATGGCAAGCCGCTCAAGCTCCCTGAGATCCTCCTCGGTGGCAAATTTTGCCGCGAGGCGGACGCACTCAATCTCCATAGTCATTCTGAAGTTTATCAGATCCTCCATGAGATTCGAGTTTATATAGAATGCCGAGGCGGCCCGTATATAGTCCTCAAATTTGAAGTCAACAACGAAGCTGCCGCTGCCCGTGCGCGTTTCGATAACACCCATTGCATTGAGCTTCTGGAGAGCGCCGCGGACGGTGAGCCTGTTCACTCCGAAGCTTTCCGCAAGCTCGCCCTCGGACGGAAGCTTGTCCCCCGATTTCCATTTGCCGCTGGATATGTTTTCGGCAATTATCTTATATATCTGGTCGGACATTGAGCTTTTATTGATCTTCAGGTTTTCGTTCACGGTAGTATCTCTCGTTTCAGGCAAATATAAATAATGTTAACAAATCAGCGTTAAGACGATATAAAGCATTATACATTGTTTTTTGTGATTTTTCAAGCAAAAAAAGGAGGATTAATAATGAAAATAGCAATGATAGGCTCCGGCGCGGCAGGAAGCGTTTTCGCGGCATACCTGAAGAAGGGCGGCGCAGACGACATCACTCTGGTAGATCTCTACAAGGCACATATGGACAAGATCGCCAGCGACGGTCTTGTGATGAAGGACCCCAGCGGCGAGTATCTGCTCAAGGGCTTCAAGACCGCTGCCAGCGCCGAAAACATCGGCATCATGGACATCGTTATCATCATGGTCAAGGCCACGCAGACCGACAAGGTAATGGAAAGCGTTCTCAAATGCGTAGGTCCGGACACGGTCGTAGTTTCCCTGCAGAACGGTCTCGGCAACGACGAGCGCCTTAAAAAGTATGTTGCGGAGGATCGCATCATATACGGCTGCGGAAACATGGGAACCGAGCTTCCCGAGCCCGGCGTATGCATCTCCAAGCCCTTCCCCGGCAACAACATGTTCTTCGGTCCCGTTGTAAAGTGTGCCCGCACCGACGAGGTCGGTCTGTATCTTGAGGACTGCTTTACCAAGGGCGGCATAGGCCCGAAGTATTATGACGATGTGCGCCCCTATGTGTGGCGCAAGGCTACCTCCAACAGCGGCTTCAATACCATGTGCGCGATACTCAGAATGAAGGTAAAGTATGTAGCCGCAAACGAGAACGGCGTAAACCTCGTATGGAAGATATGGCGCGAGGCTGCCGATGTGTCCGAGGCACTGGGCATCGAGGGCATCTGGGACTACACCGTCAACAACTATCCCAATGTTCTTGAGTCCATCAGCGATTATTATCCCTCAATGGCGCAGGATGTCGTTATAAACGAAAGGGAGACCGAGGTCACCTGCCTGACCGGCGCGATCTCCGATTACGGCAAAAAGGTCGGAGTCCCGACTCCCGCCTGCGACATTCTCACCGATGTCATCAAGTGCATCGAGGCAAACTACGATAATATGTATAAGGGCTGAGGCAGATCGGCGTGTCAGAGGGTTACGGCTTTTTGACACGCCGATACCGTATATTCCGGTCGGCTCATTTGCCTGAGGCTCTGCTTGCCCGCGCATAGCACATGGGCAGCAGCAGAAATATGATCCCAAGGCTTATGCACGGCACTATCACCTGCGACACGAGCTTCATGCCGTATTCGGCATGGGGCAGTACTGCCGCTGCGATGCCGGTCATGACGGCGGATACCGCAATGAGGTATCTGCCGTTTTTCATGTCCGCCGCGGGCATGTCGCGCCTCTCCGGACGATAGCCGAAAACGAGCCGCAGCATATGCGAGGCCGCCGTGAGCAGCAGAGTGAATATCACGAAATCCGACAGCACCCACAGCGCCGCAACGAGCGCCTCTATCCGCTCGACGGTCCTGAACAGCGTGACATCGCGTATCATCGAGAAAAACGGGTGCGAAAACCGCGCGGTGAGCTCCGCGCCGTAGCAGCCGGTTATAACGGCGCAGAATGCGGTCAGCAGCAGGCAAACGAGCGCGAGCCAGCCGGCAAACGAGGCAAAGCGCCTGCCCTGAAGCGGTGCGCGGTCCTCGAGCACCGCCGCGGCGCAGATAACGCCGCCGTAGATCTCCGTCACCGCGAGCGAGCCGAGAAAAATGTCGCCGAGCCTGTCGGGCTCTGCCGGAAGGAGGTTTGCTCCGCTCACCGAGCCCGCCGAGAACACGAGCCCCAGCAGCATCACCGATACCAGCACCGGCGCGAAAACGCGCGAGGCCCTCGGCAGCGCCTTTACCGGACCGAGAGCCGCTGCCGTGCCGAGCAGGAGCATCGAGAGCATAAACACCCACGGTCCCGCGGCGGGGTATATCGTCGAAATTAGCCGGTGTGCGCCGGTGCGCAGGATAAAGCCGCAGGAGAATATGAAAAACAGCGCGATAAAGCACAGAGCAAAGCTCCCGAAGCCCCGGCGGCTTGTGCGCATTATAAGCTCGCCCAGTCCCTCGCCGCCGCGGCGCATTTTCATGAATGAGGAGAAGTACCACAGAAAAAGAAGCAGCAGCGGCAGCGCCGCAAGCGGTGCGAGCCACCCGCTCCTGCCGGCGATCCGAGCGGTCGCACCGGGCAGAAGCCGCGTTGCCGGTGCGAGCGAGGCGGCAAAGCACATCGCTCTGAGCTGACGGCGGTCATAGCAATTGCCGTTCATTGTCCGCCGCCTCCCCCGAGCGAAAGATGAAAGCTGCGGTCAAGCCGCGCCTGAACGCTCACATTATAATTGAGGTCATCCATGACACCGGCAAAGCCGCGCGTGAAGCCGCGAAGCCTTTTCGGATGTCCCAGCTCGAGCACGCTGCCGAGCTGCAAGAAATCGCAGCCGGTGCTTATCTGAAGCTCCAGAAGCTTTTCTATCTCACCCTTGACGAGTGAAGCGAGTCCTTCGCTTATCCCGTCCGGTGAGAAGCTCCCCTCCGCCTCGGCGAGCGCCGCCGAAAGCTCTACATTTAAATTAACGCCCGTCAGATGCCCGTTGCCGAACACGGGCTCGACGGTGCAGCTCGTTCTGTCAAGCTGTACGGCGGTGTCCTCTATATCTATCGGCAGCGAGCCGGTCTCGTTTCTGACAACGCTCACGGCGCGCGCAAGCTCCGGCGGTATCCTCCCCGCCGCCGTGCCGTCCTTTATTATGACATATCCGTCGGGCAGGGCCGCCGGCTCACCGTCCTGCGCATCGGGGTCCGCCCCGTCCGCGGGAGCGGCGGTTATCGCGCATATGAGCGCCGTGCCGCTGCGGTCGAGCTGCGATATGATCTGCGCGGCGGTGTACACCCGCGAGCTGCCCCGGAGCCGCAGATTTTCGTCCACCGCCCTCAGCAGCCGCGTTGCGTCGTATTCGCTTCCGCTGCCGGCAACGAGCGCCTCCGCGTCTCCGCCGGTGACGGCAAAGACGGGTATGCTCAGCCGGAACGCCGCGTCTCGCTCGATGCAGTCGAAAAACCTGCCCACGCCCGTTTCGAGCACGCTGCTGCCGAGCACGACATATGAGGTGTGCCCGAAGAAAAGCTGCCTGCCGTCGCTGTAGCTCTGAAGCGAGTCCTGCGCGGAGGTGAGCGTGGGCGCGCTCACGCTCAGCCGCACCGGCGGCACACCGTCTCCGTCCTCGCCCGCACCGGGGCCGCCCTCGGCCGACACCGACAGCCTGACCTCGCCGCCGTTCCGGTCAAAGCCCATCGTCTGGATGACGAGGAGCTGACCTATATCGCGGTAGTTTGAATATATGCTGCCGCCGGAGCAGCCCGACGCGCCCGCGGCGACGGCGAGCGCGCACAAAACGGCGGTGATCCTCTTTTTCATGCCTGCTTCCTCCTGTCGGGCGTGTCCAGCTCCGGCTCGCGGAATTTTTCGTCCGGCAGCGGACGGCGCAGAAATGTCCGAGCCAGATTCCGCCTGCCGCCGCCTGACCACGGCGCGGTGTAATTGCGCCCGAACGAGTCTATCGTGCACAGATACCAAACGACGAAGCACAGCGAGAGAACAACGCCGTAAAGCCCCGCCGCTATCGCGGCTATGACCATCGCAAAACGGCTCACGCGCAGCGCCGCGCCGAGATCCTGACTCGGCTGGGCGTAGCCCGCCACGCCGGCCGTTGCCACGACTATGACGGCAATGGGCGATATGACCTTCGCCTCGACGGCAGACTGGCCGACTATGAGAGCGCCTATTATGCTCACCGTGTCGCCGATGGGGTCGGGCAGCCGCAGCCCCGCCTCCTGCAGAAGCTCGAAAACGACGAGCATGCCCAGAAGCTCCAGAGCGGTCGAAAACGGAACATCCTGCTTTGAGGCTATCACCGACAGCAGAAGCTGCGTGGGTATCATCTCCTGATGGTACATCGCTATTGCCGTGTAGAATGCCGGCAGCGCCAGCGCGAGCAGCACCGCTGCCCAGCGGATTATGCTCAGCGCCGAGGACACGATGAAATTCTGCCCGTCCTCCTGCGGCACGCGCAGAAACTCCGGAAACGACACCGGAACGAGAAACGCTATCGGGATACCGTCAACGAGCAGCCCGACCCTGCCGTTCAAAAGCTGCCGGGCAAAGCGGTCGGGGCGCTCGGTGTGCACCACCTGCGGGAACATCGAACGCGGGCGGTCGGTTATATACTCCTCGATCATGCCCGTTGACAGCACTCCGTCAACGTCGATGGCGTCGAGCCGCCGCCGCAGCTCCGCGACCGCCGCGGGGTCGGCCACTCCGTCGACATACATCACCGCCGCCTGAGTGCGGCTTTTCCTGCCGAGCACGGTGCTTTTTACCTTGAGCGCGGGATCGGCAATGCGCCTGCGCACCAGCGCCGTGCCGGTCCGCAGAGTTTCGGTGAAGCTGTCCTTTCCGCCCTTGAGCGACTTTTCTATCGTCGGCTCGCTTATCGCACGCTGAGTCTGCTTCGAGCGCACCTCAAAGCAGACCGCCGCCGGAGGCGAGGAGAACACCACTGCGCAGCAGCCCTGCGTGATATCGGACACCACCTCGTCGAGCGTCGTGCGCATATTCGCCTGCGCGCTGTACACCGCGCCGTCGAGCAGCCTGCGCGGGGCTGCGTTTATGCCCGTGCGCAGCAGCTCGGTGAGCGGGCGCAGAATATCCTCCGCAATGTCGCCGCCTCCGGCGATGCCGTCGAGCCAGCAGATAAAAAGCGTCTGCTCGCCGGACAGCCCGGGTCTTATCTCGCGCGATTCAAAATCGTCGCAGGCGTCGAAGATGCTCTCGATGCTCTGCCGCGTCAAGGCACCCTTATAGTGCACCTTCTCGCGCGGATGCACGCCATCGCCGGAATTTTCCCGGCGGAAAAAACTCTTAAAATCAATCATGTTGTTATTATGCGCGTCTTTGGACACAATATTTAGTGGTATGAAAAAACAGGTCAAAAAAGTTGCGAAAAACGGCGAAAAAAGTGTTGACAAAGCGAATTTGCGGTGGTATTCTAATCAAGCGCCTCGGGAGAGAGCGCCGCATCGATGCGAGAGAGCGATAAAAAACTTCAAAAAAGTTTGAAAAAACCTCTTGACAAATGCGAACCTTCGTGGTAAAGTAAATAAGCTGTCCGCTGAAAGCGGCGGCGCGAATTGTACCTTGAAAATTAGATAATGTAAGAACAGCTTATGCTAAATAAGCACCGGAA
>CAVGWF010000072.1:0-33825 GCA_963632825.1 Escherichia coli | reverse complement strand
TAGGGGTGCGTACTTTTCGTTCATCATATGGTTCTTCCTTCCTTTAAATATGATTGACTAATTTATCACGATTGACACCGCGCCGGTAAAATCGCGGTATCGAGCGTTTACAAATCGGTTTCACGCCATATGCGGGCGCGCCACTTCACAATAGTGTGGTCAGTATAGCACATTTTTTCACAAATTGCAACCACAATATGTCCCTAAAACACCATGTTTTTTGTACTTAATGTCCGTATGCCCGCCGCTGCCGCGGGTCCTTACTGAGCATATAGACAAAAAGCGGAGCGATCAAGGGCGCCCCGCTATCCTTCGGTTCTGTAAAAATTCTGTCCGATTATATTGCCGGAGCTTGCGTCGATTATGTACCGGTAGTCCGTTACCGAGCCGGTAAACTGCACTTTATAACACACCGTGTCGTCTATTTTTATCATCTCCGCGGACAGATTTTTTGCCTTTTCCTGCGTTATGCCGGCATCGTCGAGCGCGGTCTGCTTTGCCGCGGTATAGCCGATATAGTCGTCATCGCTTATTATGCAGCTCCGCAAAGGCGAGACCATCAGAACGCACAGCAGCAGCATTACCACCATCTGCGGCGCGCCCGTGCGCAGCCTGCTCTTGCGGTGCCTTGCGCGGGAGTGCTTCCGTGCCTCGCGCTGCCGTTCTCTCTCCGAGAGGTGGGCGCCGCTTCTTTTTTTGTTGGAACCGGTGTTCAGGTGTTTTCCGCCCTTACCCAAGCAGCATCCCCTCCTCTACGCGGTTATCTCATACATTATATATATCGGGAGCGTCGTTTGTCAACAAATATAGCCTGCGGTCACAGTCGTTTCAGAAGGCACCGGCAGCCCTCGCAGACATCCCGCCATGTTTCGGCGAAATTTCCGGTGTACCACGGGTCTGCAACATTGCCCGGACGGTCGGTGAAGTCGAGCAGCAGGCTTATTTTCGCTGCGTCGCCGTCGCCGCAGCAGCGGCGCATATTGTAAAGGTTCTCCTCGTCCATGCCGATTATCATATCGTATTCGTCGAAATCGCGGCGGGTAAGCCGGCGGGCTTTGCGCTTGGGACACTCAACGCCGTGCGACAAAAGCTCGCGCCGCGCGGGCGGGTAGACATCGTTTCCGATCTCCTCTGTGCTCGTTGCGGCAGAGGCTATGTCGAACTCCGCCTCGCGTCCGGATTCCCTGACGAGGTGCTTCATCACATATTCCGCCATCGGACTGCGGCAGATATTGCCGTGGCAGACGAATAAGATTTTTGTCATTGCTGTTATATCCCTCCAAAAGCCTCCAAGCCCTGATATTAAATGGCACGGAGACGCTTCTTTCTCCGTTAAACCCCGTACCGCTCGACGGCGGCGCGCAGCAGATCGTTTTTGCAGTTATCGACCCGCAGGCAGCCGTCCTCTGCCTCGCTGTCGCCGTGGGCGGGAAAGTCAAAGCACAAAAGCGCGGAATTTCTCCGGCTCAGTTCATCGCCCAAAGCCGCAGGAACGGAGCTCTCCTTATCGCCGCCTCCTTTGCCGTATCTGCGGACTGTACCGTCGATTGACAAGAGCTTTAACGCGGCACGAGCGTATTTGTGCCTGTCTAAACCGTGTATTCCCTTGTCAATCGACGCTACTCCCCTACTATACATAAAATCCGATGCAAAATCAATCATCAAAAGCCGTGCGGCTATCGCCGCGGCTTATTCCCGCCTCATGCGGCGGCGCGGCTTTTTGTCATTACATTCTGCATATGCTTTTTTGCGTTTGCTATATGAGTTATTAATATGTATATTAACCCCATTTACGGCCGGATATCTTATCCTAACTTTTGCATCTGCTAAGAGAGTTAACGCAATTTGTCCTGAATGTTAATAATTTGTCCACCTTAGGAGCCGTTTTTGGCATTATTTAAGCCATCTTATGAATAAATTATTACCAAAATCAAGCCCTCTGGTATAAATTCTCGTAAAGACAACATTAATTCGTGTTAAGATTGAGTTAATTTAAGTCTAAAGCTATTGTAATCAATTTTTTAACAGATACAATAGACCACAGCGAAAGCATTTAAAAAAGGAGAGAAAGTTATGGAAAACAATCGCGCAACATTTGGCTCCAACTTTGGTTTCCTGATGGCCGCTATCGGTTCTGCCGTCGGTCTGGGCAACATCTGGGGCTTCCCGTACAAGATGGGTAAGAGCGGCGGCTTCGCCTTCCTGCTCGTTTACCTTGCTCTTGCGGTCTTCGTAGGTCTCGCCGTTATGATCGGCGAATTCACCATCGGCCGTAAAACCGGTCTGAGCCCCGTAGCGGCTTATCGCAAGCTCAGCAAGAAGTTCACCTGGCTCGGATATATGGCAGTCCTCTGCCCCTTCCTGGTCCTGTGCTTCTACTTTGTTCTCGGCGGCATGGTCACTCGCTACGCACTCGGCTATCTGACCGCCATCTTCGGCTGGAACACATGGAACACCTCAGACATCTCAACCTACTTCGGCAGCTTCATTATGAACGGCGGACAGATGATACTCTGGACTGCGATCTTCATTGCACTCAACGCATACATAGTCGCAGCAGGCGTTGAGGACGGCATCGAGAATTTCTGCAAGATCGGTATGCCCGCGCTGTTCGTCATGCTTGTTATCGTTATCATCTATGTTGCTGTGCAGCCCGGCGCAATGGACGGCTACAAGTTCATGTTCGGCTGGAACATTCAGCCTCTTAAGGAAGATTTCCTTGGAGTTCTCAAAACTGCCGCCGGTCAGATGTTCTTCTCCCTGTCCCTCGGCATGGGCGCTATGATCAACTACGGCTCTTACCTGAAGAAGCAGGAGAATCTCCAGAAGAACGCCGTCATCGTCGTTATCTGCGATACCCTCGTTGCAATCATGGCAGGCATGATCGTTATGCCCGCATGCTATGCATTCCTCGGCGGTGATACCAGCTCCGGCCCGGGACTGCTGTTCCTGTCCATGCAGATCGTATTCGATAAGATGGGCTATGTCGGCAACATCATGGGCTTCCTGTTCTACTCCCTCGTCTTCATCGCAGCCATCTCCTCCTCCTTCTCCCTGCTCGAGGTCATCACCTCCTTCAAGGTCGACCAGAATGTTGCAGAGGGCAAGGCTCCCGGACGCAAAAAGTACGCAATTCTCTGCGCCGTTATCATCTTCGTATTCTGCCTGCCCACCTGCCTTGACGGTCTGGGTGCCGGCACCAACGGCGGTGCCGCGATAGGCAATCCGGCCGATATCCTCGGCATGCACTGGGCAGAGGCCGGAGATATCTCCGCCTTTGATGAGAACACCGATTACTATACTCTCGGCGCGGACGGAATTTACACTGCCGTAGATAAAGAGACCACCGCCTTTGACGCATCCGCTACCTACTATGTCAGCACCGCAAAGACATGGAACGGCGACTGGCTCGACTTCTACGACATGCTCTCCGAGGGCATTATGATGCCGCTTGGTGCGATGATCATGGCATTCCTCATCGGCTGGGTCTGGAAGCTCGACCTCGTTGTCGATGAGTGTGAGCAGGCAGGACACAAGTTCTGGGGCCGCACCTTCTTCGACATCTGCTACAAGGTCATCACCCCGCTCGGCATGGCCTTCGTCCTGTACGCACAGGTCACCGACTTCTTCCTCTGATAACGAAACGGCAATTTACCCAACTTTATCAAAGCCGCCCCATCGGGGCGGCTTTTTCAATTGACAGAGTTTTTTTACTATGCTAAATTTTATCCGAGGATATATATTCAGGGGGATAAGACATGGTAGGATCCGGTCTCAGAAAGCTCGCTCGGGCAAACGGCATGCGCATCGCCTCCGGCGTTGCATACGGTGAGTTTATGGGCTTTGCCGTCACCTTTTCGGAGGGCTGGGGCTATAAGCGGCTCGCGGTAACGACCCGCATACACGATGAACAGGCGCGCGATTACCTTATGTATCAGCTCAGCCGGCACGATCTGCGCCGCGACTTCAATGTCTCGGATATTCGGCTTCTCTCCGATGCCATAGTCGTCATGTTCACCGATAATCGCGGCACAATGAGCAGGCTCACCGCGTTCTGCGATTTTTTCCTTCCCCTGCTCCGCTGCTGCGGCGCAGACGGGGTCGAGCTCTGCAGCGAATGCAGCGCTGAGCTTGCCGGCTGCGGATGCTGGAGGCTGATTAACGGCATAGCCTTCCATCTGCACGGTGACTGCGCCGCGCAGATCAACGAACGCCTCTGCTCCGAAGTGCATCATATTGTACGGGAAAATGGCACCGGCACCGTTATCGGCGGCATATTCGGCGCTCTGCTCGGCGCACTCGCAGGCGCCATCCCCCTGGCGGTTTTGCTGTACGAGGGCTGCTTTGCCTCGATAGCCGGACTTGTTATCGGCTGGGGGGCGCTCAAGGGCTATGAGCTGCTGCACGGCAGGCACAGCCGCGTAAAGCCGTTTATCATTATTGCAGCCGTTATAATCGGAGTTTTTGCCGGCAGCTATGCCGCCGATTACTATACGCTGTACTCGATCGTAAACGACGGTCTGATCGACGGTCTTACGACGGCAGATGTCGGTCCCGCTCTGGCATATATGTTCTCGACGGACGGGGATTTCTGCCGCTCAACGGTGATAAATTACCTGTTCGCTCTGCTTTTCGCCCTACTCGGTACGGCATCGCTGTTCAGAGAGCTTTTCGGCACGACCCTCTGCCTAAATATAAAGGCTCTGAAATAGCACTCCATACGCAATAAGTCCACCGTAATTTTGACAGAATTACGGTGGACTTTTTCCTTTTCAGCGGGTACCTTTTTCAATATTGCAGTATGGGAGCGGAGCCGTCGTCGGCGGATTTTGTGATGCTTTTTATTACCGCCTCGTAGCTGTAGTTATCGTTTACATACACCGTGATACGGTCGCCGGCTTTTTTCCCGAGCACCGCCTTTCCGAACGGTGATTCGCGGCTTATAAGTCCCTTGAGCGGGTCGGTGCGGATAGTCGTCACGACCTGAATGACATTCGTCTCGTCATCCTCCGGAATATATATCTCTACCCTGTCGTACAGCCCGACCTCGTCGGCGGCAGAATCAGAGCCGATAATGTGCGCAGACTTTATCATGTTTTCAAGGTAACGGATGCGGCTGGCATTGCGGTTTTTCGCCCGCTTTGCCTCCTTGTATTCAAAGTTTTCGCTCAGGTCGCCGAAGGCGCGCGTGCGCTTGACTTCCTCTATAAGCTCCGGCATAAGCTCAAGCCGTCTGTGGTCAAGCTCCGCCTGCATTTTTTCAATATCCTGTTTTGTCAGATCGTCATGCATGATAATACCTCTTTTCCGAGTGGCATTATACGCCAAGCCGCGCATAAAATCAATTGCCGATAACGGGACATTGAAGCAAAATCGCGGTCACGGACTTTTTCCGGCGTGCAAAAAACCGCCCGTGCGGGCGGTTTTTTGATATTATTTAAGTCAGACTTACTTGCCGAGGCGGAAGGCGTTGCCGTCTTTATCCTGAAAGTACTGGTTTGCGTAGTTGTCCTGGATGCAGTGTACGACCTTGGTGAGGATATCGCAGGTCGGGGTCGCAATTCCGAGCTCCTTGCCGTACTCGGCGATCTTGCCGTTGAGAACGTCGATCTCGGTCTGACGCTGGTGGAACAGAGCGTCCTGGCACATGGAGGGATAGTAGTCGCCGATGTTGGTAACGATGTCGGCATGGTCATGAGCGATGAACTCGTCGGCATTCATGGGAACGCCCTTTGCGGTAGCAACGGCGCAGGTCTCGCGGATAACACCGTGGAACAGCTGCTGACCCCAAGGATCCGCCTCGACCTCACCGATCTTCAGGCGCAGGACCGCGCAGACGGTGTTGACGGTCGCATTGACGCAGACCTTTTTCCAGATGAACTTATAGATGTTGTTGTCGGTGCCCGGCTCGCCGTCGCGCCAGTAGGCATCGCAGCCGCCCTCGCGGTAGCACTTGAGCATCTCTGCGCATGCAGCGTCGTTAAGCTCGCTTCTGACTGCGCCGCCGAAGTTCATCTGAACGCCGCCGGCAGGAGTGGAAACGCAGTGGCCGGGCTCGGGCAGTGCGGTACCGAGAACACCGGAGCCGATAACGCAGCGCTCCTTCGGGAACACCTTGAACAGGTTGTCGTCGTTGCCCAGACCGTTTATGAGGGAAACGGCAACGGTGGTGTCGCCCACGACAGGCAGAGAGTCCTGAATTGCCTGCTCGAGCTGGGTGGCCTTGGTCATGTAGATGATGACGTCGACCTTGCCCTCGGTCTCTGCGGCTGCTGCGGAGCTGGTGTAGGTGCGGAAGCCCTTGAGCTGGTAGTTGTAATCGGTGTATGCGCCGTTTTCTTCCTGATGGATGGTGAAGTGCATGCCGTCCTCGGCGACCTTCTTCATGTGTGCCTCATAGCGGTCGATGAGGATCATGTCTGCGCCGCCCTTTTTCAGGTAAGAAGCAAAAACGCTGCCTGCTGCGCCGGAACCATACATTGCAATTTTCATTGTTATTGTCTCCTTAAATAAGAATATTTTATTTTTCGCAATACTGCTTGTCGTAGTTTTGCTGTATTGTCTGTATCATAAGTGTGAGCGCCGAGTTCACCGGAGTGGGGATGCCGAGCTCCGCGCCGTAGTGAACGATGGCGCCGTTTAAAAGCTCGACCTCTGTCTGGCGCCTGTGGATGAGCACATCCTGTGCCATGGAGGGGTAGTATTTCGCAAAGCCCTCTCTGAGCCTTTCCAGCTCCTCGAGCATCTCGTCCCACAGGTCAACGCCCGTGAGCGCCTTTGCAACCGCACAGCCCTCGGCCCATACGCTTTTTATAAGCTGTCTGCCGCTTTCGGTATCGAGCATCGGGCCGACCCTGAGTCTCGTGAGCGCCGAGAGCGTGTTATAGCCGCTGTTTGATATTGCCTTTTTCCAAACGAAGGGACGGATATCCTTTTCAAAGCTCGTCAGGCAGCCACCGTCGCAAAAGCACTTTTCAAGCGCCTTGCCGGCTTTTTCGGAAACGGGGTCGTTTTCGGATGCTCCGAAGCGCATGATAACGCCGCTTTCCGGCTTTGAAACGCATCTGCCGGGCTCCGGAAGCTCGGTGCCTATCGTGCCGAAGCCATAGAGTATTCTGTCCGCAGGGACATACTTTTTAAGCACATCGTCGTTGCCGATGCCGTTTTGCAGCGATACGACCACCGTTTCCCTGCCGATGCACGGCAGCACCGAGGGCATGATGCCGTCGGTCTGCGTGGCCTTGACCATGAGTATGACCATATCCATAAGACCGATATTCTCGGCGGAATAAGCCGTGTGGAAGCCCGTGAGGAGCTCCTCGCCATCGGGAGTGACGAAGGTCATACCCTCGGCTGCGACCTTGTCCATGTGCGCCTTGTAGCGGTCAACGAGCCAGAGCTCTGCACCGCCCTTATTCAGATATGAAGCGAAAACGCTGCCGGCAGCGCCGGAGCCTATCATGGCTATTTTCATTATCATTCACCTGTTCAAACACCACCGGAAAACCGGTGGTGTCTGATGTTGAGTTTGTTATTATTCCAGCTCTGCCTTCTTCTGAGCCTCGAGCTTCTTGACCTTGGGGATGCCCCAGACCAGCACGGGGATGTAGATGGCGAGGATGGCGTAGTAGCCGTCGTAGCCGTAGGCGTACTTGATGATGCCGCTCAGACCGAGCAGGGAGATCGCGAAGCACAGTGCGATGACAACAACGCCGACGATAACGCCGCGGATCTTCTCGCTCTTGATGGAGTTGGGGAAGCAGTGACCCTGGAAGCGCTGGATCATGGTGAAAACGAGGGTGACGCTGGTGGATACGAAGGCGCTGAACAGCAGGATGCTGAAGATGACCATCATCCACTTGATACCGACGAGGGTGAGAACGGTCTGGTTGGGGATGCCGTTTATTGCGTTGGTGAAGCCCTCAACGCCTGCACCCTGAAGTGCGGCCAGCAGCGGGTACCAGCGGCAGAGCATTGCAGCGGAAGCAGCCAGAGCGCAGCCGTTCATGAGCCAGCCGAGGATGTTTGCGCGCTTGATGCCCTTGAGGGTCAGACCCTCGCCTGCTGCGATCATCGGGGGAATGGAAACGCACTGGAATGCCGAGTAGATAACAACACCGAGCCAGACAGCCTTTGCGGGGCTGTTGGTGTATGCTGCCGCCTGAAGGTTATTTGCTGCAAGGTACTGTGCGGAAATGCTGTCAAGGTCGGCTGCAAAGCCGGTGACAACGATAACTGCGGTGGAGATGAGGATTGCGATGGAAAGAACGGTGGAGGCTGCAATAACAAGCTTTACGCCGAAGATGCTCAGAACAATGAGCAGAGCAACGATGAGGAGGTTGAAAAGAAGCTTGTTGGCTGTTACGGTGTAGTCGACGCCGAAGAAGTTAGCAAGAACCTCGCCTGCACCGGCAACTGCCGCGCCGACTGCCGCAAGGAGGATAATGATATAGAATATCTCGAAGAATACCTCCATCCACGGCTTCGGATACAGTGCCGCGAAGGTGTCCTTATAGTTTGTAAAGCCGTTGAGCTTTGCAAACTTCATGACGGTATATATCACATATGCAAGTATGCCCATTGCGATAATGGGGAATGCGACTGCCATCCAGCCGTACTGAGAGAAGTAGTTGACTACCTGGTTGCCGGAGGCGAAGCCGCCGCCGACATGGGTGCCGAACCACACGGACGCTACGGTAAACGCGGCCGCCCATGTGCCTTTGGCTGCTTTGTTGTTCATAATTTGACTCTCCTTTTTTCTAAAGTCTCTTCTTTTATAACATTGCCCGTTCCGCGCTCCGGATCCTCAGCCTCGGCGCCGAATATCGGGATCATGTATACATTGTTGATATCGAAGCGGAGCTCTCCGCTTTGAGCGGCACGGCGGAGCTGTTCCCGCCGCATCAGATATTGCCTCGGCTCCCTTGAAACGCGCACTATTCTATAATGCGGTTTTCATTGTGTCAAAAAATGCACCGATATTTTTCGGCCTTCGTGACCGTTAAAAAATGAACAAAATGTAAATCGCCTGTTTTTGATTAAAATGAATTAAAAACAAACAAAATTTATTGAAAATTTATTCAAATAAATGAATTAATTAAAATTTCGACAATTTTTGCATCTTGTCAAAAAACCTATGGTAAAAAATTGTTTTGTTTAAATAATTGTGCGTTTTCAGGTGTTTGTGGCTTATTTAACGGGCTTATTGCACATGATGAGGTGCAGTTATGCAAGAGCGGCATTGCGCGGGCGGAATTGAGGTGTTCGCCGCGGCGTGTATTGCGCCGCCGGAAAAACCGGGAGGTTTCCGGTCCGGACACCCGCGCTAAGCTAATTAATTGACAAAGTGCATGGCTTCATGATATATATTAAGGAGAAACAGACTGAAAATGAAGAATACATATTTTACACACAGGGGGAAAATACATATGGCCAACAGACCGAATATCCTTGCGCTGGCAACCAAGATAAGTCTTGAGAGCCTGACCTACACCGGCATTACCTATAAGGATCCGGAGTACAGGATTCTTGCGCCCATCGTTGACGACGATATGTGCGCGGTAATGATGCGTATGCGCCTTGAGAAGGACTTCTCCGTCGGGGATCTGGCGAAAAAGGCAAAAAAGAGCGTAGAGTTTACGCAGCAGCAGTGCGATAAGCTCGTCAAGGCGGGCGTCATCCGCGTGCGCTACCACGGCGAGGAGCCGTTTTACTACTACCCCATCTGGGTACCCGGCATCATGGAGGGCATACTCGGCAACCGCGAGCAGTGCGAAAAATACCCCGACCTTGCGGCCTGCTTTGAGGAGTACACCCGCATCCGCGTCGGAATGCTCGCTCCCGTGCTCGGCGGCGGCGTAAACTTCATGCGCGTCATGCCCGTCATGAGCGCCATTGAGAACAACAGCCACAGAGCATCCTACGACGAGCTTTCGACCATCATCGAAAACGCGACCGCCATTTCCGTCGGTCCCTGCTCCTGCCGCCGCTCGCGCAGACTCATGGGCGAGGGCTGCGGCCATCTGGAAGAGGATATGTGCATGTACCTCAACGACAATGCCATTAACTTCTCCAAAAACGGCGAGCACCGCCTCATCAGCAAGGAGGAGGCCTACGAGATACTCAAGCGCGCCGAGGATAACGGCCTTGTACACGATGTCAACCAGGCTCCGGGCTTTGACGGTGTGACCGCCATCTGCAACTGCTGCGGCTGCTCCTGCTACGCGCTGCGCATAACCGAAATGTTCCGTGCTCCCGAGGGCGTGAGCTCAAACTTCATTGCAAGGGTCGATAAGGACAAGTGCGTCGCCTGCGGTCAGTGCGTGGAAAACTGCCAGCCCAATGCCGTCAGACTCGGTCAGAAGCTGTGCGCAGGTGATCCGCATGTTTCCGATGCGTATCAGTCGGATAAGGAAGTGCCCTGGGACAAGAGCAGCTACAATGTTGATTACCGCACCGAGCGCACCGATGTCATGCCCTCCGGCACGGCTCCCTGCAAGGCGCAGTGTCCCGCACATGTTCCCGTTCAGGGCTACATAAAGCTCGCCTCTCAGGGACGCTACACCGAAGCGCTTGAGCTCATAAAGAAGGAAAACCCCTTCCCTGCCGTCTGCGGCCGCATCTGCAACAAGGCCTGTGAGGATGCCTGCACCCGCGGCGACATTGACTCGCCCATCGCCATTGACGATATCAAGAAGTTCATCGCCGAGAAGGATCTTGAGGCAAAGCACCGCTTCGTGCCCAGGATGGTCAACCAGCTCGGCAAGCCCTATGAGGAAAAGATCGCCGTCATCGGCGCAGGTCCCGCGGGTCTGAGCTGCGCGTACTACCTCGCCGTCAAGGGCTACCCCGTGACCGTATATGAAAAGGAAAAGGCGCTCGGCGGCATGCTCACCATGGGTATTCCCTCCTTCCGCCTTGAAAAGGATGTTATAAACGCCGAGATAAAGGTGCTTAAGGATATGGGCGTGAAGTTCAAGACCGGTGTTGAGGTCGGCAGGGACATTTCTCTCGACGAGCTGCGTGAGCAGGGCTTCAAGGCCTTCTATCTCGCCGTCGGCGCGTCCAAGGGCGCAATGGTCGGCTGCCCGGGCGATGAGCTGCCAGGCGTATTCACCGGCATCGACTTCCTGCGCGAGGTGAATCTCGGCGAGAAGCCCGCCGTCGGCAAGACTGTCGCCGTCATCGGCGGCGGCAATGTCGCAATCGACGTTGCCCGTGCAGCAGTACGCCTGGGCGCAAAGACCACCGTTGTCTACCGCCGCGACCGTGACGCCATGCCCGCAGCGGATGACGAGGTCGAAGAAGCTATTGCCGAGGGCGTGAAGTTCATGTTCCTCTCCGCTCCCGTCGAGATAAGCGGCGAGGGCAAGGTCGAGACGCTCAAGGTTGAGACCATGGAGCTCAGGGACGGAAAGCCCGTCGGTACCGGCAAATTTGAGACGCTCGCCGTTTCCGCGGTCATATCCGCCATCGGTCAGAGGATAGACCTCGGCGGCATGAAGTGCATCGAGACCGGCACAAAGGGTGAGGTCAAGGTGTCCCTGCCCAGCTGGCAGACCAGCGTTTCCGATGTGTTCGCCGGCGGCGACGCCGTGACTGGGCCGAAGTTTGCCATCGACGCAATTGCGGCAGGCAAGGAGGGCGCCGTATCCATCCACCGCTATGTACATCCCGGTCAGTCGCAGGTCATCGGCCGCGACAGGCGCGACTATAAGGCGATGAACACCGCCACCGCCGGAATTTCCGTTGCGGGCTTCGACACCGCGCCCCGCCAGAAGGCCGCCGCAGGCTCTGCCAGGGAAGCGAAGAAAACCTTCAAGGATCTTCGCGGCACCCTCACAGAGGAGCAGATGAAGATTGAGACCTCGCGCTGCCTCGGCTGCGGCGCGGCGGTCGTTGACGAGAGCCTCTGCGTGGGCTGCGGCATCTGCACCACCAAGTGCAAGTTCGACGCTATCCACCTTGAAAAGGTCACGGATTATGTCGGCGCTCCATACTTCAAGGCACTGCTCGGTGCGGCAGGCAACGCTCCGGCAGCCGTCGCAAAGCTCGTCACCAAGAAGATCGCAAGGAAGTAAGGAGCCGCTATGCACGAGATCGGAGTCGTCCGCTCAATGGTCAAAACCGTCACCGATTTTGCCGAGCAAAACGGCATTAAGGAGGTCGCGGAGATTGTCCTCGATATTGGCGAGCTGTCGCTGGTCATCCCCAAGTATGTTGAGGATATATATCCGGTCGTAGTTGAGGATACATGGCTCAGGGACACAAGACTTGTGATAAATGTCATTCCCGGCATGGCTGAGTGCGACGAGTGCAACGAGCTGTTCAATGTCGTCGAGCACGAGGGCTATTGCCCCAACTGCGGCAGCTTTGAGAAAACCGTGCTTTCCGGCAAGGACTTTCTCATCCGCGAGATACACATACCCGAGGATTGAAAACATCCGGGCTCCATGTCAGCCATGGAGCCCTTTTTGAAAGGAATGAGATTATGGAGCTTTATACTAACGCCAGATTCATCTCCTGCGAAAAGGAAAACCGCATTTACACCGCAATGGCGGTAAAGGGCGGTCACATCGTGTGGCTCGGCGACGAGAGCCGTATCCCGCCGCGCTACGGCAAGGCAAAATGTGTCGATCTCGGCGGCGCAACGGTAACGCCGGCGTTCGGCGACACGCATATGCACTTCGGTTCGCTGTGCGTTTTCGAGAACACATTCTATCTGATGGATGTCAAAAATTTTGCCGAAGCAAAAGCTGCGGTCAGGCGCTATGCCGGCAGTCATCGAAAAAACAAGGTGCTTATGGGCTACGGCTGCACCGCGAACACCGTTGCCGAGCACCGGCTGCCCGAAAAGCGCGATCTCGACGACTGGACGGAGCGTCCGCTCATGGTCATGAAATACGACGGTCATGCCGCCGTATGCAACAGCGCCATGCTCGCACTGCTGTCAGACAAGGTGAAATCCGATCCCGGCTGCAATACCGAGACCGGATGGCTGTACCAATCGGCGTTTTATAACGGTGTGAATGAGGCGACTGCTTATATCCCGACGATGGATATCATCCGCGGTCTCTCGGGAGGCGCGGAGTACCTCGCATCGGTCGGCATCGGGCTCGTGCACACCGTCGAGGGCGTGGGCTTTGCAAACGATCTTGATATCGACATGATAAAAATACTTGCGCCCGGTCTGCCGCAGGCGTTCCGCATCTTTTTCCAGACCATGGATCTCAAGGCCGTGAAAAAGCACGGCTTCAAGCGCGTCGGCGGCTGCTTCAAGCTCGCGCTCGACGGCTGCTTCGGCTCGGAGGATGCGGCGCTCAGGGAGCCGTACGCAAACAACCCGAATAACTACGGCGTTTTGAACTACACGCAGGAGCGGGTGAATGAGTTTGCCGTCGGCGCAAACCGCGAAGGCTGGCAGATAACCATGCACGCCATAGGCGATGCGGCGGTGGAGCAGTGCATAACGGCGTATGAGGCGGCCTATGCCGATAAGCCGTGGGACGATGCGCGCCATGTTATGATCCATGTCTGTCTTGCAAGCGAGGAGCAGCTGAAGCGTGCGGCGAGGATAAAGCTGTGCATAGCCGCGCAGTCGCCGTTTATATACTGGAAGCAGGAGCCGGACGAGTATCTGTGCTCGGTGCTCGGCAGAGAGCGCACGGACAGGCTCAACGCGCTGGGAACGATGCATCGCCTCGGGCTTGTCGTAGGTGACGGCTCCGACGGTCCGTGCACGCGCCCAAAGCCCCTGTACGGCATGGCGTGCTCGGTAAATCATCCCAATCCTGATGAGCGCATATCGCGCCTCGACGCACTGCGCATGATAACGGCAAATCCCGCGTACATGAGTCATGAGGAGAACAGGCGCGGCACTCTTGCACCCGGAATGATCGCAGATTTTGTTGTTCTCGGTGATGATCCGCTCACCGCGGAGGATATAGCGGGCATTGAGGTCAAGGCGCTCTATCTGCACGGTAAGAAGCATATCGCAAGAAAGACGGGCGTCGCCGGTCTTCTTGCCAGAGCGATAATAAAACGAGTTACCCAAAGAGAATACATATAACAAAAAAGCCGCTGTTTTCAAGAAACGAAAACAGCGGCTTTTTTGTCCGTTTACCGATGCCGGCTACAGGTTTTCCATGTGATAACGCGGCTTGCCGACGCTCCTTTTCCCGTATTCTATGGCGCTTACGGGACAGCAGCAGATGCACGCCATGCAGTGGGTGCAGCCCTCGCCCCACACCGGCCGCTTATCTCTCAGGCTGATGCTGCCGGTCGGACACAGCTGTACGCATTTACCGCAGCCTATGCATGCAGCGCCTGCGGCAAATGCCTTTGTTTTTACAAAAAACGCGTAAAAGACGGGGTTTACCGGACCGCTCATGAGCTTGTCGTAAAGATTGCTTCTTGGCTTTTCAAACGCCCTGCCGTCCGCCACTGCGGCTATCGCCTTTTCTATATCCGGCTGTGCCTTTTCGACTATCCGCCGTGCCTCGGCTGCCTCGGGAGCGTTGAACATGGCGATATAGTTCTCCGGCATGACCACCTGCTTCGTGCCCATGTACTCAAGTCCGAGCCGTTCGGCAAGAGCAAGGTTGTATTTTGCGGCGTTTCCTATCTCGCCGCCGCAGGTCATGACGAACCAAACCCGCTCTGCGCCCCTGAGCTCGGTCTTTATCACCCAATCACGCACGATGCGCGGTATGCGCCACGCGTATGTCGGAGTGACGATGACAACTCGCTCACCTACCTCAATGGGCGACGTATCTCCTGCCTTTATAAGCTCGTTCATGGAAACAAGCTCATCTCCGAGCGCCTCGGATATGCGATGTGCAGCATAACGGCTGTTGCCGGTGCCGGTGTAGTATAAAATCATATGATGACCCCCCTGCAGTGATCTGTCTCGTGCTGGATTATCTGCGCCGTGAAGCCGGTGAAGGTTTTGCACCGCGTTTGCATTCTTTCGTTTTGCCACTGCACCTTTATGCTCTTATAGCGCTTTGTTTTCCGCGTTCCGCACAGTGACAGGCAGCCCTCCTCCGCCTCGTACGGCTCGGTGCCCTCGAGGATAATCGGGTTGAGCATCACCATGTACCCGCGCTCGCTTTGAAACGCAATGATGCATTTGCTGACGCCTATCATGTTTGCCGCCATGCCGACGCAGTCGCCGCGATGAGCCATGAGCGTGTCGAGAAGATCCTCGGCAGTACCGAGATCCTCCGCCGCAGCGGGAGCGCTTTTACGGGCAAGAACAGCCTCGTCCCTGCAAATTTCGCGTATCATATCCGTCTCCCTTCGGATGCCTGCTTTCCGCAGCGCATCTACGGCATTATTATAATGCAGGCCGGCAAAAAGCGCAATACGCTCTGAATAATCGAACACCCCGCCTGTCAGACGGCAAGATAAATGCCGGACAGGCGGGGCGCTGCTTGTTCTTATAAAGTGCGGTCAAAGCCGCGTCTTCATGCGGAAGCGGTCTTGCTCTTGGGATGGACGAGGGAGGTTATTGCAAATGCCAGAGCACCGAACACGACCGCGGGAAGGATCCAGTAAAGGCCGAGATCGTACAGGGGGAGCTCCTGCATAAAGGGCACCTTGAGGGTGCACAGTATGCTCGAGCCGATGGCGCCGACGGCTGCCGCGCGGCTGACATAGTCGTGGACCTTGGGCATGACGAGGGAGATAATGATAACGACGAGTGCGGGAGGGTAAACGATGTCGAGCACCGGTGCCGCTATCGCAACGATGCGGTCAAGACCGAGATTGGAAACAACCGCGCTGAATACGCAGATAATAATAACGAATGCCTTGTAGGACACCTTGCCCTTGCACAGCTCGGTAAAATATGCGGCTGCGGAGCTTGCAAGTCCGATGGCGGTGGTGACGCATGCAAGACCGACGACAACGCCGAAAATTATCATGCCGGCCTTGCCCATGAGTGCCTCGACTATAGCCATGACCAGCTCTGCACGGCCGATCTCGAGCCCGTACTGTGAGGAAACGGTCGCGCCGAGGTAGCACAGTCCCATGTAAACGCCCAGCAGCAGAACGCCTGCGAGCACCGCCGAGCCGGCGACTATCTTATATTTTTTGCCCGACGAGGCGTAGCCCTTATTCGTAACGCTCTGCAGAATGATTATGCCGAACGGCAGCGCCGCGAGCGCATCCAGCGTCTGGTATCCCGCCTTTATGGCACCGAGCGTTACATTGTCGGCGTTGGGAGTGGGTGCGATCTCGCCAAGGGGGGTAGCAACGCCCTTTACGATTATGACCGCCAGACCTATGAGCAGCAGCGGAGTAAGGATGGATCCGACGATGTCAACGACCGCAGACTGGCGAATGCACAAAAAGAGAATAATTGCGAAGAATACTATCGAGAATACAACGGAGGATATTCCGCTTATATTCGGCACTATCGCCATCTCATAGGTGGTGGCGGCGGTGCGGGGAATGGCGACCATGGGGCCGATGCAGAGTATGAGCGCGCTCATGAGCAAAGCCGCGGGCACCTTGCCGAGTCTTGCGGTTACGGCATCACTGCTGCCCACGCGCAGAAGTGCGAATACCGCGAAAAGCGCAAGACCTATGTCGGCAATAAAGTACGCCGCAAAGCCGCTGAACCATTCGGGGCCGGCCTCAACGCCGAGATACGGTGGGAAAATGACATTGCCTGCGCCGAAAAACATCGCAAACAATGCGAATCCGACGACTATAATGTCGCGGACGGTGTGATTTTTCTGTAAATTCATTTGCTGTCCTCTTTCACTTTTTTTGCTCTCTTTTTTCCAGTGTCCGCCTTTGCTTTAAAGCAATCGCAGATTAAAGCACTGAAATATGTAAATAAAGCATAGCATTTTTTTAATGGCATAGGAAATTCGCAAAATTAAAGCCCATATTAAAAAGTTTAATACTGTGCAGAAACAAATTTCATTTTTCCGGAATGTTAACAATTGCGCAAATCGGTTGAAACGGAGTCGAAAGCGTGGTATATTTGCTTGAATGACAGTATATAAAGGACGGAATTATCATGGATGATGGCAGACTCAGAGCTGTTTTGACGGCGGTCGACAGGGGCAGCTTCAGCAAAGCGGCTGCCGAATTGGGCTATACCCAGTCGGCTATGACGCATCTTGTCAACAATATAGAAGCCGAGCTCGGCTGCACCCTGCTGCGGCGCGGAAGTCACGGTGTCACGCTCTCCGAGGAGGGAGAGAAGCTCCTGCCGTACATCAAGGGCGTGCTCAGCGCATGCGATGCTCTGAAGGTGACGGCGTCGGAGCTGGGCAAAACGCAGGCGCAGCAGCTCAACATCGGCTGCTTTGCCAGCATTGCGAGAAGCGAGCTGCCTGCGCTTCTGCACCGCTTCGGCGAAAAATATCCCGATATAAAGGTAAATGTGCTCGTGCGCGGCTTTGAAATGCCGAAGCTCCTCGAAAAGGGCGAGGTACAGCTTGCGTTCGTCGACGAGACCTGCGCCGAGGGCTTTGACTGGACGCCTCTGCGCAAGGTGCCGCTGGTAGCGGTGGTGCCGCCCGACTTCAAGTGGGATAAGGACACCATATCGCTTTCGAAGCTGCTTGAAAGCCCGTTTATATCCTGCCCGGAGCAGTACATCGAAAAGCTGCTGCCGCAGGAAACGAAGCGGATACAGGTCACCGCCACCGACGACGGGGCGATACTATCCATGGTAGCCGGCGGACTTGGCGTTTCGGTGCTGTCCTCACTGTCGCTGGCAGGCTATGAGGGCATGGTGCGCACGATAGAGCTCGCCGATCCGATAGTCGTGAGAATGGGAGTTGCGGTGAAGAGCTCGGCATCGCAGAGCAGCACCGTGCGCAGGTTTGCAAGGTTTGTAAAGAGCTGCT
The DNA here is from genome assembly GCA_963632825.1 of Escherichia coli. GTDB lineage: Bacteria > Bacillota > Clostridia > Oscillospirales > Oscillospiraceae > F23-B02. The sequence continues at coordinate 15,955 of CAVGWF010000072.1, read as the reverse complement.
ATCCCGATGAGGCTTGAGGACCGAAAATGATATTTGAACGAGTTACCGACGCAAGACACGAGATGTTTCCCACAGCCATGGAGCTGTACCGCAGCAGCTTTCCGAAGCATGAGCAGCGCCTTGCTCCGTCGCAGCGGCGCATACTCTCCGATCCGGAGTACAACTTCATGCTGATCTACAGTGCGGATGCTTTTGTGGGGCTTATGCTGTACTGGGAAAATGACGATTTTATATATCTTGAGCATTTCTGCACTCTGCCGGAAATGCGCGGCAAGGGTCTCGGCGCAAAGGCGCTGAATAAGCTTGTCTCCGGTGGGAAGACCGTGATCCTTGAGATAGATCCGCCGGAGGATGAAATATCATGCCGCAGACGGGAATTTTACGAGCGCTGCGGCTTTTTGTGCTGCGGCTATGACTACATTCACCTGCCGTACAGGGCTGATGATGCCGGTCACAGGCTGGTTATAATGTCAAGTCCCGCGGCCGTTGACGAGGCGCAGTTTGCCGCATTCAGGGATTATATGCGCAGCCGCGTTATGCTGTCGGCAATGGAGTGATTTTACACGGATTTTACATTTGAAGGATGTTTTACATTACGCTTTAAGGGTAATATGGAGGTATGTAAGGGAGTGAGAGAGATGATATTCTGCGTTGAAGACGATTCCGGCATTCGTGACCTTATGACATACACGCTCAATGCATCGGGCTTTGAGGCAGTCGGCTTTGCCGATGCCGGAGAGTTTTTCTCGGCGCTGGCACGGCGCACGCCGGATCTTATCATGCTCGATATAATGCTTCCGGGTGAGGATGGTATATCCGTTCTCAAAAAGCTGCGCAGAAATCCCGCCACGGAGTGCATACCCGTCATCATGGCAACGGCGAAGGGTAATGAGTACGACAAGGTACTTGGCCTCGACCTTGGTGCTGACGATTACCTTGCAAAGCCGTTCGGTATGATGGAAATGGTGTCCCGCGTGCGTGCGGTGCTCAGACGCAGCCAGCCCAGAGCGCAGAGCCAGATACTTAAGTTCGGCGCACTGGAGATGAATATACCCGAGCACACGGTGACTGCCGCAGGCAAACGGGTGCAGCTCACGCTCAAGGAATTTGATCTGCTGCACAAGTTCATGGAAAATCCGGACAGAGCATTCACGCGCGAGCAGCTTCTTGCAACGGTGTGGTGCGAGGACTTTCTCGGTGAGACGCGCACCGTCGATGTGCATATCGGCACTCTGCGCCAGAAGCTCGGCATCTGCGGTGGATACATCCATACCGTGCGCGGAGTGGGCTATCGTATGGAGGCGTAGTGTATGACAAAGCGCATATTCCGCTCGATATTCGCCGTTGCGGCGGCGGTGCTGCTGGCATCGTTCGTGCTGATAACGGGCGTTTTATACGAGTATTTTTCAAACAACCAGATGGAACAGCTTCGGGCACAGACGAGCCTTGCCGCACAGGGTGTGGAAAAAAGCGGCGATGAGTATTTCGTCGGGCTCAAGGCCCGAAGCCTTCGCGTTACATGGATAGCGTCCGACGGTACCGTGCTGTATGACAGCGCCGCAGACCCTGCGGAAATGGAAAACCATGCATCGCGCGAGGAGGTCAGTCAGGCTCTCAGGGACGGCACCGGAGAGAGCACCCGCTATTCCACAACGCTCATGGAGCGGCAGCTTTATTCGGCTCAGCGCCTTTCCGACGGAACGGTCATCAGGCTCTCGTGCAAGCAGTACACGCCGTTAACTCTGGTGCTCGGCATGATACAGCCGGTCGGCGTCATCGCAGCCGCCGCGCTTGGCGTATCGCTGTGGCTCGCGTCGAGGCTTTCAAAGCGCATCGTGCGTCCGCTCAACGAGCTCACGCTCGACCAGCCCGAAAAGATAAACGCTTATGAGGAGCTGATGCCCCTTGCCGAAAAGCTGCGCAGCCAGCAGAATCAGCTCCGTAATCAGGAGCAGGAGCTCCGCCGCAGGCGGGATGAGTTTGACGCGGCCACCGCCGGAATGATAGAGGGACTCGTGCTGCTGAATGAGCAGGGCATCATTCTTAGCATAAACAACGCAGCCACGAGGTTTCTGAATATAAGCCGCTACTGCGTCGGCAAGGATATCCTGCTGCTGAACAATTCGCTTGAGATGCAGGAGCTTCTCGGCAAGGTCCGCTCCGGTGAGCACGGCGAGATAGAGACCTCGCACAACGGCGTGAACTACCGCGTTTACGCAAGCCCCGTCGTCTCCGGAGAAAAGGTCACCGGTGCGGTGCTGCTGATAATCGACATGACCGAAAAGGAAAAAGCCGAGCGTCTGCGCCGCGAATTTTCCGCAAATGTCTCCCACGAGCTCAAAACGCCGCTGCACACGATATCCGGCTGTGCCGAGATACTGGCAAACGGCATCGTGAAGCCCGGAGACATTCCGCATTTTGCGCTTCAGATCCAGTCCGAGGCAAAGCGAATGATAAAGCTTGTTGAGGATATAATAAAGCTTTCGCATCTGGACGAGGGCGCCGAGGATATGCAGCGTGAGCCGGTCGATCTCAGGCTCATTGCGGCCGCAACGGCAGAAAACCTGAAGCCTGCCGCAAAGGAAGCGGGCGTTGAGCTGTCAGTTGACGGCGACAGTGCGGTGATAACCGGCATACCGCAGCTTTTGGAGGCGATAGTATATAACCTCTGCGAAAATGCGATAAAGTATAATCGCCCCGGCGGCTATGTGAAGGTATCAACGCGCAAAACGGATAAGTCGGTCGTTCTGACCGTTGAGGATAACGGTATAGGCATACCCGAGGAGCAGCAGGAGAGAATATTCGAGCGCTTCTACCGCGTAGATAAGAGCCACTCCAAGGAGGTCGGCGGCACGGGGCTCGGTCTTTCGATAGTCAAGCACGCCGCGGCTCTGCACAACGCCTCGATCAGCATGCACAGCGCCCTCGGCGAGGGTACCGTCATCAGCATTGTTTTTTAGCTACGCCTTTGGGCACCTGCGGATGCGGTCATTGCGGTATCCCGACCGGTGAGTGCCGGTAAGACCGTAAAACTGCCGCATTGAATTAATATCGAATGAGCTTCAGCAAAACGGAGCAGACTGACCTGCTCCGTTTTGCTGATTTTTTACTCCGCTTCCATCGGCTTTGATTTTAACAGCAATTTTAATACCGCAGCAGCGGTTTTACATTGATTTTACATAGCACGGATAATTGATTTGATATTCTCCGGCTACAATCTATAGTGTAAAAAGGTTGTAAAAAAGGAGATATAGAATGAGCATATTCGATGCGCTTACAATGATAGGCGGACTGTGCCTGTTTCTGTTCGGCATGAACATCATGGGTCAGGCTCTTGAGAGGCGCGCAGGCGGCAAGCTGCGCACAACGCTTGAAAAAATGACCGGTAAAACGATGACGGGCTTTCTTACCGGTCTTACGATAACCGCAATAATCCAAAGCTCCTCGGCAACGACCGTCATGGTCGTCGGCTTTGTAAACTCGGGGCTCATGACGCTGCGTCAGGCAATAGGCGTCATAATGGGAGCAAATATAGGAACGACCGTCACCGCATGGCTTTTAAGTCTCGGCGGCATAAGCGGCGATGCGCTTTGGGTGCAGATGCTCAAGCCCTCGTCGTTCACTCCGGTGCTTGCGCTTGTCGGCATCGTGCTTTATATGTTCTGCAAGGACAGCAAGAAAAATGACACCGGTATGATCCTGCTCGGCTTTGCAACGCTTATGTTCGGTATGGATACCATGAGCTCCTCGGTGTCGGGACTAAGCGGCATTCCTGCGTTCAAGCAGCTTTTCATTGCATTTTCAAACCCTGTGCTCGGTGTCCTCGCGGGCGCGGTACTGACGGGCATAATCCAGTCGAGCTCGGCATCGGTCGGCATTTTGCAGGCGCTGGCTCTGTCCGGTCAGGTCACCTACGGCGCCGCGATACCTATAATCATGGGTCAGAACATCGGCACCTGCGTAACGGCGCTCATATCCTCCGTCGGAACGAGCAAAAACGCCAAGCGCGCCGCCGTTGTACACCTTTCGTTCAATGTTATAGGCACTATAGTCTGGCTGTCGGCGTTCTGCATCATCCGCGCCGTTGCGGCGCCGGCGATACTCGGCGAGAGCGCAACGATGTACGGCATCGCGATAGTTCACTCGGCATTCAATATACTGTGCACGATGATACTGCTGCCTGCATCGGGAATGCTTGAGAAGCTTGCCATCCGCATAGTACCCGACGGCAGGAAGACCGAAGGTGAGGCAGCTCTTGATGAGCGCCTTCTCGCAGCTCCCCCGCTTGCGCTTGAGCAGTGCAGAGTTGTCGCCGAGGATATGGCATACTGCGCCTGCGACGCAATGAGAAAGGCAATGGTCTGCATAACGAATTACGACCGCAAGGCGGCCGAACAGGTACGCGAGGACGAGAGCAGGACGGACAAATACGAGGATATGCTCGGCACATATCTGCTCAGGCTCGGAGCCGAACCGCTCAGCGACAGTGCAAGCGAGGAGGTGACCGAACTGCTCAAGCTGATCGGCGATTTCGAACGCATCGGAGATCATGCGGTGAACATTGTCGAATCGGCTCAGGAGCTGCACGATAAGCAGCTCGGCTTCAGTGCCTCGGCGCAGGAGGAGCTCAGGGTTATGACCGCCGCGGTGGGTGAGGTGCTCGATATGGCGATAAGGGCGTTTGCCGAAGCGGATGTGACCGCCGCAAAGCATGTGGAGCCGCTTGAGCAGGTCGTTGACGATCTGAAGGACGAGCTGCGCACAAGACATATACTGCGCATGAAAAAAGGCGAGTGCAGCATAGAGGCGGGCTTCGTCTGGGCCGATTTGCTGACTGATTTTGAGCGCGTATCGGATCACTGCTCGAATGTCGCGCTTTGCGTTCTCGATGCGCAGAAGCACACGCTCAGCGTCCACAAGACCCAGCACGAGCGTGCCGACGACCCCGATTTCGATGCCGCTTATCACAGATATTCCGAAAAATATGCCATTTGAGCATCGTCGGATAAGCGCTGCTTACCTGCGAATATTGAAAAAATCCCCGCCGGCGGGCGGGGATTTTTTCTGCATTCTATTGTCTTACTTCTTGTGATAAAGCTTCTTTGCCTGATACTTCGGCTCATAGGTTATGTTGACGCCTATCTTGGAAAACAGATTTTCGTCAACGCGGGAGAGGATGACCGACGAGTGCGCTTCGCAGCCTCGCAGCTTTCCGAGCTGGTCTATCGCAAGCTCGGCGAGCGGATTTGTCACCGCGCATATCGAAAGCGCTATGAGCAGCTCGTCCGTATGCAGGCGGGGATTATGGTTGCCGAGGTGCTCGACCTTGAGATGCTGTATGGGCTCAATAACGCTGGGTGCTATGAGCAGCAGCTCCTTATTTATGCCCGCAAGCTTCTTGAGTGCATTCATGAGACAGGCCGAGGATGCGCCGAGCAGAGAGCTGGTTTTGCCGGTTACGATGGAGCCGTCGGGAAGCTCGATGCTCACCGCCGGTGCGCCGGTCTCTGCCGCTCTTTCGTTTGCCGCGGCAACAACGGGGCGGTCAGCGGGAGAAAGCCCGATGGAGTTCATGATGAGCTCAATCTTGCGTACCTCCTCCACCGTGCCGAGTCCCTGACGCAGTGCGCATGCGGCAGCATAGTAGCGGCGGATTATCTCCTGCTTTGAGGCGCTGCGGCAGACCTCGTCATCCGTTATGCAGCAGCCTGCCATATTAACTCCCATATCCGTCGGGCTCTTATAGGCGCTCTCGCCGTAAATGCGGGTGAGAATGGCGTTCAGCACGGGGAATATCTCAACATCGCGGTTGTAGTTGACCGTCGTCTTGCCGTAGGCCTCGAGATGAAACGGGTCTATCATGTTTATATCGTCAAGATCCGCAGTGGCCGCCTCGTAGGCGAGGTTTATCGGGTGCTTGAGCGGCACATTCCAGATCGGGAAGGTCTCAAATTTGGCGTAGCCGGCATTTATGCCGCGCTCGTGCTCATGGTAGAGCTGGCTCAGGCAGGTAGCCATCTTTCCGCTGCCGGGACCCGGTGCGGTAACGACGACGAGGCTTCGCTCGGTCTCGATATAGTCGTTTTTGCCGAAGCCGTCCTCGGAAACGATGAGCTCGACATTGGAGGGGTAATCGGGGATTATGTAGTGGCGGTAGACCTTTATTCCAAGGGTCTCAAGCCGCTTCTGAAACAGCTCCGCCGCAGGCTGGCTGCGGTAATGAGTGATGACGACGCTGCCGACGAAAAGTCCGATGCCGCGGAAAGCGTCGATAAGGCGCAGAGTGTCCTCATCGTAGGTGATGCCGAGATCACCGCGGCGCTTGTTGCGCTCGATATCGTCGGCGGAAATGGCGATAACGATCTCCGCTTCGTCCTTCATTTTCAGCAGCATTTTCACCTTGCTGTCCGGCTCGAAGCCCGGAAGCACACGCGAGGCATGGAAGTCGTCAAACAGCTTGCCGCCAAATTCGAGATACAGCTTACCGCCGAACTGGGCGATTCTTTCGCGTATGTTTCTCGACTGCTCGCGCATGTATTTTTCGTTGTCAAAGCCTATCGCATTCATAATAATTACCCCACTCATTCTGTATAAATCACAAACTGAAATTATATACCGGCGGGTAAGTCCTTGTCAAACGCTTTCGCATAGTTTTTTGCTTATCCCAAACGACAGCGGTGCAACGATTATCATCTGGATCGGCAGCGCGATGGTGAAGTTATATGGCAGGTATGTGAAGAAGTCGGCGATCGCCGCCGCGCCGCGCAGTCCGGAGGCCGTAACGGAAAACAGCGTCATGACTATTGTCATGAATATCACCATGCAGAACCGCAGCGTAAACACCTTGTGCTGCTCGCGGTCCCCGTTTTGGCATACCGCGCCGACGATGCGGCGCGACAGCGGCGTGCATATTCAGAGATCGCATATTATGCCCACGAGAAAGCCGAGCGGCAAACGCCTGAGCGCGATAAGCCACGGCTCTCCGGCAAAGCGCCCAAGGCGCACATCCATGTTTAAAACAGCCATAATGTAGATCATTATAAAGCTCATTATCACGCTCAGTAAAATACCCTGTTTTTTGCTGTTTGGCATATATTATCCTCCAAATAAATAAAAAACGGACAGCAAATATCCCTGCCCGTCAGACATAAGGCAAGCGACATTTATTGTCCTGTGATGAGATTATACCAGCTTTTTCACGCGAATGTCATGGGCATTTTGCCCAAATTTCAAGCTCACAGAGCGGCACTCATATGCGCAGCAGTGCAAGCTTTTGACTGCACTTACGGTATCACCATAGCCCGCAAAAGCCTTCCCTTCGGAGGGAAAGCCGACGATCCCTCAGTCAGCCTTGCGGCTTACATCTCTCTTTACGCAAGGGAGTCAATGCCGCACCGATTCAGCGCGGCAGTTTACCGGTTTCATCGGCACTCTCCGGTCGGGAAACCACAATGACCGTATCCATAGGTGCGGAAAAACGCCATTGAAAAAGCCGCTGCCAACAGGAGAAAGGCAGCGGCTTCTTCGGTTTTTGTTGCGGTGCACTGCGGATTGAGGAGGTCCGCAGCACAGAAACAAGCAAAGAAAAAGAGAGATGGAAAGAAGAATCAAACGAATATTCGTTATTTATCTGACGATGTTATAGTAGCACATTGTTTCGTATTTGTAAAGGGGTAATTGCGAATTTTTTATCAATTTTATTTAAAATTTTTATGAAATCTCTTTTTTGATACGGTTTATCGCGTTTTTTTCGAGGCGCGATACCTGCGCCTGACTGATTCCGATCTCATGTGCGACCTCCATTTGGGTGCGCCCTCTGTAAAACCGCAGCGAGAGTATCCTCTTTTCCCTGTCGCTGAGGCGCTCCATCGCCTCGCCGAGGGCGATCTGCTCAAGCCAGTGCTCGGCGGTGTTTTTCGTGTCGCCTATCTGATCCATAACGCAGACGCTCTCGCCGCTGTCACTGTAAACAGGCTCGTAGAGCGAAACTGGGTCGCATATCGCGTCGAGTGCAAAAACGACCTCGGCGCGCTTTATCCCCAGTTCCCTTGCGACGGTCTCCACATCCGGCTCACGCCCGAGCTGAAATGTGAGACGCTCCTTGACCTGAAGCACACGGTAAGCCGTGTCGCGCACCGAGCGTGAGACCCGCACCGCACCGTGGTCGCGCAGGAACCGGCGCAGCTCGCCGGAGATCATCGGCACACCGTATGTCGAAAACTGCACGTTCTGAGTCAGGTCAAAGCAGTCTATCGCCTTTATAAGCCCTATGCAGCCCACCTGAAACAGATCGTCCATGCTCTCGCCCCGTCCGGAAAACTTTTGTATTACCGACAGAACGAGCCTCAGGTTTCCGCTTATGAGCCTTTCGCGTGCGGCGGCATCGCCCGACTGTGCCCGAGCTATCAGCTCCCTCATTTCGGCATTTTTGAGAAGCGGCAGCTTTGATGTGTTTACTCCGCACAGCTCAACCTTGCCCTGCATAGCATCACTCTCCTAAGTGATGCTATTATTTCCCGCATTCCTTCCGATTATCCCCACATAAGGCGCACGCACCACGCAGACGATAAAAACACCGCCAGATCCGCCAGCAGCGCAGCCGGAACTGCATGACGGGTGTTTTTGATCCCTGCCGCTCCGAAATAAACGGCGACAACATAAAGCGTCGTTTCGCTCGAGCCGATCATGACGGCAGCCGTGCGTCCGGCGAGAGAGTCGGCGCCGCTGCCGTTTATTATGTCGGCCGCGGCAGCCGTAGCGGCGCCGCCGCTTATCGGGCGCAGCAGTGCAAGCGGCACGGTTTCGGGCGGCACTCCGATCATACTCATGACCGGTGCGAGAAGTCCGGTGAGCGCATCGAGCGCGCCGGAGGCTCTGAGCATATACACTGCCGGAAAAAGCACGATGAGTGCCGGAAGCATATCCTTAAGCGTTATAAGCCCCTGCATGGCGCCCCGGCACAGTGCGGGGAAGATATCCGCTTTTCCGAAAAGCGCGCAGACGCCGACGCACGCTATGACGAGAACCGCCGACAGCTCGAATATAACGCCCACTATGACCGCCTTTCCATGACGCGCGCAGCGCAGAGTCCGACCGCAACGGAGACAGCGGAGCTTATCCACACCGCAGGCAGAATGTCAAACGGAGCGGATGCTCCGGCGGCGGCGCGTATGGCGGCTATGGTCGTTGGCAGCAGCTGTATGGACGCGGTGTTCAGTACGACGAGTCTGCACAGCTCATCCGACGCCACTCCGGGAGCGGACAGCCCCGCCATTTTCTGCGCGGCGCGGATGCCCATCGGCGTTGCGGCATTGCCCAGACCGAGCAGATTTGCGCTCACATTCGCCGAGAGCGGCTGCATGATGCTCTCGTGCGCCGCACCTTCCGGAAACAGCGCCCCAAGCACCGGTCGCAGAGCCCTGCTGAGCGCATCGGCAAGCCCGCACTCACGCATCAGCTCCATCACCGCGCACCACAGGCATACCGCTCCGCCGATGGCAAAGCACAGCTCAAATGCCGCCAGCGCTCCGTCAAACGCCGCAGCCGCGACCTGCCGGGCCGTACCTCCTGCACAGCCGAAAAGTATCGAAACGACTATCATTGCAGTCCATATTGCACCCATGAGCATGCCGGATCCCCCCTGTTCGTGACCGAGATTTGTACAATATATTCAAAACGAATCAAGATAATGCCGCTAAAACAGATGTTTTTGACAATGTTGTAGATTTTTTGTTAATATCTGCGCTTGGCTATTGACATGCTGTGAAAAATTAGTATAATAATTGGTGTATTTTGTGGGATATAGGAAATTCGGACAATTTTAATTACGGAGGTGCCACAAATGAAATCTACAGGAATAGTAAGAAAAGTTGATGAGCTGGGCCGCATAGTTCTTCCCATTGAGCTGCGCCGTACCCTTGATATCGCCGAAAAGGATGCACTTGAGATATTTGTAGAGGGAGACAACATCATTCTCCACAAGTATCATCCCTCCTGCATCTTCTGCGAGAGCACCAAGAACATCATTAACTACAAGGGCAAGAATGTTTGCCCCGATTGCGTTAAGAAGCTCCAGAGCAAGATCTGATTGCCCATGGAAAAAACCGCCGACTTTCAGGTCGGCGGTTTTTTCATTGGCAGCGCGTCAGAGAAGGTACATGGCGCCGATTATAAGCAAAAGCTGCTTATCTCCGCTTTCCCGGTACATGAGGTACAGGATGAGGATGAGCAGGAGGTCCTCGCTCTCAAGCTCACCGAGCTTTTTCGGCAGGTCTCCGAGTATTGGGAGCTTTGGCGGAGGCGGAGCACGGCGCTGAGGCTTCGACCGTGGAGCAGCTTCGCGGCTTCCGTTATCCTCGACTCTTTCAGCGCGGCTGCCGTTGCCGCGGTAGAGATTATACGCCGCCATCGTCATCGCCTCCGAGCTGTCCGGCTGCAAGCTCGGCTATGCCGGCAAGCCGCGCAATGGTCATTGCCCTGTCCATTTTGCTGCGCCGCTTTTCCGAAAGAAACGGGCGCATTGCCTCAAGAAGCTTTTTGTCGCGCCCTCCGCCGCTGCCCGACAGCATACCGCTCAGCTTTTTAAGCATCGAGGGGTCTATGTCCGGCTCCGGCGGAGCCGGTGCGGTGCCGTCCCCTCCGGACATGAGCGATCTCGCAAAGCCGGCAAACCGTTCCATCTCCTTGGGGTCGTTGAGCAGCCTATTCAGCTTATCTTCAAAATCGCTCACGGACATTCACCTCACTGCATTGCTTTTTTCAGATTTTCGGCAAGCCGCCTGCCCTCCTCGGTAGAGAGCACGCCGCGCAGTATGTCCCGAAGCGCCGCCATGTCGCCGTTTTTTGCCGCTTTGCCTACCTTTTCGGCATCCACCATGCGGCTTACCGCTTTTCCGTCGGACGAATCGGCAAGCTGACGGAGCTTATCGCTCCTGCCGCTCTGCTCGAGCCGGCGGCCCAAATTTTCAAGATCGTTCATAGCTTATCACCCGCTGTCATTATATTCGGCCGGTCACGCAGGCTTTACAATTTTATTACCTCAGGAGGTCAAATATGAAAATCGCCGTTTTTTCGGATACGCACGGCTCGTCAAAGGGCATGATAAACGCCGTTGCGTCGTTCATGCCCGATCAGATCATACATCTCGGCGACGGTATGCGCGATGCGCAGGCGTTAGCCGAAAAATTTCCGTACATACCCGTGTGCAGCGTTGCGGGAAACTGCGACGGCTGCCCAGAGCAGGAGGATTACAAGGTCATACGCCTGGGCGGGCTGACCGCGTTTCTCACTCATGGGCACCGCTACGCCGTCCGCGGCGGCAAGCTTGATGTGCTGCTGTATGCCGCGCAGTGCTGCGGCGCGCAGATCGCCATGTTCGGGCACACCCACAGAGCCGGCTTTGACCGGATCGGCGGTATATTCGTTTTAAACCCCGGCACCGCCGGAAAGCCGCCGAGAAGAACATGGGCAAAGCTCATAATAGGCGGCGACGGGAATATCGACTGCCAAATATGCGATATTGACTGACAGTTTACAAAAAAGTGTAGAATATTCTATACGGATGTACTATAATAGACGGCGATTTGCTCAAATACTTCCTACAGGAGAAATATTATGAAGAAAATTACAGCATTAGTTTTGGCGCTCGTCATGCTGTGTGCCTGCATGACCGGCTGCGCAAAAACCGAGGAGGACACCGTTATGACGGTAAACGGAACTGCCGTAAGCTATGACGAGTATATGTTCTGGTTCGGTCAGGCAGTCAGCGAGCTCACCCAGCTTTACCAGAATTATTCGGGCACGACCGTGGATTGGGACGGCAAATTTCTGTTCGACACCGATATGACAAATGTCGAATGGTGCGTAAAGCGCGCTTCTCAGTCACTGATAAGGCTGCATGCTATGGAAAGCAAGGCTGCGGAGCTCGGCGTTGAGCTCACCGACGAGGAGAAGGAAACGATAAACGACGAGATCGCACAGATAGAGGAGACATATGTGACCGACAGCGACTCCGGCACCGACCTCAAGGCGGTTTTCGCAAGCTATAACTACACTCAGGACAGCTACATCACCCAGCGCACGCTCAACCAGATCTATAACGACCTGTTCGTGGAGCTCTACGGCGAGCAGGGCGAAAAGCTCGACGAGGAAAAGGCTCTGGCTTACGCCGAAGAGAATGACTATGTGACCTCCGCGCACATTCTCTTCCTTACCACAAAGGATGTCACCGATGCCGACGGCAAGACCACAAGCGAGGAGCTGTCCCAGTCCGAGAAGGATGAAAAGAAGGCGAAGGCTACCGAGATAGCGGCCGAGCTTCAGGCTATAACGGACGACACGGAGCGCTGGGAGCGTTTTAAGGAGCTCATGGACGAATACAGCGAGGACCCCGGCAAGGAGAGCTATCCCAACGGCTATTGCTTCAATTCCGGCATGGTCGACGAGTACGACACCGCCAGCCGCGAGCTCGGCGAGTATGAGGTGTCCGGTGTTGTAGAGTCCTCCTTCGGCTACCATGTTATAATGCGCCTGCCGACTAAGGGCACCGACCTTGTAACAACATATAACAGCAATTATCAGCAGATAACCGTACCTCTGACCTACCTTGCAGCTCCCTCGGATTACGATGCGCAGATATCCGATTGGGCAGACGATGCTGCGGTCAAATACACAAGCCTTTATGACAAGATCGACTTTGCCTCCTTCATAACCAGCGAGGGCTTTAGCTTCGTCCCATATGAGGATTACAAGGACAGCAAGAGCAAGTAAAAGACCGTATAAAGAAAAGACCGCTCCAAGAGCGGTTTTTTCACACTGAAATTTTCCGACAAAACGGCGCCCCCGATCGTTATACATACAGGAGGAAAAGAATATGCCGAATGATTCGCAGCGTACGGGCGAATGGTTCGAGGCATTCTACGAACGGAATTACAGGCTGGTGTACCGCCTCTGCTTTACCTACATGAAAAATCAGGCGGAGGCTGAGGACTGCACCGAGGATGTTTTTGTCAAGGTCCTGACCGGCGGCATTGCCTTTAACGACGAGACCCATGAGAAAAAGTGGCTTACCGTCACGGCAATCAATCTCTGCAAGGATCGGTTAAAGCACTGGTGGCGGAGAAAGGTCACGCCCATTGACGAAGCGCCCGAAATTTCCGGCGGGAATGTCTCTCCCATAGACGAGACCTTAGAGGTCGTCAAGACTCTGCCCGCAAAATACAAGGATGTCATTTACCTGCACTACTATATGGATTACAAAACGGACGAGATCGCCGTTATGCTCAAAAAGCCGCCGTCCACCGTCCGCAATCACCTGCGGGAAGCCAGAGAGCTGCTCAGGCGGCAGATAGGAGGTTTTGAGCCGTGAATGAAAATAAGATAAAAAAAGCGATAAGTTCCGTCGAGCCGGAGGCTGGTGCAAAGGAGCGGATGTACCGCAGCATAATGGCTAAAGCGGCAGAGCAGACGCAGAAAAGCGCAAAGCCGCCCGTCCGCCTTACGCGCTGCGCGCTGCCGATAGCGGCCTGCCTCTGCGTCGTGATAATCGGACTTGTGCATTTTCTCTCGCCCGATACGGATATCGCCGGAAATGAGGGCACCGTCATGGGCGGCAATCCCTTTGTTGAGGTCGAAGGCGCGGACGCATTCAGGGAGATTTCCGTTACGCTCGATGCGCCCGGCAGTGCAGAGGATGTCTCATATGCCGTCATAGACGGGAAGATAGCGCAGGTCACCTTCAGCTTTGAGGGAAAAGGCTATCTTTCCAGAGCCTCGGCTCAGGAGGGCGACTTCTCCGGACTTAACGGCGATGAGCTTTCCTCAGAGACGGTGGATGCCGAAAATAACGCCGTGCTTATAAAGCTCCGATCGGACGGCGCGAGCGTGTATAAGCTCACATGGACAAACGGGAAGGTGAACTACTGTCTTTACGGAACGGACGGAGCCACCGCGGAGCAAATAATGTCGGTATACGACGCGCTGAAAAAATAAAAGCGAAAATGTCGGAAGAATTTCAGAAAATTCTTCCGACATTTTTTCGTTTTCGCTCGTTATACATATGAAAGCGCAGAAACGATGCGCAAAAATCGAAAATAAGGAGTTTTCGGAAAATGAAAAGAATCGTTATATTTCTCATGACATCAGCAATACTTCTCTCCGCCGCGGCCTGCGGTACAAGCGGGAAAAAGGCAAACGGCATCACCGCAACGCCCGCCGAAATCGAGCAGAAGATAGCCGACGCCGTCGGTAAGGACAACTATCTCTGCGACACCGAGATCGACAAGGACTGGCTTGAAAGCAGCTGGCAGCTTGACATGAGCAAGGTCGAAAGCTGCGTCGCAAAGCAAAATTCCATCGGAAGCGTGAATCCCGACACCGTGATCGTGCTCAAAACCAAGGACGGCTATGCCGATGACGCAGTGAAGGCGCTCAACACCTACTATGCGCAGACGGTCGATTACATCCGTCAGTATCCCTTCGGCACCGCCAAGGTAATGAATGCGCGCATCTATCAGTACGACGACTATGTTCTGTACATCATTGCCGGCGCAAGCTATGACGGCGATGACAGCGAGGCAGAGGCAAAGCTTGCCGTTTCCGAGTACGCAAAGATCGACACCGCGTTAAAGGATCTTTTCGGCACGCTGCCTTCAAACTCCGCCGTGGTTCCCGAGGACGACGGCAAGGCCACCGGTTTTATTGCCGATTAAGACATGGTATTTTCAAGTCTGACATTTCTTCTTTGGTTCCTGCCCTGCGTTCTGACGGTATACTTCCTTGCTCCGAAAAAAGCCAAAAACGCAATACTCTTTGCGTTCAGTCTGCTGTTTTATGCATGGGGCGAGCCTGTATATGTCGGACTGATGATCTTATCCACCGTTCTGGACTACTGCTGCGGCAGGGCGGTGGATAAGCACCGCGGCACGCGGAGGGCAAGGCTCGGACTTCTCGTGTCGGTTATTGTGAATCTCAGCGTTCTTTGCCTGTTTAAGTACGCAGATTTTCTCATCGGCACGGTAAACGGCATTTTCGGAAGCTCCATACCTCTTCTTGAGCTGCCGCTGCCCATCGGCATTTCCTTCTACACATTTCAAACGATGAGCTATACCATTGATGTCTATCGCGGCGACGCAAGGGTGCAGAACAACATCATATCCTTCGGAGCATATGTTGCACTGTTCCCGCAGCTTATAGCCGGCCCCATCGTCCGCTACCAGACCATAGCCGACCAGATCGACGAGCGCACGCATTCCTTTGATAAATTCGGCGAGGGCGTAAAGCGCTTTGTCTGCGGCCTCGGCAAAAAGGTGCTGCTTGCAAACAACATAGGTCTTTTGTGGAGCACGGTATCTGCATCGGCGGAGCTTACCGTAGTGTCCGCATGGCTCGGGATAATCGCCTTTGCCTTCCAGATATACTTTGACTTCTCCGGCTACTCGGATATGGCGATCGGTCTGGGCAAGATGCTCGGCTTTGATTTCCTCGAAAACTTCAATTATCCGTACATCTCAAAAAGCGTCACCGAGTTCTGGCGGCGCTGGCATATCTCCATGGGAACATGGTTCAGAGATTATGTTTATATCCCTCTGGGCGGCAACAAAAAGGGTCTTGCGGTGCAGCTTCGGAATATTGCGATCGTGTGGCTGCTCACCGGCTTCTGGCACGGTGCGAGCTGGAACTATGTTCTCTGGGGCGTATATTTCGGCATTATCCTGATAATCGAAAAATTCTTTCTGCTTGACAAGCTCAAAAAGGCTCCCGCCGTGCTGGGACATGTGTACACGCTCCTGTGCGTCGCGGTGAGCTGGGTGCTGTTTTCCTTCGAGGACATCGGCAGGGGCTGGGCATTTTTCAAGGTCATGCTCGGCGGCGCTGCCCTTTGCAGCAGCGGCACCGTTTATCAGCTTCTGTCATACCTGCCGCTGCTTATCCTGTGCACCATAGCGGCAACGCCGCT
>CAVGWF010000071.1:0-4867 GCA_963632825.1 Escherichia coli | reverse complement strand
CCACCGAAGGCATTGCCAGCAGATTTACAGTCTGTCCCCTTTGGCCACTCGGGAATTCCCCCATATGCAATTTGTCAGAAGGTGGAGCTGGTAGACGGACTCGAACCCCCGACCTGCTGATTACAAATCAGCTGCTCTACCAACTGAGCTACACCAGCACGATACCGGCTCACATATAATAGCAAACCGCATTCGGTTTGTCAACATAAAATTTTAATTTTTTGTTCTTTACAATACCAAGGAGGAAAAGGATGAAACTTATCGAGCTTTCAGGAGAGTACTACGAAGGCGCGCAGGCGCTGCGCAGAAGGATCGCGGAGCTGAAAAGCCGCATTGAGACAGAGCCCATGTGCGAGATCGACCGGCTGAGGATGCGCCGCAGGATATGCATACTCACCGGCATGATGCGCGACAGCATGGCAATATCAAGGTATCTTGAAAACTATTACGGAGATGAAGAAAATGCAGGAGAAGAAAACGAATATGTTTGCTAAGCAGGAGGAGTATATGGCGCTGCGGCAGTATATCAAATACATAACCGCCTCATCGGGAGGAACAGCCGGAGCCATGCATCGGGCGATAAACACGGAGCTTACAAGGCGCCAGCGCCAGCTCGTTTCCATGTACTATATTGAGCAGATGCCGATGCAGGAGATCGCAGACGAGCTCGGACTGCATATATCCAGCGTAAGCCGTACGCTCAAGCGCGCCCGCGAGCGCCTTAAAAACAGCCTGAGCTACGGAGGCAGAACGCTTCTGGCATCGTTGGAAGAAAGTTAACTTTACACATTGCATGTGCCGTGATAAAATGGCGGCATGAGAAAGACAAAGAGAAAAACCCGAAAGGGCAGCGGGATAAGACCCGTTTGCATAGTCATCGCAATTGCCGCACTTACTTTGGCGATATTTACCTTCATTCAGCACCGTCAGCAGCGCGAGGCGGAGGTATCCGATCCGCATTACGGTATGGTGCAGGTGTATAACGGCGAAAGCTATGTGTGGATAACCCCTCAGGAGGGCGTTCCGACAAACGGCCTTACCGAGGAGGATTTTGTTACCGATCCGAACGGAAGCCTCACCTATGTCGGAAACGAGTACACGGCAAGCCGCGGCGTTGATGTTTCGTCGTATCAGGGCGATATTGACTGGCAGCAGGTCTATGACAGCGGCGTTCGCTTTGCCATTATCCGTGCCGGCGGTACATATTACGGCAGCGGCGAGCTGTATGAGGACGATAACCTCATTAAAAATGTAGACGGTGCAGAGAGCGCCGGTCTGCGCGTCGGCGTTTATTTTTTCTCTCAGGCGATAAGCGAGGAAGAGGCCCGCCGTGAGGCACAGTTTGTTGTGCAGATGCTTCAGGGACGCGAGCTTGACCTGCCGGTATTTTTCGACTGGGAGCGCATCGGAAACGATGAGGCGCGCACCGACGAGGTCGGGAATGAAACGCTGACAGACTGCGCCGTTGCGTTCTGCGAGGAGATAAAAGCCGCAGGATACGAGGCGGGCGTTTATGTGTATAACGCCACGGGGTACTACGGCTACGACCTTGCGCGGCTTCAGGACTATGTTATCTGGGGCGTAGGCATCGGCAGTTATCCCTATTTCTACTATGCCCATGAGGTGTGGCAGTACAGCTACACCGGCAAGGTCCCCGGCATAAATGCCGACTGCGACCTTGATATGCTGTTCGAGAAAAAAGCCTGAGCCCGGTGCGGCGCGGGTACCGTTGAATAATGGAATACGGGTGCAAATAAGCTCCCCATCACCGGAAACATCCGACGATGGGGAGCTTGCTTTTGCATTTTGCCTTAGCTTAACATCGTCTACCGCCTTTTCCCAAACAATTTTGAAGCGAGGCCTAAAATTTCTCGTGCCGTATCATGCTTCGCATGAGGAAAATTCACAATACTGAACAAATGGAAGAAAACGCTGCTGAAGCATTTGAAAAAAGCCCATTTCTACGCGCCAAAAGCATCGAAGATCCTTATTTGTCAATGGTTAGCAGACATACCGTCTCGACATGGCTCGTGCGGGGGAAGAGGTCGAACGCTTCGGCGCGCGTCAGCGAATAGCCGCAGTCTTCAAAAACCGTTATGTCCCTTGCGAGCGTTGCAGGATTGCAGGAGACATACACCACCCTGTCCGGCGCCATGCCGCACAGGGCGCGCACCGCCGCTGCGTCCATTCCCTTGCGCGGAGGATCGACGACTATGACCTCGGGGCATATCCCGCCGCTTAAAAACCTCTCGGCAGCCTCGGACGCGTCGGCACAGATAAACTCGGCATTTGCCGTGCCGTTTCGCACGGCGTTCGCCCGCGCGTTTTCGACCGCCTCGGGTATTATCTCGGCACCGATCACCCTGCCCGCGCTCTGCGCCAGAAGCAGACTTATCGTTCCCGCGCCGCAGTACATGTCGAGAACCGTCTCACGACCGGTCAGCGCGGCATATTCCGCGGCCCTGCGGTAAAGCCGCTCCGCCTGGGGCGGGTTTATCTGATAAAACGCCTGAGGCGAAAGCTCATAGCTTATGCCGCACAGACCGTCGTTAACGGAAGCTCTGCCCCAAAGCGTGTGGAACGAGCCGGCAAGCACCGTGTTTCCCGTGCTTTTGTTGACATTTAAGACTATACCGCTGAGCTCGGGGCAGTCTGCCCGCAGATGCTCTATAAGCTTCTGCGTTTTTGCTCCGAAGCCGCCCGCGGCGACGATCACGGCGACGGCATCAGCCGTTTTGACGGCGCGCCTGAGGTACACATGACGCACGAGCCCGCGCCTTGACGCCTCGTCATAGGCGCGGATGCCGTTTTCGTTCATGAACCGCACTACGCTCCCGGCGGTCCTGTCCGCAAGCTCACTCTGGATAAGACAGTGAGAAACCGGCACGATATCATGGCTGCGGGGAGCAAAAAAGCCCTTGCACGCCCTGCCGCCGACCTCGCGCACTGCGTAAATGCCCTTGTTGCGGTAATGATAAATACTGTCGCTTCCGGTTATCCGCTCGGCAGTAATGCTCTGCCGCGCTATATGGGAAAACGCATCGTTGACGCGCCCAAGCTTAAAGCGCAGCTCCTCGGCATAGCTCATGTGCCACAGGCTGCATCCGCCGCACCTCAGGCAGTGCCCGCACTCGGGCTCCCGTCTCTCCGGCGACAGCTCTATGGGCTCGACCGCTCTGCCGTACACGGCGCTTGCCGTGACCTTGACGATGACGATCCTCCACCGTTCGCCGACTATCGTGCGCGGCACGAAAACCGCCCTGCCGGAAGCTCTGGCAACGCCGCTGCCCGAGGAGTTATACGCCTCGATGCTCACTTCAAATGTATCGTTTTTCTTTAACTGTTCCATGCCTTTGATAATACCATGCACCACAATGTTTTTCAACGCGAAAATCTCGGCAATACACAATGTGCTGCCGAGATTTTCAGTGTATCAAATGATGCCGTTTTCTATTTCCCGGCCTCGGGAAGACAGTGCATTCGGGTAACATCGAGCACGCGGAAGCCCTCCGCATGGAGAGCACCGCAGCGCAGACCGAAGTCGAGCGAGCGGATGCGCAGGTACAGAGCTATCGCCCTGCCCTCGGAGCTGCCGTCGGGAAACTGACTCTTGTGGCAGGAAAATATCGCATCGAGCTGCCGCCGAAGAAGCTCCCCTGAGGTTCTGATATATCGGTTCGGCGAGGCGGTCATGAAATATGCGGCAGCCTTCACCGGAGCGGACTCCGCACCCCGGCGCGCCATTATGCCGGAGTACGGCGCAAAATATGCGATCTCTGACGCTGCCCTGCCGACATTAAGATGGTCGGGGTGGCATTCGCTTTTGACCTGAGGGTCGGGGCAGAGTATGACATCGGGCTTAAACTCGCCAACGACCTTTGCAATGGCACTTTTCAGCTCGTCGAGTCCGTAAAATCCGCCGTCGCAGAACGGAAGAAAGCGCACATCCTCAATGCCCAGCGCGAGCGCGGAGGCGTGCGCCTCAGCCTGCCGGATAGGCACAAGCTCCTCCGGCGGAATGAGCGGTGAGCCGTATCTGCCGTCGATGCAGCACAAAAACGCGACCGTTTTTCCCATGCCGGCGAGCTTCGCGGCGGCGGCACCGGCGCCTATCTCGATATCGTCCGGATGCGGACCGATAAACAGATACCGCTCGAAGCCTTCGAGGCGCGGCAGTGGCGCGGCAAGACGCAGTGCAAGATCCGTTATGCTCATGCCTTTTCCGCCTTGCGCTGCTCGATCTCGCCGCAGATGCGGTCGTACTCGTCCTCGTCGAGCGTGTAGTGCTTTCTGTACAGGAAGTAGCTCAGAAGCATGAGCACGCAGGGGATGAGGATCATGCACAGCAGCAGCGCCAGCGTCTTGCCCGGCTCTATGCCGGCGATGACATTGTCGATGGCGGCTATCTTGTCCTGCTCGGAGATGAGATTGCGCGCGCACTCGTTTTCAAAGTCGGATATGCGGTTTGTGTACTGTGTCACGCCGAAGATGATATAGCTGAGATTTGTTATGAGAACGGTCAGCGCGGAGGCAAGCTTCGTAAGGAAGGGACGCAGGGAGGTGATTATCGCCTCGTCACGCGAGCCGGTGCGGTACTCGTTATACTCGACGGTGTTTATGATGGATATCATCATTATGAGATAATAGCCGTACTGGCCGAAGTTTGAAATCGCATAGCCGGCGGTTATCATCCAGAACTTGAGCATAGTCGAAGGCAGAGCGAGACCCGCGACAAGCATGAGCGCGTAGCCGACCATGGAGATGCAGGCGAGGATGGTCATGAGCTTCTTGCGCTTTATATGACGCGAAATGGCGGGGTAGAAGATCATGAGAAAGGCCGTGACGGACATGCCGACGATGGAAAACA
>CAVGWF010000070.1:0-16194 GCA_963632825.1 Escherichia coli | reverse complement strand
TGGCGCAGAAGGAGGGATTTGAACCCTCGCGCGCTTTTTACACGCCTACTCCCTTAGCAGGGGAGCCCCTTCGGCCTCTTGGGTACTTCTGCACATTGCCGCTGAAATATAATAGCATAGCCCACCGGCGATGTCAAGGATTTTATTATTTATAAAATGGCGTAGCAAGGTCCCGCGATCATCGCAAAATGCCCGCCGCCTATTTTGACGCCGCCGATATCTATAACGGTGCTCTCATTGTGCAATTCACGCCCCGCAAGCTTATACGGCTGTGAGATCGGCTTCACATACGAAACCGTGTCCAGATCCTCTATATAGGAAACATCCAGCCTGTCCGCATCGCCGATAACGACCAGAACGCTCTGATGACCGCCCTTGACGGTCTGAACTTCGAGGTCATGGCAGCGGATCCAGCATCTCAGATCCTCGACCTGCTCCGGGGCCGCATCATGCTTCAAAACGATTATCATGGCTCTGCCTCCGATAATTTAATAACAGCATTATACAGCATATGCGGTTTTTTGTCACTATAGAAAATAGAGCTTGACAAAACCGCCGTATCTGCTATAATGCTAAGGAAAACTGAACACCTTATCAAGAGTGGTGGAGGGAACGGCCCTGTGAAGCCCGGCAACCTGCGAAGGCAAGGTGCCAAATCCGGCGGTGATTATCGAAAGATGAGGCTTATGACCAAACTTGCTGCTCCGTCGGTCAGACGGAGTTTTTTTAATTGCCTGAGTGTTCGGAAATAAAATTTTCGGAGGAAAAGAAAATGAGCAAAAGACTGTTTACATCAGAATCCGTGACAGAGGGTCATCCCGACAAGATCTGCGACCAGATTTCGGACGCAGTTCTCGATGCCATCCTTGAAAACGACCCCAACGGCCGTGTAGCCTGCGAGACCACCGTCTCCACCGGACTTGTGCATATTATGGGTGAAATAAGCACCGAGTGCTATGTCGATATTGCCAAGATAGCGCGCGATGTTATCCGCGAGATAGGCTACGACCGCGCAAAATACGGCTTTGACTGCGACACCTGCGGCATTATCACCAACATCGACGAACAGTCGGCTGACATCGCACTCGGCGTTGACAGGTCGCTCGAAGCCAAGGAGAAAGGGGAAGCCGAGCTCGATAACGGCGCCGGCGATCAGGGCATGATGTTTGGTTATGCCTGCAGGGAGACTCCTGAGCTCATGCCTCTTGCAATAAGTCTTTCCCACAGGATAGCAAAGCGTCTTGCCGATGTCAGAAAGCGGGGAGTGGTCGACTATCTGCGTCCCGACGGCAAAACTCAGGTCACCGTTGAGTATGACGATGCAGGAAAGCCCGTGCGCGTTGACACCGTTGTCCTTTCCACCCAGCATTCTCCTGACATCAGCCTTGAGCAGATCCGCAGCGACATGATCGAGCTTGTCATAAAGCCCAGCGTTCCTGCTGAGCTTATCGACGAGAGCACTAAGTATTATGTAAACCCGACCGGACGCTTCGTCATCGGCGGACCTCAGGGTGACTCCGGTCTTACCGGCAGAAAGATAATAGTCGACACCTACGGCGGCAGCGCGCCTCACGGCGGCGGCGCATTCTCCGGCAAGGATCCCACCAAGGTCGACCGCAGTGCGGCGTATGCCTCCCGCTATGTCGCAAAGAACATCGTAGCCGCCGGTCTTGCCGACAAGTGCCTTGTCCAGCTTGCATATGCCATCGGCATTGCGCGCCCCGTTTCGGTCATGGTCGATACCTATGGCACCGGCAGGGTCTCCGACGAGAAGCTTGCGCAAGCCGTCAACAAGGTGTTCGACCTGCGCCCGACCGCGATAATCCGCGACCTTGACCTCAAAAAGCCCATCTACAGAAGGCTTGCAGCCTACGGTCACATGGGCCGCACAGACCTCGGCGTTCGCTGGGAGGATACCGATAGAGTGGACGCTCTGCTTGAGGCGGTAAAATAATGCACATACCGAGCTGTGAAAGCAGCCTGCTCAATGTCGAGAGCTTTGATGAGGCGCTTGCAGAGTCAGGCAGCCGAGGAGATTATGATGCGGATAAATGGCTGTATGTGCCCGATCATTATGCCGACTACCGTTATATCCTTGGCACCCGCGGCAGGAATCCGCTCATCTGCATCGGAATAAACCCGTCCACCGCCGCCCCGGATGACCTTGACAACACGCTTAAAAGCGTTGCACGAATTGCGCAGGGCAACGGATATGACAGCTGGATGATGTTCAATGTCTATGCCCAGCGCGCAACTAATCCAGACGATATGGACACTGAGCTCAACGAAAAGCTGCATTGCGAGAATATGCGGGCATTTGAGTACATACTGAAAAATGTGGGCGAGGGTGTGCGACCCGCCGTGTGGGCAGCATGGGGGACTATAATAGAAAAGCGCCCGTATCTCAGAAACTGCGTCCTCGACATGGTACGCATCGGCGAAGAATATGAGGCAAAGTGGTACAGTGTGGGAAGGAAATCCGTCAAGGGACATCCGCACCACCCGCTGTATCTGCGCAGGGACGCACTCACCGAAGAATTTGATATAGCTTCTTATCTTAAAAACTGCCTTTGAGGTGAATACAATGGAAAAAAAGCTTAAGTTAGCCGTTATCCAGCTCAGAACTGAGCTTGATAAGCAGCTTACCATGGATAAGGCTCGGCGTATGATAGCCGAGGCTGCAAAAAACGGCGCAGCAGCGGTCGTTTTGCCGGAGATGTGGAACTGCCCGTACTCAAAGAAGTATTTCCACCGGTTTGCCGCTGCCGAGAACGGTGAAAGCAGGGAGGCGATGTCACACTGGGCGCGAGAAAACGGAGTTATCCTCGTTGGCGGCTCGGTGCCTGAAAAGTGCGGGGATGTGCTGTACAACACCTGCTTTGTGTATGACGAGAACGGAGAGCAGATAGCCAGACACAGAAAGGTCCACCTTTTTGATGTTGATATTGAGGGTGGAGTCAGATTCAAGGAATCCAACAGCTTTGCTGCGGGAAATGAGATCACCGTTTTCAATACCCGCTTCGGCAAAATGGGAGTTATGGTTTGCTTTGACATCCGCTTTCCGGAGCTTGCCCGCGCCGAGGCAAAGCGCGGTGCACAGGTGATATTCTGCCCGGCTCAGTTTAATATGACCACAGGTCCCCGACACTGGGAGCTGAGCATCCGTGCGAGAGCCATGGATAATGAGCTCTACTTTGTGGGTGCATCGGCAGCACGGTATGAGGGCTTTGACTATGAGTGCTGGGGTCATTCCACCGTCGCAGGTCCCTTCGGTATGGTGCTCGCGTCGTGCGACGAGAAAGAGCAGATACTCTATTGCGATATAGATCTTGACGAGGTCACCTCGGTGCGCAGACAGCTTCCGACCTTCCTTCATCTGCGCGAGGATGTATATAATGTAGCAAAATAAGCTAAAACCCGCGGCAATTTGCCGTGGGTTTTGTAATATCGTCCGAAAAGGAAAAAAGGTGTTGCAAAACTGTTAATAAGCAAGTATAATCTCATAGAAAAGATTTTTAAGGCGGTTCCGTGAAGCCGGCAAAATCGCAGATATTGTGTATCCCTCATGCTTGGGGGACATGTTCTTGTGCGTCTTGTCGGTTTTCGGCAGGGCGATTTTCTTTTGTTCGGGGTGATACAGTGAAGCTCAAGGCAAGACTTATGGACGAGGCGGCAATGAGCCGTGCGCTTATGAGAATATCCCACGAGATAACCGAGAAGAACAAGGGCGTAGATGATGTGGTGCTCATCGGCATCCGCAGAAGGGGAGTGCCCATATCCGAGCGCATCCGGGATAACATAAGAAAGATCGAGGATGCAGAAGTGCCCTGCGGCAGCGTTGATATCCGCTTCTACCGCGACGATCTCAGCCGCGAGAGCGAGCAGCCCGTCCTGCTCAGAGCCGATATCGGCACGGATGTGAACGATAAAAGCGTTGTTCTGGTCGATGATGTGCTCTACACCGGAAGGACAGCCAGAGCCGCAATAGAGGCGGTGTTTTCCGCCGGCCGTCCGCGCAGCATCCAGTTTGCGGTGCTTGTCGACCGCGGTCACCGCGAGCTGCCGATAAGAGCCGACTATGTCGGTAAGAATGTCCCCACCTCACGCTCGGAGCTCATAGAGGTCCGTTTGCCGGAGTTTGACGGCGAAACAGGCGTGTATCTTATGGAGACGGAATGATACAGTCAGCAAATACCCTTTATATAAATCAAAACTACACTAAGAGAGGTACAATCACTAATGAAAGAAAAAACCGTGATTAATGGACCCGTGTACGACGCACGCACCCTTGGCAAACCGAGAATGCTGATTCTCGGACTTCAGCACATGTTCGCAATGTTCGGCGCAACTGTTCTCGTCCCCATCCTTACAGGTATAGACATTGCAACGACTCTGCTGTTTGCAGGTCTCGGCACTCTGCTGTTCCACCTGCTGACAAAGCGCAAGGTTCCGGCATTCCTCGGCTCATCCTTTGCATTCATCGGCGGCTACAATGCCATCACCGGCTTTGACTCCTCCGCAGGAGTCCCCGTAAACAGCGACCTGCTCGTTTACGCCTGCTTCGGCGTTGCCTGCG
Organism: Escherichia coli; assembly: GCA_963632825.1. Taxonomy (GTDB): domain Bacteria; phylum Bacillota; class Clostridia; order Oscillospirales; family Oscillospiraceae; genus F23-B02. Next base: position 11,618 of record CAVGWF010000070.1, on the reverse strand, counting down.
CGGGACTTATGTACGCCGTCCTCGCGGCCCTGTTCAAGGCCTACGGCGTAAAGAAGGTCATGCAGTTCTTCCCCCCGATAGTCACCGGTCCCATCATCATCTGCATCGGACTGATCCTGTCCTCCTCGGCTATCAACAACTGCAACTCCAACTGGCTCATAGCAGCATCCGCCATAATTATAGTCATCTACTTCAACATCTGGGGCAAGGGCATGGCAAAGATCATTCCCATCCTCCTCGGCGTTCTCGGCTCTTACCTTATCGCCGTCATTGTTGATCCCGCCGCGAGAGCAAATGTCGCAGAAACGGTTGCGGCTGCAAAATGGTTCGGACTGCCCATCGTATGGGAAAAAAGCGTGTTCCATCTGTTCAATATGGATGTTGACACCGGCATGCTCCTGAGCGCCGTGTTCACCATCGTTCCGCTGTCTCTGGCCACCATGGTCGAGCACATCGGCGATATCTGCGCGATATCCTCCACGGTCGGCAAGAACTATGTCGTTGACCCCGGCCTCAACCGTACCCTTCTGGGCGACGGTCTTGCAACAAGCCTTGCAGCTCTCTTCGGTGCACCCGCAAACACAACCTACGGTGAGAACACCGGCGTTCTCGCACTCAGCAAGGTATATGACCCCCGCGTTATCCGCATAGCAGCCTGCTTTGCGATAATCTTCTCCTTCTGCCCGAAGTTTGCGGCTCTCATCACCGCAATGCCCACTGCGACCATCGGCGGCATCTCCCTGATACTCTACGGTATGATCTCCGCGGTCGGTGTCCGCAATGTCGTTGAGAACAAGGTTGACTTCACCAACAGCCGCAATGTCATCGTGGCAGCTCTCATCCTCGTTCTTGCGATCGGCATCAACTACTCCGTCGGCAGCATCCAGATCGGCATCGTCTCCCTCTCCGGTCTCGCAGTGGCTTCCATCGTCGGCATCATCGTAAACGCGATCCTGCCCGGCAAGGACTACGAGTTCGGCGTTGACGAGCAGGGCGACACCTCCGTTAACTTCATCGTAAGATAAGGAATATCAATAAGAACAAAGCTGCGGTCAAATACGGCCGCAGCTTTTATTTAAAAATTTCGGATTAGGTATTGACAAATTCCGATTTTACTGTATAATAGCTTTTGCGCTTAGCGGATTTGTGTAATGGTAGCACACCGGACTCTGACTCCGTTTGTGAGGGTTCGAATCCTTCATCCGCTGCCAGATAGACCTCCTTTGTCGGTAAGGACAAGGGAGGTTTTTTTGCTCTCGGCGGCAGCCAGTATCTTTCCGCTGCCGCTGAGCATGAAAAATACCGCCGCGATCATGTGATCGCAGCGGTATTTTTCATGCCGTCAGTATTCGAAGCTGCCGCGGTAGACCTCGGTCGCGTCGCCGAGAAGCGTTACGCCGCCGTCGGTATAGTTTACCGTCATCTCGCCGCCGAGAAGACTCACGGTAACATCGCTTCCCTTGTCGCAGTAGCCGGACTCGCAGGCTGCAATAACGGCCGCACACGCGCCGGTACCGCAGGCGAGCGTTTCACCGCTGCCGCGCTCCCACACGCGCATTCGCAGGGTGGTTTTGTTAACAACGCGGACAAACTCGGTGTTTATCCTCTCGGGGAAGGCGGGTGAGAACTCGAAGGCGGGCCCGATCTTATCAAGCTCCAGTGCATCTATCGCGTCGCAGAACACAACGCAGTGCGGATTTCCTACCGACACGCAGCTCACAAGGTATTCCTTGCCTCCGACCGTCAGAGGGTAGTTTATCATCCTTTCGCTGCTGCATACCGCCGGTATCTTTTCGGCACGCAGCTCTGCACTGCCCATATCGACAAGCACCGAGCTGACCTTGCCGTCGCGCACGAACAGACGCAGACGGTGTATGCCGCTGCAAGTCTCGACACTTATATACTCCCGGCGGATATATCCCTCGTCGTACATGTACTTGCCCACACAGCGAATGTTGTTGCCGGCCATCTTGCCCTCAGAGCCGTCGCGGTTGAACGAGCGCATTTTTACATCAGCTATACTTGAGCTTTCGATAAGCACTATACCGTCGCCGCCTATGCCGTAATGCGGCTGACAGAGACTCACGCAAAGCGATTCCGGACAGCTTATGCCGTTGTCAAAGTTCTCTATGAAGATATAGTCGTTGCCGCAGCTGTGCATCTTCGTGAAGCTTATGCGCCTGCGCCACTTGCGCATGGCGTTTATATCGACAAGCTCGGTGCTGTTCTGGCTGTAGCGGCTCTCCATCATCTGCGCAAGAGCGTTTGCCGTGTCGAGCGAGGTCAGGCAGGGAATACCGAGCTGCATGGCGCGGCGGTGCAGGGAGATGTAGTCGCCCATTGTGGCGTCCTTTACGGCACCGGTGTAAATTATATAGCACAGCTCGCCGCTTTCCATGAGACCGTGGAGCTCGCCGCTTTCGGTTGCGTTGTGCACGGGCGTTACTCTGATGCCGAGACTGGCTATAGCCTCCGCAGTGCCGACTGTCGCATACAGCTTCATTCCCATCTGATAGAAGCGCCGCGCAAGCGATATGATATCCTGATAGTCATTTGTTTCAACACTCAGCAGGACGCCCGGACGGCTGCCGCCGTGCAGCGACGGAACGCGGAAGCCCGCAGCCGTAAGACCCTTAAACAGTGCCTCGGCCAGCGTTTTGCCTATGCCGAGCACCTCGCCGGTGGACTTCATCTCAGGACCGAGAATGGAGTTGGCATCGGATAGCTTCTCAAAGGAGAATACAGGCACCTTAACGGCAAAGTACGGTGGAGTCTGATGCAGACCGCTGCCGTAGCCGAGATCACGGAGCTTTGCTCCGAGCATGATCTTTGAAGCGAGATCGACCATTGGCACATCAGTCACCTTGCTTATGTACGGCACGGTACGCGATGCGCGCGGATTTACCTCAATGACATACAGCTCGTCCTGATAAATGAGGTATTGGATGTTGACAAGCCCCTTTGTGCCAAGTGCGAGCGCAAGCTTCTGAGAGCAGGCGCATATCTTGTCAAGATCCTTGTCGCTGAGGTTATAGGGAGGGTATACGGCTATTGAGTCGCCGCTGTGAACACCGGCGCGTTCTATATGCTCCATGATGCCGGGGATAAGAACGCTCTCGCCGTCTGATATGACATCGACCTCTATTTCGGTGCCCGGCATGTATTTGTCAACAAGCACGGGATTGTCTATGCCGCCTGAGAGTATGGTCCTCATATACCTCTCGGTCTGCTCGGGCGAACGGGAAATGGTCATGTTCTGACCGCCTATTACATAGGAGGGACGAAGCAGCACGGGATAGCCGAGCGTCTGCGCTGCGTCAAGCGCTTCCTCAAGACAGCTGACACCCATGCCCTTTGGACGGCTTATGCCGAAGCTTTCAAGCAGCGCGTCAAAGCGGCTGCGGTCCTCGGCGATATCTATGCTCTCTGCCGAGGTGCCCAAAATGGCGATGCCGGACTTGTCGAGGAACTGCGTTAGCTTTATTGCGGTCTGACCGCCGAAGGCGACGACAACGCCCACGGGATGCTCAACATTTATGATGTTCATGACATCCTCCGGTGTGAGCGGTTCAAAGTAGAGCCTGTCGGCGGTGTCATAGTCGGTGGAGACGGTCTCAGGGTTGTTGTTTACGATGACGACATCATAGCCCATCTCGCGCAGCGTCCATACGCAGTGCACGCTGCTGTAGTCAAATTCTATGCCCTGACCTATGCGTATCGGTCCCGAGCCGAGAACCATGACGACGGGCTTTCCGCTGCGGCCGAAGGAGCGCGCCTCGCAGACCTTTTCACAGCAGGAATAGAAGTACGGCGTCTGCGCGTCGAATTCCGCACCGCAGGTATCTACCATTTTATAGCTCATGTGAAACTCGGGCAGGCTGACAGCGCCGCTCAGTCTTTTAAGTGCATCGTCCGTGTAGCCGAGGTGCTTGCCGCGCAGGTAAAGCTCCGTGCTCATACCGGCGGCAAGCTCTGCCTCGTAGTCGGCGAGCACCTTCAGCTTACTCAGAAACCACAGGTCTATCTTGGTTATATCATGTATCGTTTCAAGCGAAATGCCGGATTTTATAGCCTCGAATACCGTGAATATGCGGTGATCGTTCTGCTCATGCAGGCGTTCCGTTACGGGGGATGCACTCAGCGGTGCGGCGTTTAATGTGTCAAGGGATATCTCCGCTCCGCGCACTGCCTTCATAAGCGCCATCTCAAAGCAGGGCGCTATTGCCATTACCTCACCGGTCGCCTTCATCTGCGTGCCGAGTTTGCGGCTGGAGCCTGCAAATTTGTCAAACGGCCACTTGGGCAGCTTCACGACAACATAGTCGAGAGTGGGCTCGAAACAGGCGCAGGTCTTGCCGGTAATATCGTTTTTTATCTCGTCAAGCGTATAGCCGAGCGCTATGCGCGTGCTGATCTTTGCGATAGGGTAGCCGGTCGCCTTCGATGCAAGAGCAGAGGAGCGCGACACGCGGGGGTTTACCTCGATAACGGCGTACTCAAAGCTGTCGGGATTGAGAGCAAACTGACAGTTGCAGCCGCCGACAATGCCTATCTCGGATATTATATCCAGCGCTGCCGAACGCAGCATCTGGTATTCCTTGTCCGCCAGTGTGAGCGCAGGAGCAACAACTATGGAATCTCCCGTATGTATGCCTACGGGGTCAAGGTTTTCCATTGAGCAGACGGCAATAACATTTCCGGCACTGTCGCGCATGGTCTCAAACTCTATCTCCTTCCAGCCGGAGATGCATTTTTCGACAAGGATCTGCGTGATAGGGGACATGTCAAGTCCGCTTTTTGCTATAATGCGCAGCTCATCCTCCGTTTCGGCAATGCCGCCGCCGCTGCCTCCGAGAGTAAATGCCGGACGAACGATGACGGGATAGCCTATCTCAGAGGCTATCCTCAGCGCCGTGCCGAGGTCATCTGCCGTGGCAGACGGGATGAGCGGCTGTCCCATTTTCTGAAGCGTCTCGCGGAAAAGCTCACGGTCCTCGGCCTTATCTATAGCGTCAATGTCCGTTCCGAGCAGGCGAACGCCGTATTTTGCGAGCGTACCGTCACGGCTTAGCTGCATTGCGATGGTAAGACCGGTCTGACCTCCGAGACCTGCCAGCAGACTGTCGGGGCGCTCCTTTTCGATTATGCGCGCAACGGTCTGTGCGGTGAGCGGTTCGAGATATATCTCGTCGGCAAGCTGCTTGTCGGTCATTATGGTCGCAGGGTTTGAGTTTACGAGGACAACATTTATGCCCTCCTCGCGGAGTATGCGGCAGGCCTGGGCTCCGGCGTAGTCAAATTCGGCCGCCTGACCGATAACGATAGGTCCGGAGCCTATGACCAGTACCTTGTGTATGCTTTTGTCCTTAGGCATCCTGCGCACCTCCCATCATGGCGATAAAGCGGTCGAAAAGAAATTCAGTGTCCTTCGGTCCCGAGCAGGCCTCCGGATGAAACTGCACCGTAAAGCAGCTCATACCGGGATACTCCAGTCCCTCACAGCTTCCGTCGTTTGCGTTTGTAAATATCTCGCGTGCCGTGCCGCCGAGGCTTTCACTCACGACGGCGTAGCCGTGATTCTGACTGCTGATATATGTTCTGCCGCTGTCGGGAGCATGAACCGGCTGATTACCGCCGCGGTGACCGTACTTGAGCTTCACGGTCTTACCGCCCATGGCAAGTGCCGTGAGCTGATGTCCAAGGCAAATGCCGAATACGGGCATTTTTCCGATAAGCATCTTTATCTGAGCGATGCAGTAGACGTTCTCCTCGGGATCACCGGGACCGTTTGAGAGCATGAGCCCGTCATGCCTGCCGGAAAGTATCTCCTCTGCCGAAACGGTGCAGGGATAGACCGTCACCTCGCAGCCGCGCCTGCTGAGACAGCGGATTATGTTCTTCTTCGCACCGTAGTCTATCAGCGCCACGGAAAAGCGCTTTTCGTCCGCGGCGGGAACAGTGTATTTCCGCTTGCAGCTAACGTCTGCAACAACTCCTGCGACGGCGTATGCGTTTATGGCGTCGAGGCTCGATGGGGGAGCGGAGCATATGCTCGCGTTCACAACTCCGTTTTCGCGGATGAGTCTTGTTATCTCACGCGTATCTACCCCGCATATGCCAGGAATACCGTTATCCTTCAAAAATTTATCCAGCTTATATTCACTTCGGAAGTTTGACGGCGTTTCGCACAGCTCACGCACGACATAGCCCCTTGCGGCGGGTGCCCCCTCAAAGTCCTCGGATATAACGCCGTAGTTGCCGATAAGAGGGAAGGTCTGCATGATTATCTGCCCCGCGTAGCTCGGATCGGTGAGCGTTTCAAGGTAGCCGACCATGCCTGTTGTAAATACCAGCTCGCCGGTGCCGTCTCCGGCAGCGCCTATGCGCCGGCCCTCATAGACCTCACCGCTGCCGAGCACCAAATATGCTTTTTCCATAGTGCCCCTTTATACCAATGTCGCCGCAATAACGGCTTTTATCGTGTGCATCCTGTTTTCGGCTTCGTCAAAGACGATCGACTGCGATCCTTCAAATACGCCGTGCGTTACCTCCATGCAGTCAATGCCGAACTTTTTCTGTATCTCGCGTCCGGTTTCCGTTTCAAGGTCATGGAATGCCGGAAGGCAGTGCATAAAGCGGCACTGCGCGCCCGCATTTTCCATGAGCTTTTCGTTGACCTGATACGGCAGAAGCTTTGCTATTCTGTCTGCCCATACCTCGTCCGGCTCGCCCATGGATACCCAGACATCGGTATAGACAATGTCGGCGCCCTCCACCGCACTCATCGGATCGGAGCTGAATTCCAGCACGGCACCTGTCTTGCCGGCGATTGCCTGACATTGCGCCGTGAGCGAGGGATCCTGAAAATAGCCCTCCGGCGCGCAGGTGACAAGATGCATGCCCATCTTAGCGCAGCCGACCATCAGAGAGTTGCCCATATTGTACCGTGCATCGCCCATATATACGAGCTTTATTCCCTCAAGCCTTCCGAAATGCTCACGAATGGTGAGAAAATCGGCAAGTATCTGCGTGGGGTGAAATTCGTTTGTCAGTCCGTTCCATACGGGGACTCCCGAGTATTTTGCCAGTGCCTCTACGCGCTCCTGCCCATAGCCGCGATATTCTATGCCGTCGAACATCCTTCCGAGTACACGCGCCGTGTCGGCAATGGATTCCTTCTTTCCAATCTGCGACGATTTCGGATCGAGATATACCGGGTGTATGCCGAGATCGGCAGCGGCTACCTCAAACGAGCAGCGTGTCCTCGTTGAGGTCTTCTCGAATATCAATGCAATGTTCTTGCCTTCGCAGATCCTGTGCGGCGTACCCGCCTTTTTCTCGGCCTTGAGCTTTGCCGCATATGTAAGCAGCCAGTCAATCTCCTCGGGACTAAAGTCAAGCAGCTTTAAAAAACTCTTACGGTAAAACGGATTCATATTCTCCTCCTTATAAAACCTTTGCTAAGAACGAGCGCAGACGCTCGCATTTTGGCGCACCGAATATCTCGTCCGGTGTGCCCTGCTCGGCGATAACGCCGCCGTCAAGAAAAAGCACGCGGCTGGACACCTCTCGCGCAAAGCCCATCTCGTGGGTGACGACGACCATCGTCATACCGCTGACCGCCAGCTCCTTCATAACGTCGAGCACCTCTCCGACCATTTCCGGATCGAGAGCCGAGGTAGGCTCGTCAAACAGCATTACATCCGGTTCCATGCACAGTGCGCGCACTATGGCAACGCGCTGCTTCTGACCGCCGGACAGCTGGTTGGGCCAAGCACCCGCACGGTCGGCAAGACCGATCCGAGTCAGCAGATCCATAGCTTTTTTCTCGGCCTGCTCCTTTGTGGCTTTCTTGAGCATGACCGGTGCGCAGGTGAGGTTATCGAGCACCGTCATATGAGGAAACAGGTTGAACTGCTGAAAGACCATCCCCATTTTCTGGCGGTGCTTATTCAGGTCAACGCTTTTATCCGTCAGCTCGCAGCCCTCGAAAAGAATGCTGCCGGAGCTTGGCTTTTCAAGCAGGTTGAGACAGCGCAGGAAAGTCGATTTTCCCGAACCGGACGGTCCGATGATGCATATGACATCGCCCTTGTCTATCTCAAGGTTTATGCCGTTTAAAACCTGTATACCGTCAAACGACTTGCAAAGATCAGTTACGCTTATCATTTTTTGAAAGCCTCCTTTCGACCCTGCGCAGCAGCTTTGTAAGCAGCAGAACGAGCAGGAAATATGTAAGTGCCACGATAAGCAGGGGATTGACCGCATCGTAGGTGTTGTTCCTGACGAGGTTTCCGGCGCGGGTAAGGTCAACGACGGCAACATAACCGGCAACTGCCGTCTCCTTGAGCAGCGCTATCAGCTCGTTGCCGATAGCCGGCAGGATATAGCGTATAGCCTGCGGAAAAATTATCTTGCGCGTTGCCTGAAGGCGCGACATACCGAGACTCCGCCCTGCCTCCATCTGTCCGGCATCCACGGCATTTATTCCGCTCCTTATGAGCTCTGCCATATATGCTCCGGAGTTTATACCGAAGGTGAGGATGCCGACGGTAATGCCGTCAGCCTTTGTGAGAATGATGAAGAAAAAGATGAGCAGCAGAACGACGACGGGAATGCCGCGGATCAGTGTGACATAAGCGTCGCACAGCCATGCAAGCGGCTTGAGAACCGGTACATCCTCCGAACAGTATTTGATTACCGCGATAAGCATACCGATGACGACGCCTATGAGCAGAGCGCCGAGAGTGATAATCACGGTGTTGCCGAAGCCCTCGACCATCATTGTCCAGTAGCCGGTGTCGATGAATGTTTCGCGCAGCTTCGTAAGCCATTCGGTGACAAAAAGCATATATACGCCTCCTCTTGTTGTAGTTTTAGAGTGTGCAGAAAAGCTGCACTTTTTTATGTGTTTGACATGCTTAAGGGTCAGAAGCCTTGCTTCTGACCCCCATAGCAGTTGCTCTATATCATTGTCTCTTACGAATTTTCGGGGGAGGTGTACGGAGCCTCGTACTTTTCAAAGATGGAAGCTATCGTACCGTCAGCCACGAGCTCGGAGAGGATGGAATTTATCTCCTCAACAAGATCCTCGCTGCCGAAGCTGAATGCAAATGCGTAGGGCTCGGTGGTCATTGCCTCGTCGAGAATTACAAGCTTACTGTCGCCGGATGCATTATAGACCTTGACCATGTCGGCTGCGGTCAGGTCGTCGATGACCCATGCATCGACCTTACCGCTGGTGAGTGCCGCCTGTGCGTCGCTGTTTGCCGCAAAGGAGCTCACGTTATAACCGTTTTCCATGCAGAAGCTCTCTGCGGTCGTACCGGTCTGAACGGAGATCTTCTTGCCCTCAAGATCAGCCTTGCAGGTTATATCACTGCCCTCGGTGACAACGATGGCCTGTGCCGCAAGACAGTATGGATCGGTAAAAAGCACATTCTTCTGCCGCTTCTCGGTAATCGAGATACCGGATACGCCGACATCATACCTGCCGGCCTGAACGCCGGGGAGGACGGAGTCAAAATCCATCTGATTTATCTCAAGCTCAACGCCGAGCCTGTCGCAGATCAGCTCAAGGATCTCTATCTCAATGCCATCGACACTGCCGTCTTCGGAGAGAGATTCAAAGGGGGGAAAATCGGGGCTGGTGGCGATGGTGAGCTTGCCGGCGGATTTTACCCTTTCAAGCGCCGATTCGCTGTCATTGCCGCCATTGCTGCCGCAGCCGGTAAACAGTGCGCATACCATCAGCACGGACAGTACAAGAGCTATTGTCTTTTTCATGTTTCGGAGACTCCTTTCAAAGCCTTGTTTACATAGTCTATCTGTTCCTGAAGCCTTGCCGGACCGCCCTCGCTCGTGCGCCTTTTCACACACTGCTCAAGGTCAATGGCCTCATATACATCTTCGCCGAACAGCTCACTGTATTTTTTGTAGCTTTCCATTGAAAGCTCTTCAAGCACCGTCCCTGCCTTTATGCAGTCGCCGACGATAGAGCCGACGATCTTATAAGCGCTGCGGAAGGGGAGACCCTTCACAACGAGGTAATCGGCAAGGTCTGTGGCGTTTATAAAGCCCTTCTGTGCGGCCTTCAGCATGGCATCGGGCTTTGCGGTCATGGTCTTTATCATTCCGGTCATTACCGGCAGACACATGGAAACGGTGTCGCAGGCATCAAACACGCCCTCCTTGTCCTCCTGCATATCCTTGTTGTATGCCATCGGAAGACCCTTGAGCACGGTGAGCATTCCCATAAGATCGCCGTAAACGCGCCCGGTTTTCCCGCGGATGAGCTCCGCCATGTCGGAATTTTTCTTTTGGGGCATGATCGAAGAACCGGTTGTGTAGGCGTTTGAAAGCTCTACAAAGCCGAACTCCCAGCTCGTCCAGAGTATGAGCTCCTCGGAAAGCCGCGAAAGATGCATCATAAGCATCGACAGGGAACCGAGAAGCTCAACGCAGAAATCGCGGTCGGAAACTCCGTCGAGCGAGTTCTGGCATATGCCGTCGAAGCCGAGAGCCTTTGCCTCGGAGCGCCTGTCGGTGGGATAGGTGGTTCCGGCGAGGGCGCAGCAGCCGATGGGACTTTGATTCATGCGCCGTCTGCAATCGGAAAGCCTGTCAAGATCGCGCAGCAGCATCATAGCGTAAGCCATAAGATGATGCCCGAAGGTGATGGGCTGAGCTCTCTGCAAATGGGTGTAGCCCGGCATTATCGCATCGCCGTATTCCTGCGCTCTTTCGCACAATGCTTCGATGAGCGCTTTTATCTGTACAGATATATCGTCACATTGTCCGCGCAGATACATCCTCAGATCGAGTGCGACCTGATCGTTTCTGCTGCGCGCCGTGTGAAGCTTTTTCCCCGTGTCGCCGAGCCGCTCGGTGAGCACCTGCTCGACAAACATGTGTATATCCTCACAGGTGAGATCAAATTGCAGCTTGCCGGAGTCAAGATCGTCAAGTATTCCCTGAAGACCGTCTATCAGAGCCTCGGCATCGCCGCCGCTTATTATTCCGGTCGCACCGAGCATGGCTGCGTGAGCCATGCTGCCGGTGATATCCTGCCTGTAGAGACGGCAGTCAAAGGGGATGGATGAGTTGAAGTCATCCGCCAGACTGTCAGTGCTGCCGTCCGTGCGTCCGGCCCAAAGCTTTGCCATGCTCAGTCACTTCCTTGCCTGAAAATTGTTGTTTGCTTTGAAAGCATCAAAGCTTGCCCTGCTCACGGAGCGCCTCTACCTGCGTCGGCATGCCCCAGAGGTTTATAAAGCCTGCCGCCTGAGCCTGATCGTAATCGCTTTCACCGAAGGTGACAAGCTGCTCGCTGTAGAGAGAATAGGGGCTGGTGGTTCCGGCGGGGATGATATTGCCCTTGTAGAGCTTGAGCTTTACGGAACCGGTGACATACTTGTTCGACTCGTTTGCAAAGGCTACGAGTGCGTCGGTAAGAGCGGAGTACCACTTGCCGTTGTATATCTGATCCGCCATGACGATGGCGAGCTTTTTCTTCTCGTGCAGGGTATCCTTATCGACGGTCAGCATTTCAAGCTGCTCATGTGCGAAATAGAGGATAGTGCCGCCCGGTGTTTCGTATACGCCGCGATCCTTCATGC
>CAVGWF010000069.1:0-37423 GCA_963632825.1 Escherichia coli | reverse complement strand
TTGGCACGCCGCAAGGGATTCGAACCCCTGACCTTCTGGTCCGTAGCCAGACGCTCTATCCAGCTGAGCTAGCGGCGCTTATCGCTTAACGCCTTAGTATATTAGCACAGCCGGATGGGAAATGCAAGCCTTTTTTAATTATTTTCGGTCAAAATAGTCAAAAATAATTACAGACCTATAGAGCTCGACACCGCGTCGACAACCTCGCCCATGGTTTTGAGAGTTTTGCCGACTACATTCTTCGGCGACTTTTTGCTCTCGGACATAGCCATGCCAGCAAGCGAGCCGACGGTGACGCCTATACCCATGCCGATGAGAAAATTTGATTTTTTCATTGTTTACACCTCCGAAATATATTATGACCATAATTATTTTGCTTCACCGCTGTAATTTGTGCTATACTGACCTCATAACTCCAAGGGAGGAGAAATTTTTATGACCGTAAAAATACTGGCCGTCGGCGATATATGCGGAGAGCCGGGGCTTGACTTTCTCACGAAAAATCTGCGCAGGCTGCGCAAGGAGCTGGACATTTCGTTTGTCGTTGTAAACGGTGAAAACGCAAATGTCGTAGGAATCACTCCGCGTCAGGCAGATACCATTCTTCATGCCGGAGCGGATGTTATCACCCTCGGCAACCACACATGGACCCGCACCGAGCTGCGCCCGTATCTTGACGAGCGCCGCAAGATACTGCGCCCGGCAAACTGTGCACCGCAGTGCCCGGGACGCGGGATAGACATTTACAAAGCAAGCTTTGGCGATGTGTGCGTTATGAACCTCATGGGGCATTTCACGCTGGACACAAACACCGACAATCCGTTTGTCATTGCCGACGGATATATGCAGGAGATACGCGAGAAGATAATCCTCGTCGATTTCCATGCCGAGGGCACGAGCGAGAAGCGCGCCATGGGCTTTCTTCTCGACGGCAGGGCGAGCGCCGTTTGGGGAACGCATACCCATGTTCAGACCTCGGACGCAGAGGTGCTGCCAAACGGCACGGGATATATAACCGACCTCGGTATGACGGGCGCCGTAAACTCCGTTATCGGCATTGAGCCCGAGCAGTCCATCGGAAAGTTTTTCGGAGACCCTCCGCGCAGATACGACTCCGCGAAGGGACCTGCAAAGCTTGAGGGCTGCATATTTGAGATAGATTCCGAGACCGGCAGGTGTATTTCCGCGGAAGGAGTCAGATTCAAATGAACGAGATAAAATTGCTTCACGCGGCGGATCTGCACCTCGACTCGCCGTTTGAGGGGCTGGGCGCGCAGAAGGCCGCCCAAAGGCGTGCCGAGCAGAGGCAGCTTCTTTACGGTATTGCCAATCTTGCCGAAGGCGAGGGTGTGCAGATGATACTGCTCGCCGGTGATCTTCTCGATTCGGACAGCGCTTATGCCGAGACTGCCGAGGACATTGCGCAGGCATTCGGGGGTCTTGGCATACCGGTCATAATTTCTCCGGGAAATCATGATTTTTACTCCGATAGATCGCCCTACGCGCGCGTCAGGTTCCCCGAAAACATCCACATATTTAAAAATCCCGTACCGGAGAGCATAACGCCGATACAGGGAGTTAGAGTATGGGGTGCGGCATTCTGCGACCGTTACAGCGGCGGAATGCTCCGCGGCTTCCAGCCGCAGAAGGTTGACGGCGTGAGAGATATAATGTGCATTCACGGTCAGGTAGACACGGCATCGGCTTATAACCCCATCACCGAGGCTGAGATAGCGGCATCGGGCATGGACTACATTGCGCTCGGTCATGTCCATTCCGGCAGCGGTCTAAGGAAGGCCGGAAGCACTTACTATGCATGGCCCGGCTGTCCCGAGGGCCGCGGCTTTGACGAAACCGGCGACAAGCAGGTATATATAGTAACTCTCGGCAGCGGCTGCGATCTGAAAAGCGTTTCAATCGCATACCGCAGGTACGAGATACTGACCGCGGAGCTCGGCTCGGACGATGCTCTTGCGGACATTGAACGCGTTCTGCCTCAGGGCACGGAGAATGATATATACCGGATCATACTGCGCGGTGAGACCTCCTCTGCTCCGGACCTCGGCAGCATTGAAAATGCTCTCGCGGGAAAATTTTTTGCGCTCCAGCTCCGCGACGAGACTACGCTCAGACGCGATTTGTGGGAAAGCGCCGGTGAGGACAATCTGCGCGGTCAGTTTCTTATAAGACTTAAAAAGATGCTTGACGCGGCTGAAGCTCCGGTGGAGCGCGAGCGTATAACGCAGGCGGCACGCTGGGGTCTTGCCGCATTGGAAAACCGTGAGGAGGTGGTTTCACATGGTGATAAATAAGCTTGACGCCACCTTCGGAAAGCTTGACGGTCAGGTGCTCACGCTCACGCCCGGTCTAAATGTCATATCCGCCCCGAACGAGAGCGGTAAAAGCACATGGTGCGCGTTTATCCGCGCAATGCTGTACGGCATAGACAGCTCCGAGCGCCAGCGGGCCGGCTATCTGCCGGACAAGGTGCGGTATGCTCCCTGGTCGGGCGCCGCGATGCGCGGCAGCATGGAGCTCAGCCTCGGTGATAAGCAGATAACGCTTGTGCGCACGAGCAAAACGCCGTCGGCGCCGATGCGGGAGTTTTCGGCGGTGTATACCGGAACCAATGTGCCGGTCGAAGGGCTCACGGCCCTTAACGCCGGTCAGATGCTCACCGGCGTCGAGCGCGATGTTTTTCGCCGCAGTGCATTCATCGAGCAGGGCAAGGTCGCCGTAACGCACAGTGCCGAGCTTGAAAAGCGCATAAGCGCAATAGTCACGAGCGGCGACGAGGACTATTCCTACACGGAGGCCGATGAGCGTCTGCGTCAGTGGCAGCGTAAGCGCCGGTTCAATCGCCGCGGCAAACTTCCCGAGCTTGAGGACGGGCTTTCGCACAAGAAGGCGCTCCTGTCCGAGCTCGGCAGTATAGCCGACCGGCGCGAGAGCCTGACGCGGGAGCTGAGCGAAGCTAAAGTCAGGTGCGAAGGTCTTGAAGCCGAGATGACCGAAAGCCGCAAGGCCGTGCGCAAGGAGGCGCTCAGCAGCCTTGCAGGTGCCAGAGGCGAGGTAAGCTCGGCAAGTGAGCGGCACGATGCCGCAGTGCGCAGGCGCGAGCAGTGCCGCAGCGCGCTCCGGCAGAGCGTTATAGGCGAGCGTCAGCCCGGCGAGGTAAAAGCCGAGAGCCGCGCAGATATCGAAAAAGCCGAATCACTCAGAGCGGAGGCCTCTCAAAAGGGTTCTCCCGCCGGCGTGATAATATTCATGATTCTTGCGATAGCCGCCGCCGTGCTCGGAGGGGCTTTGCCGGCATACGGGGTCTACGCGTTCTGTGCCGCCGGAGTCTGCGCTATAGCCGCAGTATTGCTGCTTGTCCGGCTTTCAAGGACAAGGAGTGCCGCGCACGATGCCGAGAAGCAGCTCAGGCAGCTGCTTTCAAAGTACAAGGCGGAGTCCGGTGACGGCATATCCGCCTGCGTTGAGGAATACGAGCGCCTGTATGCGCAGTTCCAGACGGCACTGGAGGACGAAAAGCTCGCCGCGGCGAGGCTTTCCGAAGCACGCGCAAGGCAGGAGCAGGCCGAGAGCCGCACGCTCTCCGAGCTTGATTTCACCTCAGGCGACAACCGTGCGGCACAGCTCACGCGGCAGCTTTCCGAGGCACGCGCACTGTGCAGCCGTCTGGCACAGCAGACGGCGGAGCTCAACGGGCGTCTCGCGGCAATGGGTGATCCCATGGTCCTCGG
This sequence comes from Escherichia coli, assembly GCA_963632825.1. Classification (GTDB taxonomy): domain Bacteria; phylum Bacillota; class Clostridia; order Oscillospirales; family Oscillospiraceae; genus F23-B02. The sequence continues at coordinate 33,674 of CAVGWF010000069.1, read as the reverse complement.
CTCGGAGATACGCGATATGGAAGGCGAGTATGCCGTCATATCCGGCGAATACGACGCGATAGCGCTGGCCGTAGAAACGCTAAAGGCCGCCGACGAGGAGATACAGAGCCGCTTCGCTCCGGCGCTCGGCAGGCTCGCGGCGGAATACATGCAGGAAATGACCGGCGGCAAATATGATACCGTAATGCTCAACCGTGATTTTTCCGCTGCCGTGCGCGAGAGCGGCGACAGTGTGCCGAGAAAGGCCGATTATCTCAGTGCCGGCACGCTTGATCTGCTGTATCTGGCGGTTCGCCTTGCCGTGTGCAGGCTGGCACTGCCGGAGGGCGTAAGCTGCCCGCTGATCATAGACGACGCGCTTGTAAACCTTGACGGGCAGCGCGCACGGCAGGCGATGAGACTTCTTGAAAAGATCTCTGCCGAAAGGCAGGTCATTCTTTTCACCTGCAAATAAAAAGCATGTTCCCCCGCAGGCAATGCCTGCGGGGGAATACTGCACAATGTTTGCTTTTTATCTGTTATCTGAATGTAATGCCGTTTCTTTCGGACATTTTCAGCAGCGTTATCGCGGCGACGAGCACCAGTGCCTCATATATTCCGAATGTATACCAGATCATCTCCGCACCGAAAAGCCGCGGCAGAGCGATTATGCACGAAAGATTGAATACAAAGCTGCGCAGCAGGTTCATGGCTATCGCCTGCGCCGAGCGCTTTGTCGAATACAGATATGCGGATATTATCGTGTTCAGCGCCATCACCGAGAAGCCCCATGCATATTTCGGCATGCTCTGCACCGTAAACTCAAGCGTTTGGGCATCTGCTCCGAACAGCAGACACACGGGTTTCCCCACAAACAGCAGCGCGATATATATGATAACGCTGCCGATAAAGTTTATGATGAGTCCGGCACGGAAATAGTACCTGAGGTCGGGCTCTCTTTTTGCGCCGTAGCTGCGTCCGAACAGCGGCTGCAGACCCTCTGCGGTGCCGAAGAATATCGCGACCGAGAATGATGCGACATAGCCTATTATCGAGAAGGCATTTACGCCGATCTTGCCGATGTTAGCCAGCAGCACATAGTTCATGGCGATTATCGACACGGGCGTTGCAAGCTGCGATATAAACTCCGGCAGCCCGCGCACCGCAATCTTCTTATACAGCGAGAGATCCGGCTCAAACCGGCATATTCTCAGCTTGCCGCGCTTGAGAACGAAATGCGAAAGCACTATCAGAAGCGTTATCGTCTGCGAAACGCCGGTGGCTATGGCGGCACCGGCAAGCCCCATTTTCATGGGGAATATGAGCAGCCAGTCGCCGAAAATGTTGCACGCCGTGCCGATTATGACCGCCGCCGAAACAAGAACCGGCGAGCCGTCGTTCCGGCAGAAGCCCTGCATAGCCGTTGCAAGCCCCGACGGGATTATAAACACCGAGTACCAGAAAACATAATCGTAAACATACTGATAGAACACCTCGTTTGCACCGAGCAGGCGGCACAGCACGGGCGTAAGCAGCGTTCCCGTAAGGCACAGTACGGCGGCAACGGCAGCCGTTGCCGATACGGAGTGCATAAACGCCTTGTCCGCGCCCTGCTCGTCACCTCTGCCGAGGCGTATTGCCGTGACCGTTACCCCGCCGATGGTCGTGAGCATGAACGAAGCGCACACCACCATAACAAACGGGAACGCAATGTTCACCGCACCCAGCGCGTCCGTTCCGACGCCGTGTCCGACAAAAACACCGTCAACTATCGTAAAAAGAAAATAGCTGACGCTGCTGAGTATCGTAGGTATCACATATTTGCAAAGACTTCTTTTTCTGCTCATTCAAGATTTCCGCTTTCATACATCAGTGCCGTCAGCGCGACTATCGGAGCCGTCTCGCAGCGGAGTATGCGCGGGCCCATGGAGCATATGTGCATGCCCAGCCTGCGCGCCATATCCGCTTCGTACGCCTCGAAGCCGCCCTCGGGTCCGGTTATTATTGCCGCCGTTTCGAGCTTTTCGGTGCCGCTCAGGGCTGCCCGCAGGGCCTCCCTCTCGCCGGTCTCGTACATAAAAAATGCAGTGCCGGTCGTATTGGCGGCATCGAGTGCCTCGACATAGCCGTCAAGCCATCTCACCTCGGGTATTATCCCCCTGCCGGACTGCTTTGCAGCCTCCTCGCTTATTCTGTTCCAGCGTTCAAGCTTCCTGGCAATGCCATCGGTTCGCTGAACGACGCGGTCGCAGCGGAAAAAGCATATCTCATGCGCACCGGTCTCAACGCTTTTCTGTATTATATAATCCGTCTTGTCGCCCTTCGGCAGACCGCACAGCACGCGCACCTTCACCGTGGGCTCGGCTGCACACGGCACGACCTCGATTATCTCCGCCTCGGCCTCGTCCTTATCGGAGCGCACGAGCCGGCATTTGTAATCGGTGCCCTTACCGTCGCACACCGTCATTTCTTCGCCCGGACGCAGGCGCAGCACCTTTATGTGCTCCGCGTCCCTGCCCCGTATTACGGCTCTGCCGCCCAGCAGATTGGTTCCAAGGGCAAAAAATCTCGGCATAAACAACACCTCGCAAGCAATGTTTTTGTATTATCTCACAATCGGCGCATTTTTTCAAGTAGCGCATACTATGTAACGGTGAAGTCTTATGGATCTTGAAAACTTTGAAAGCGTGTGGCAGCGCGTTACCGCATCCGGCGGTGCCCTGCCGTCTCCGGAGCCGCCGCACGATATTAAACGCGAGGAAAAGCTGTGCATAATAAAGCGCAGCCCGAAAAGCTGCGCCGTACGGTTTATAGCAAAGTAAAAACGCCCGCAAGGGCGTTTTTACATCATATGCATTACCTGCACTCGAAGCAGTGCCACTCCTCCTCGCGGTGATGGGCGATTATCTCAAGTCCGGCAGCTTTCAGGGCTGCCGCGACCTCGGCTTCTCTGCCGTTGATGATGCCGGAGGTTATGAACGCTCCGCCCGGCGCCATAAAGCCGCGCACGAACGGTGCAAGCGGGATTATAACATCCGAAACGATATTCGCAAGCACGACATCGTATCCCGTGCCGAGGCTTTTTCTCAGCGAGGCATCGCCGATTATATCTCCGGCAAACACCTTCATTCTGTCGCCGCCGATACCGTTTAGCGCCGCATTCTCCATCACCGTGTCGGGTGCCTTCGGGTCGATGTCACAGGCTGCGCAGAAATCGCTTCCCAGAACGATGGCTCCGATGCCGAGTATACCGCTGCCGCAGCCGAGATCGAGAGCCTTTACTCCCGCTCCGGCATATTTTTCGAGTGCGGCAAGGCACATACGCGTCGTCGCGTGCGAGCCGGTTCCGAACAGCAGACCCGGATCAAGACGCAGGGGCACTCTCCCCTCCTCACTGCACTCTATCCACTCGGGAACCACCAGCAGCCTCCGCCCTATTTCGAGCGGCTGATAGTACTGCTTCCAGTTATTCTCCCAATCGGCATCGCACACGCAAGCGGTGGTCACCTCAAAAAGGCTTTTTATGCTGCTGAGCAGCCTTTCTCCCTCGGCGCCGTCCTCAAGATAGCACTTCACGCGGGAAACACCCCTGAAGCTCTCCTCAAGCGAATCATCGACATAGTCCCAGTACTGGCGGTTATTTTCGAGAAACTGCCTGAAATCGGACTCGTTTTCGATGACAAGACCGCTCACGCCGACAGCGGTGAGTCTGTCACAGACGGAGTCGATATTATCGTTATCACACTGTATGGTTACTTCCGTATAATTCATACCTTATCCTCAAAACTGCACCGCCCTGAGGCGGTGCAGTGTTCAAAATTCAGGCTTTCATTCCGCGTCGTCGCTTATAAGACCGTAGCCGCCGTTTTTGCGGCGATACACTACCGAGACGGCGCCCTCCTCCTGCTCGTTGCGGAACACGAAGAACTCGTGCTCAAGAAGGTTCATCTGGAGAATGGCCTCCTCCGGCGACATGGGCTTTATGGGGAAGCGCTTGCTGCGGACGATTTTGAATTCCTCGGCTTCCTCATCCTCGACCGGCAGATACTCCGGTCTTACCTCGCGCTCAAGCGCGCCTTCTCTGAGTCGTTTCTCAAGGCGGGTCTTATTCTTGCGGATCTGGCGCTCGATGGCTGCGACACCCGAATCAACGGAGGCATACATGTCGTTGGTAAGCTCGCTGGCTCTGTAATAAAGCCCGTTGTTTGAAACCGTTATTTCAGCCAAGAATCTTCCGCGTTCCATGCTGAAGGTGACGCTTGCGCTGCTTTCCGTTCTGAAGAAACGGTCCAGTTTTCCGACCTTGCGCTCCGTATAGGCTCTCAGTTCTTCGGAGGTGCCCATCTTTTTTTCGGTAAAAGTGAATTTCATAAGTGCCGGCTCCTTTCTGCTTTGCAGAATCTCTCCTGCTGTGTCCATTATAGCATAGGCGGGTGCAAATTAAAAGGGGCTTTTGTATAGTTTGCTTCAAAATTCAAAATTTGTTTCAATTTTTTTATTCAACACTGATATAGCAATTCGGCAAAGCTGCCTGAAGTGCTGTGATCTGATCCTCGCTCAGATTATTTCCGCCGAGCCAGAGCTGCTTGAGCTCTGTCAGCGACGCAAGCGCTGATACGTCACTTATCTGGTTATGCGAAAGGTCGAGCGTTTCCAGCGTTTTAAGACCTGCAAGCGCAGACACATTGGAAATGCTGTTATGGCTGAGATCCATGTGCTTTACCTTCGTAAAACCGCTCGCCGCGGAAATATCGCTTATCTTGAGATTAGCTGCATCGACCGTATCGCTGTCGGAGGGGAAGCTTCCGCTGCCGAGCGTTATGGTTTTTTTGAGCTCGGAGTGGTTTACGGTGCACGACGAAAGCTGCTTTTTAAGCGCATCGACAGCAGACGAGGTAAGCTCCGGATTATCCTTTATACTCAGGTTTCTGAGGCTTTTGAGCGAATAGAGCGCTTCAAGCTCCGAGTCCGTAAGGTCCGTGTTATCGAGCCACAGCGTTTTCAGTGATGTCAGCTTTCCTATCGCGCCTATACCTCCAAGCGGGTTTCCGCTGAGGTTGAGCTCCTTGAGCCCCGTGAGCTCGCGCAGGGCGGCAACGGACTTTATATCATTATCCGCAAGGTTCAGGTACTCAAGGGCGGTGACGCTCATGAGCGGGCTCGCGTCGCTTATCCGGTTGCCCGATAGGTCAAGCTCCGTGAGAGACGGCAGGTCCACGAGTGCGCTTATGTCTGAAACGGAATTATCCGAAAGGTCGAGCTTTTTAAGCTTTGTGCACACCGAAAGCGCGGATATATCGCGCACATTGCAGCCGGACAGGTCAAGCTCAGTCACATTGCTCTTGAAGGTCTTGCCGCCGAGCTTTATCTCAACGACATCCTCTTTGGCATCATCGCTGTAGATTATGCAGCTCGGAAGCTCCTCCTTAAGCTTTTTGAGCTGGGTCTGGCTTATGTCAATATTGCTTATGGTCAGCATGGACAGTCCGTCAAGGTCATACAGGGGGCTGAAATCGCTTACCTTGTTGCCGTCGAGATGCAGCGTTCTCAGGCTTTTGAGCTCCTTGAGCGCACTGAGGTCGGATATGTTGTTGTTCGACAGGTCAAGAGAGGTAAGCTTCTTGAGGGGCTTGAGAAAATCAAGCGCCGTTATCTTGTTGCCGGAAAGCTTAAGGCTCGTGAGCTCCGTGAGCTTTGCGATATCCTTCAGTGCAGTGCTGCCCGCTCCCTTGTTTGAAAGGTCCAGAACGGTCGTCTCCACATCGTACTGCTCGCCGCATATGACGACTATCTTGCCGCTGTCATAGTCCTCCTTGGCCTTTTTAAGGCGCTCGATCTCGCTTTTTATCTGCGAATTATCGGTTGTCGAGCTTTCGAGTATCGCAATGGCATTTACATAGTCATACTTTGCCTCATAGCAGCGGCTCATGAGCAGGAGACACTCGTCCTCCTTTTTGATTTCCAGAGCCTCGCGGAGCTCCGAAAGCGCATTGTCATAATCCCCTGCGTCATAGTACTCCTGCGCGGCTTTAAACGCCGCCTCATAGCTTTTATCCGTGCCGCCCGATCTCAGTGAGAGCATGACAACAAGGATGACGGCAAGCACCGCCACCACGCCCACGCCGATGAGAATGAGCTTTGTCTTTCTTCTGCGGTCACGCTTTTCGGCGTTATCGCGGATGATGCGCTGAGCGCTCGGCTCCTCTTCGGGCTCCTCGTACTCGTCCTCCTCCGCAGGGGCGTCCTCCTCGGTCCCGGGCGGTTCGAGCTCATAGCCCTCCGTCTCGCGCAGTATCTCCTCAAGCTCCGGGTCGAACAGCTCGCGGTAGCTCTTATTCACCGTGTCGAGCACCGTTTTTTCCTCATCCGTCATACCGAGTCTGCGTTCAATATCGCTCTTTTTGACTATGACGGTATCCTCATTGTCCGGACGGACATTTTTTGTTTCACTCATCTTCAATGTCCTCCTGCGCAGCAGTGCCCGACTGTGCGGGCGGTTCCTCATTGCTCACGAGCAGATCTATGGTCTGCTGCTCGGCGCTGTCCGCCTTTTCAGCGGCAAAATCACGCCTTTTCATAGCAAAGCATATGCACAAAAGCGCCGCCATGATGCACAGCACCGACATTTCCGGCAGCCACTCGTTAAGCGGCACCGCAGTGCCGGACGGTGCGAACATATCCTTGTCCAGAACGAATATATGTACTGCCAGCGGCAGCCCGAACAGCGGTGCGAGCAGCCATTTTGTGCGTATTACACCGAATACGGTAGCCGTGTATATAAACGCCACGGCAAGGTACAGGCATATGCAAAGCACCGTGTGCAATATGCTGTCAAAGCCGAATGCCTTTATTATGAAAAACATCACTCCCAGCATGACGGGTATGAATGTCAGGCTGAAAAAGCGGCGTCCCGCGTAGATGACCGTCACGGCAAACAGGATGTTGCACAGTATAGGCAGCGCTATCTGAAAGATGTTGAACTGTGCGGTCTGATTTGACCAAAAGCCCCAGTAGCCGAAAAACCGGCACAGCGCCGAAAGCGCCATGAACACCGCTGACAGCCACACAAAGAAGTTTTTCCGGCTCACGGAATATCTTATCTTTTCGTTTTCAATATCCATAGCTCACCTCTGCGCTTAAAACGCCCAGTTTCCGTTTTTGAATATCTGCACCGTTTCTCCGGATGCCGTTTCTCCGCTTATGTCAAGGTCTTCCGAGCCTATCATGAAATCCTCATGGATCATGGAGTTATTTACGCCCATATCGCGGCACTGCTCAAGCGTGAGCTTCTCAAAGCCGTCGAGACAGTTTACAAACCCGTCTCCGAGGGCAAGATGGCAGGCTGCATTTTCGTCAAACAGCGTATTATAAAACATTATTTCACTGTTTCTTATCGGGCTGTCATAGGGGACGAGCGCGCATTCTCCGAGCATTTTTGAGCCCCCATCCATATTGACGAGCGTTTTGAGCGCCTCCTCGCCCTTTTCGGCGTGTACCTCGGTCACAACGCCATTTTCAAAGCGAATGCTGAAGCTTTCTATCATCGTGCCGCGGTAGGAAAGCGGGCGGGTGGAATAAACGATGCCCTCGGCGCTGCCGCGCATGGGACTTGTGAAAACCTCCTCGCTTGGGATATTTGGGTTATACACCACATCCGTTCCGAGTGTTTTCTCCGCGCCTGCAAGAAATTTTGCCTGCGGAATGAGCCCCACGGTGAGGTCGGTGCCGTTTGAGCTCCTATAATGCAGACGGCGCAGAGACAGTGAGTTGAGGTGCTCGCAGCGGCGCTTCAGGTCGGCATTGTGCTCGCGCCATGCACTCACCCCGTCGCCGTCGGCGCGTGAGGTGTACAGTATCGCCTGCCAAAGTCTTTCGACCGCCTCGTTCTCCGGAATGCCGGGGAATACCTTCCCTGCCCACGCCCTTCCGGGCACGGCAGCGATACACCACTGGTACCTGTTCTCCATCGAGTCGCGGATGGGCTTGATCACGGGCCAGCGCAGCCGGATGCTCTCACCCCACTTTTTCTGGTCGAGCGCATCGAGTCCGGAGGGATCCGCCGACTCTATATATATCATCGCCGGCAGCATTTCGGCACGGTACAGCAGCTTTTCCCTCTCCCAGCCGGTAACGGTTCCGAGGCGTTCAACGGTCTGATATTTTACATTGAGCAGTCTGAGCGGCTGATGCGTCCACTCAACGCGCACCTCGGCGGCACCCGCCTCGTAGCACTGCTCGACAAGCATTTCTATAAACTCCGGCTGGTCGAGCTCCGCGGAAATCACGACATCCTGACCGGGCTGCACATTAGCGCCGACGCGCGCTATGAGCCGTGCATAGTCCTTTATCTTTTCAGCGTTCATTATCAAAGCTTCCTTCTGTTTGACTTTTAAGTATTCTACCACACCGGTTACAAAATTACTACGCCTTTATGCGTCCGGTCTTAAAATTTTCTCTAAATTCATATTGAGTTAACAAGTTTCATTCGTTATATAGTATAATTCTTTATCAACAAAAATTTCAGGGTGAGAATATGGTCTCTAAAACTCAATGGCGCATTGTGTCCGTCGTGCTTGCCGTCGTTCTGTTGCTTGCGGCATTCATGACCGGTGTCACCGGTATTACCGACGGCATAAGACCCATAGGCGATGTGCGCGAGGATTATACGGGCTTTAAAGCGGAGCTTGACGGCCTTGAGGATAACGAAAAAACGCTGACCGAAGGCAAGGCTCAATATGACGGGCAGAAAGCCGCTTACGACGAGCTGAAGGCGCAGTACGACGCCGACTATGCCGAATACGAGGCGGCAAGCGCAAAATATAACGAGGATGTTCTCGCCTACAATCAGCAGCTTATCGCCTACAATGTCGGCAAAAATCAGCTTGACAGCAGCGGCGCACAAAGTGCGGTATCCTCCGGTCAGGCACAGCTCAGCTCCGGCTGGGCGGCATATAATGAGGGCAAGGCCGCTTACGATCAGCTCATGAGCGCAATAAGTGAGCTTGAGGCCAAGCATGTCCCGCACTGGATGGCGCTCAGGATCATCGGCGCTAATGGCGGAATAGACCTCACCGACAGCTATCTTTCCGACATGAAGGCTCAGCTCGATTCGGCCTACGCACAGCTTCAGGAGGGCGAGGCCGGACTTTCACAGGCGCAGCAGCAGATAAACTCCGCGCAGTCGCAGTTAAACTCCATGAAGGGCGAGATTGAGTCGGCTCCCGACAGGCTCGATGCCGACGGCAAGGCCTTGAGCGATATGAAGGCTCAGCTCGACACCCAAAAGCAGGAGCTCGACGGCAAGGCGGAGGAGCTCTCCGCCTACGAGACCGTTCAGGAGAAGACAGAGCGCACCCGCGAAACGCTTATCGACGAGGGCTACGGCACCGACGAAAGCTCGGTCTCCGAGCTTTTGGATTCGGCACGCATGCACGAGCGTGAGCTGCGCGGACAGTATCTCAAAGCTCTCATTTCGTTTACGGTTACATACGGTGCGCACATCCTCGCCGTTATCGCGGCGGCAGCGGCGCTGATATTACTGACGAAGAACGGCTATCACCTCGCAAATAAGCTTGCATGGTGCGGCGCAGCCCTCGGTGCCGTGAGTGTTATAGCCTCGCTCATATACGGCAGCATAGACACCCTGGCCTTTGCCGCGGCGGTTCTGTCCGCAGTCGGCGTGGGACTTTCGGTGAGCCTCGAAAACGAAAATTGATATGAACATTGAAAAGCTCAGACTGTTTGCAAAACGGTCTGAGCTTCTTCATTTATCCGCATTTATTCCCAGAGCTTTTCGGGATATATCCCGCGTGCCTTCATATCGGCTATGGCCTTCCTGACGGATTCGAGATCCTCGTGGTATGTCATGCCGTACCATGTCTCGCTGCACTCGAGTATGCGTACGGCGGCTTTCTTCTCCTCAAGCTGCTCGTTTGCGACAAACGGCAGGAAATATTCGCATTTAAGCGGGTTTTTTGGGAGGTTTTCATCTAAAAATCCAGGGAAACGCGCATAAAGCTCATCGAGCATCATGGGCGAAAAGCCCCAGAAATTCATGGACACCGTTGCATCGCCAGAGAGAGGAATAAAGCTCTCGCCGTCCTCGGTATATGCAGCGTCATCGCCGCGCTTTTCGATATGCGTGCGCTCGGTTATATCCGTAAGATAGCCGTTTTCGACATCACACACGCCGCGCGCGACGCTGCCGTTTTCCGTGACCGTATTGCGGAGCTTATAGCCGACCATGGCGTATTCGCCCGCATCATGCGGCGCGCTGAGAAAATCGTACATCGCCTTATACGCGCCGGCACCGTAGAAGTCATCGGCGTTTATAACGGCAAACGGCTCGTTTACAACGCCGCGGCAACACATCACCGCGTGGCCGGTTCCCCACGGCTTTACTCTGCCCTCCGGCACCGAGTAGCCCTCGGGCAGGACATCGAGCTGCTGATAAACATACTTCACATCAAAGTACTTTTCCATGCGGCTGCCTACCGCCGCTCTGAAGCTGTCGGCTATCTCATGCTTTATGATGAAAACAACGCTGCGAAAGCCTGCGCGATACGCATCGAACATGGAGAAATCTATTATCGCATGCCCCTGCGCGTCCACCGCGGTTATCTGCTTTAAGCCGCCGAATCTGCTGCCCATACCGGCAGCCATTATAACAAGAGTAGGTTCCTTCATATCACTTACCGGCAAGATCGAGCTCGTTTATGCCCATTGCAACGGATATGGCCCGTATGGCCTCAAAGCTCTTTTCCTGAGCTATCTCCATGCCCGCATTCATGGCCTCCTCGGTAAATTCCTTTTCCTCATCGGGCAGCTTCACAATGGTCTCGGTGGTTATATCAAACAGAAAATAGCGCTCCTCTGGGTCGCATATTTTTATGCTCAGGTACAGAAACGCAAAGCCGTTCCACTCCTCGGGAAGCTTTACGGAGACCTTGCCGGTCTGTGTGAGCTTGAGCTCTGCGCCCATCGTGGTATCAAGCTTACTCGTAAGATTTACGGTTTTGAAATCAATGTATTCAACATTCACTGTCTTTTCCTCATTTCGTTCTTTTTTTGCCGACGAAAAACGCCGCCATAAGCCCCGGTCCGCAGTTTGAGCCGATAGTAGTACCTATATATGTATAAAATACATCCCTGAAGCCGAATAGCCTTTTTATCTCGTCGCCGAACTCACGCGCCTCCTCCTCAATGTCGGAGTGGCAGATATAAAGCGTCTGATCCTCGGGGTCAACGCTGAGCTCGCTTATTATCTTATGTATGCGCTCTATGGTCTTTTTCCTGCCGCGCTCCTTTGCCTGAACAATGAGGTGACCGTCAATGTCAAGGTTAAGTATTGGCCATATGTTAAGCGCGTGCGCGATCGTCATGCCCGTTCGGCTGACTCTGCCGCTGCGGTAGAGATAAGTAAGATCACCCGTGGTGTAATAGGTGTTTATATTACCCTTGACCTTTTCCAGAAGTGCCTGGCACTCATCGGCGGTGCTGCCGCAGTCGCGCATATCCGAAGCGAGGATGGCGAGCATTCCGTAGCCCACGGACGCGAGGGTTGAGTCTACAACGCGTATGTCCGCATCAGGATGCTCCTGAGTCATCATTTTTGCCGCCTGAACCGCGTTTGCCCATGTGCCGGAGATGCCGCTGCCGAGAGATATGTGCACTATCGGCAGGCCCTTTTCAAGCAGCGGTGTCCAAAATTCAATGAACTTATACGGCGTGACCTGACTTGTTTTAGGTGCGTCGCCCGCGCGCATACCGTCGTAAAAAGCCTTGAGATCCGCGGGATCCATGGTGTCGGTATACTCCGTGTCGCCGATGGCATAGCTCATGGCTATGGGGATGATATCCCGGCTTTTGCAAAAGCTGAGCGGCAGGTCACATCCGGAATCTGTCGTTACGATATAGCTGCTCATGTTTCTTTGTCCTCCTATACAGTCAGCATTTCTATTTTTCTTCCGCTGGAGCTTATGAGCCCCTCTCCGCGCATCAGCCGCAGCTCACGCATGAGACTGGTGCGGTCAACGCATAGATAATTTGCAAGCTGCGACAGGCTCAGCTCCGTTTCAAAGACGGAGCTGCCAGTTTTCTCCGCAAGGTACTCAAAATAGCTTATAAGCTTCTGGCGCACGGTTTTCTTGCTTATCATGTTTATCCTAAGTGCCATCATCTGCGCCTTTTTTGCCGAAAGCGTAAACAGGTTTTTCGTTATCTGCGTGTGATGCTCGCAGGCGTTGGGACATCTTCCGTAAACGGCACTCATCTTGAAAAACATGACGCTGCAGTCTGAATCTGCCTCAGCGACATAGCCGAGTCCGCTGTACGGCATGGTAAATACCTCGCCGAAAATATCGTTTTCGCCGTAGTTTTCCAGCAGAGTGTACTCCCCTTCGCTGTCAACGCAGTAAAGGTGTGCCTTGCCCGAGAGCAGGACGCACAGGCTCTTTACCTCCGGCTCGAACACAAGTATGGTGTCGCCTTTTTTAAACCTTCTGACCTCCGGTCGGAAGCAGCTCACCATCGCCTCGATGCTCGCGCAGCTTACGCCCTCAAAAAGCTCAACATTTTGAAGATCCACCGTCCGTCCTCCTTATAACGACGAATTTTTGCACATTATATCACACCGTTGTGGTATATGCCACAGTTTTTTCTCAATAAAACCAACGAAATTTATGCTCCGAACGCACAATCAGGATAGCAAAGTAGCAGACACCGCGCCTGCTCAAAAGGGAGCATAAAAATCGAGTGTTCATAACTCGAATCCGTTATGAACACTCGATATGGTGCCGGTGGCCGGACTCGAACCGGCATGACGCAAGCATCAGAGGATTTTAAGTCCGCCGTGTCTACCATTCCACCACACCGGCAGGTGCGCTGACTTGTTGATTTTATCATTGAAGGGTCGGAATGTCAATATTTCCGGAAAAGCTTCCGTACCCCTTGCGTAAATTGAAGAATTTTGTTATTATATTCTATTATAAAAAAATATATTGAAGTAGTGTTTGTTAATGGATTACAGTAAATGGAAAATAGAAGAGCGGGCTCCGGAAGCCGAGCGGCTTTTCCTCGACGCAGGCTACGCGCCGCTGCTTGCGAAAATGCTCAGCGTTCGCGGAGTATCCGGTCTTGACGAGGCGCGCAGCTTCCTTGACGGAGGCTCGGAGCTGCTCGCGGACCCGATGCTCTTAAAGGACATGGATAAGGCGGTAACGCGCATAAGGCGCGCACTCTCCGGTGGGGAGACCGTGGCGGTATACGGCGACTACGATGTTGACGGCATAACCTCGACCTGTCTGCTGACCGATTGGCTGCGCAGCCGCGGACTCAGATGCTATCCGTATATCCCCGACAGGATAGACGAGGGCTACGGCATAAACGACGGCGCCATTGAGAGTCTGCACGCAAAGGGAGTCAGCCTGATCATAAGCGTCGACTGCGGCATAACCGCGGCAGCCGAGGCCGAGTTTGCGCGCAGGATAGGCATTGACCTCATCATAACCGATCATCACGAGTGCCGCGAGCAGACGATACCCGATGCCGTTGCGGTAATCGACCCAAAGCAGGACGGATGCCGGTATCCGAACAAGGACCTTGCCGGTGTCGGAGTTGCGCTCAAGCTCGTGTGCGCCGTTGAGGGCGAAAGCGAGCAGACCGTTGCAAGGTACGCCGATCTTGCCGCGATAGGGACCGTTGCGGATGTCGTGCCGCTCACTGGCGAGAACAGGTATATTGTGCGGTGCGGGCTTGCCATGCTTGAGCATACCTCCCGCCCCGGACTTGAGGCGCTTCTGCGTGAATCGGGAGCATCGGAGCGAAAAATGTCGTCGTCTACGATAGGCTTTACGCTTGCACCGCGGCTGAACGCAGCCGGCAGGCTGGGCGAGGTGTCCGTTGCGGGCAGACTGCTCATGACCGGCGACTCGGACGAGGCTAACACGCTCGCCGATAAGCTGTGTGAATTAAACCGCCGGCGCCAGCATCTCGAAACGGAGATATGGGACGATGCCTCAGGCATGATGGACGGCAAAACGCCGTCCACTCCGATAGTGCTTGCCAGTGAAAAATGGCATCAGGGCGTGATCGGCATTGCGGCATCAAAGCTTGCCGAGCAGTATTCCAGGCCGACCGTCATGATATGCCTTGACGGAGAAAAGGGCAAGGGCTCGTGCCGCAGCTACGGCGGCTTTAATCTCTTTGACGCACTCTCGGCGTGCTCGGAATATCTTGAGGGCTTCGGCGGTCATGCGCTCGCGGCAGGACTCAATATAAAGCGTGATAAGCTCAGGCAGTTCTGCAATGCCTTTAACGAATACTACGAAATGAACAAGCCGAGCGAGCTCCCCACTCTCAATTGCGATATTGAAGTGACCGATCCGGGCATACTTGACATGGATGGCGTTGCCGCTCTCGGCAGGCTTGAGCCCTACGGGAGCGGAAATCCCAAGCCCACGCTTTGCATAAACGGAGCAAGGCTCGATCGCGTGACGCCCATAGGCGGCGGAAAGCATCTGCGTCTGAGCATAAGCTTCAGGGGCACAGGCTTTGAATGCGTGTTTTTCTCTCACAGCGAAGCCGAGCTGGGGCTGCACGCAGGCAGCAGGATAGACATAGCCTTCACTCCGCAGATAAACGAATTCAGACTGCGGCGCAGTGTGCAGCTTCAGGTCACGGCAGTCAAGGCGCATGATCCGAGACCGCTTTGCGAGAAGATACTCTCGGATATGCCGGTGGCCGAGGCTTCGGGCTATTGTCCAGACAGAAGTGCCTTTATAAAGTCATGGCGCAGGCTCCAGTCTCTCGGCGGAGCGGTGGCGTCCGACCTTGACGGAGTTATCCGGCAGTGTCCTCACGGGGTAGAGCCCGAGCGGTTCTGCATATGCCTGCGCGTGCTGTGCGAATTGGGTCTTCTGCGCATGACGGCTCCCGACTCCGTTTTCGGTGCGAGGATAGTCACGGGCTGTGCAAAAGTCAATCTCGAAAACTCCGAGCTTATAAAACGATTGAAAGCGAGACGGTCGTAATGGCAGACATTGAAAAGAAAATACTTGATCCGGATGAAATGTTCGATGCGCTGCGCAAAAAGATAGATGACAGCGGTATGGAAATGGATATGGGCAGGATAGGGGCGGCCTACCATATGGCGAAGCTCGCCCACTCCGGTCAGCTCAGGAAGGACGGCTCACCATATGTCACGCACTGTGTTGCCGCGGCGGATATAGCCGTTGACATGGGTCTTGACGAGGATTCAATAGTCGCGGCTCTGCTGCATGACGTCATTGAGGACACTCAGCTCACTCACGGCGATATCGCCCGCCAGTTCGGAGAGCCGGTTGCGAACATCGTCGAGGGTGTTACCAAGCTCACTCGCGTGCAGTATACGAGCAAGGAAGACGAGCAGATGGAAAACCTCCGCAAGATGCTCATGGCAATGGCGAAGGATATACGCGTTATCCTCATAAAGATAGCCGACAGGCTGCACAATATGCGCACCATGGCATATCAGACGGAGGAAAAGCAGAGGCAGAAATCGCTCGAAACGATGGAGATATATGCTCCCATCGCCCACAGGCTCGGTATGCAGAGAGCAAAGTGGGAGCTGGAGGATCTTGCGCTTATGTACCTTGATCCGGCCGGATACAAGGAGATAACCGACACGCTCAACGAGCGTATGGGCACTCTGAAAAGCTTTATGTCGAGCGTCGAGACGAAAATGAAGCTGCGCCTTGAGGAGGAAGGGCTGGATGTCACCGTAACAAGCCGCATAAAGCACATTTACAGCATATACAGAAAAATGTACGCGCAGAAGCTCGACATTAATGGTATATTTGATCTGTGCGCTTTTCGCGTTATCGTCGACACCATACCGGACTGCTACAATGTGCTCGGCATTATCCACGACATGTTCAAGCCCGTGCCCGGCAGATTCAAGGACTATATATCCACACCCAAGCCGAATATGTACCAGAGCGTTCACACAACCGTCATCGGCTCCGAGGGCATACCGTTTGAGGTACAGATCCGCACATGGGAAATGCACCGCACCGCCGAATACGGCATCGCCGCACACTGGAAATATAAGATAGGCGACAATGCCGACGCCGTTGTAAAAACCGGCGATGAGGAAAAATTTGCGTGGGTAAGGCGGCTGCTTGAAAGCCAGCAGGAATCGGACGCGACCGACTTTTTTCACAATCTCAAGATAGATATGTTTGCCGACGAGGTGTTTGTATTCTCTCCTAAGGGCGATGTCATAAACCTCCCCGCGGGTGCAACTCCCATCGACTTTGCATACAGCATTCACTCCGCCGTCGGCAACAGCATGATTGGCGCATCCGTAAACGGCAGGATAGTCAACTTCGACTATGTGCTGCAGAACGGCGACATAGTCGAGGTCCGGACCTCCAAAAATGCAGCCGGACCGAGCCGCGATTGGCTGAACATTGCAAAAAGCGGCTCCGCACGCACGAAGATAAAGCAGTGGTTCAAAAAAGAGCGCCGAGACGAAAATATCGAGCGCGGCCGTGCGATGTTCGAGTCGGAGCTCAAAAGCAAGGGTCTGCGGCTTGAGGATATAAGCGATGAGGATGTTCTGCCGCAGCTTCTGAAAAAGGTGTCGTACACGAGCCTCGACGAGATGTATGCCGCCATAGGCTACGGCGGCATGGCGGCTACGAGAGCCGTAAACCGCATGAAGGACGAGCTTGCCCGTCTGCATCATGTTTCCGGCAAGAAAACCGTTCTCGAAAAGGTCACCGAGGCCGCCGAAAGACGTGAGCAGATGGCTCAGAAGCGTGTCAGACCCGTGCACGGAGTTCTCGTTGAGGGGCTGGATAACTGCCTTATCAAATTTTCCCGCTGCTGCACGCCCATACCGGGCGACGATATCGTCGGCTATATAACCCGCGGTCAGGGCGTTTCCATACACCGTACCGACTGTGAAAACTATGCGCGGCGCGAGTTCAAGCCCGAGGACATCGGCCGCTGGATAAATGTGAGCTGGTCAGACGAGATAAAGGAGAGCTATTCTACCGCCATAACGGTCGTATCGCGTGAACGCAGCGGACTTATAATGGACATTGCGTCCATATTCAACACCCTCAACACAAAGGTGCGCACCATAAACGCACGCGATACGGGAGATAAATCAATAGTAAATATAACTCTGGAGACAAAGGGACTTGACGAGCTGAGGGCCGTAATGAGCAAGCTCAATTCCCTGCCCGGAGTTGTTGAGGTAAACAGAAACGGAGGAAGAAAATGAGAGCTGTACTGACAAGAGTAGACAGTGCATCGGTTTCGATAGACGGCGAGGTCAAAAGCAGCATAGGCAAGGGCTTTCTCGTGCTGCTGGGCGTGCATGCCGACGACGGTGAAAAGGAAGCGATAAAGATCGCGGACAAGATATGCGGTCTGCGCATATTTGAAGATGACAACGATAAAATGAATGTCAGCCCCTTGGATGCGGGCGCGCAGCTGCTTATAATCAGCCAGTTCACGCTGTTTGCCGACTGCAGGTCGCGCCGTCCCGGCTTTTCCAAGGCAGCCCGGCCGGAAACGGCAATACCGCTTTACGAAAAGGTCATTGCCGAGTGCCGCAGCCGGGGCTTTGAGGTAGGCACCGGCGAGTTCGGTGCAAAAATGAAGGTCGAGTCCGTAAACGACGGACCCGTGACCATAATTCTTGACACAAGGGAGCTGTGAGCATGAATATCAAAACCATACCGGTGGGGCAGCTTGAGACAAACTGCTATGTTGTCATAAACGAGGAAGCTCTCGAATGTGTCGTCATAGACCCCGGCGACGAAAGCAACACAATAATGGATTACATTGAGAGCAGCAAGCTCAAGTGCAGGGCGATAATGCTGACCCACGGTCACTTTGACCATGTCGGTGCGGTGGCCGAGATCGCCGCCGAGACCGGATGTACCGTTTATATCAACCGGCGCGACGAGGGCTACAGAGTCGGTATGAGCGGAATGCTCTTCAGGCTGCCCGACGGCGGAAAGACCTATGATGACGGCGATGTCATCACCGAGGCGGGACTGACCTTCAGGGTACTTGCAACTCCGGGTCACACTCCCGGCGGCGTGAGCCTTATCTGTGAAAACGCTCTATTCACCGGCGATACGCTGTTCCGCGGAAGCTGCGGCAGAACGGATCTGCCGGGCGGTGATATGAAGGCAGAAATGGAGTCGCTCAAAAAGCTATGCGCTCTCCCCGGCGACTATGAGGTATACCCCGGTCATATGGACTGCTCGACCCTCGAGCGTGAGCGCCGCTTTAACCACTATTGCCGTGAGGCTATGCAAAACTACTGAAAACGGAGACATCAATGCTTTACGACATACTTAAGACGCTTGTTATAGGGATGCTCCCGATCCTCGAAATACGCGGAGCAATACCCGTCGGCATTGCCGCAGGGCTCGACCCATGGCTGTCATTCGGAGCCGGCTTTGTGGGCAATATGCTGCCGGTGCCGTTTCTAATTCTGCTGACCCGCCACATAATACAGTGGATGAAAAAGCACCATATCCTTGATAAATTCACCTCATTTCTTGAGCGCAAGGGCGCGGAAAAAGCGGAAGCGGTGCACAAGTACAGCTTTTGGGGACTGTTTATTCTGGTTGCCATACCGCTGCCGGGCACGGGGGCGTGGACGGGCGCGCTCGTCGCTTCGCTTCTGGACATGCGTCTTAAAAGCGCGCTTCCTGCCATCGCCATGGGTGTTGCGGTTGCGGGACTTATCATAATGCTTGCCACCCTAGGCGTGATATCCGTAGGCTCGTTTCTCGGTTGAGCGCTCAATATCGGTGTGCAGCGCAGATAACGAAGCAATGTAAAAAGCCAAGGTCGTCCGGCCTTGGCTTTACTATATCCGTTTTTCTATTTAAATCTCTGCTTTGCCGTAAAGTCGTCCATAACTATCTTTTCAACGCAGGTGTTTCTTATCACAGCCTCGGTGCAGGTCATGCCGTCGAAGCCGCAGTGACGGCACAAAAGCTCCAGTCCCTTGACCGCCTCGCCGCCTGTGACGGTGCTTATCCTGCCCCGGCCGATGAAGCTTTTGTAATCGGCTGTCTGGGCTCCCTTCTCAAGCTCCACAAAGCCCTCGCAGATATCGGTCTCCACGCAGACCTCCGCGCTCTTAGCCGCCAGCTCATGCCGTCTGCCGGTTTTCGCACCGTGGACATAAAAGGTGAAAACGCCGTCGGCTGCCTCGTAGCCGAACGACAGCGGAACTATATACGGTGCTCCCTCATCGGAAAACGCAACTCGCAGAGTTTCGCACTTTTCTATCAGCGCGCATATTTCGTCAAACGCCTCTATGGCGCGGTCATGTCGTCTCATCAAAACAGATACACCCTCATTTCATATGGTCTTGCGGTAAAGCCGTTGGCTATCACAAAGTTATTTTCGTAGTTTCCGAACACCTGCTTGCTCTCGTCGAGGACTATACCGTCAGGAGCGTCGAAACGCACGGTTTTCTCGGAATATGAGCAGATGACCAGAAGCTTTTTGCCGGCGAGATTGCGCTCATAGACATACAGCTCCCTGCTTTTGGGATAATGCTCGACATAGTTGCCGTATATAACGATCGGGTTATCGCGCCTGAACTGCAGGGCGCTGCGGTAGAAGCTCAGCAGGCTGTTTTCGTCGTCAAGCTGGCTCTGAACATTTATCCGTTTGTAATTCGGATTCACCGCAAACCACGGCTCTGCCTCGGAAAAGCCGGCGTTCGGAGCATCCGACCACTGCATACAGGTCCTCGCGTTGTCGCGCGACGCCTTCTGTGCAAGCTTCAGCACCGTTGCCTTGGACAGTCCGAGCGAGCGGGCAATACGGGCGTTATTTTTGACCATTATGTCTTTATACTCGTCAAGCGATCCCAGCGGCGTGTTCACCATACCGATCTCCTGCCCCTGATATACGAACGGAGTGCCGCGCTGGAACAGATAGCTTGCAGCGATGCTCTTGCCGCTCTCAACGCGGTATTTCTCGCTGCCGTAACGGCTTATTATGCGCGGATGGTCATGGTTTTCCATGTACAGGGCATTCCAGCCCTTGCCGTACATCCGGGTCTGCCATTTCGTAAACGCTTTCTTGAGCTTTATCAGGTCAAACGGACGCTGCAGGAAGTCCGTTATAAAGCAGTCTGCCTCCATATGGGCAAAGTTTATCATCATGTCGAGCACCTTGTCCTTGCCCTCGCGAACATAGCTCAGCGCAACATCGGGCTCCATGCGCGGTCCCTCGCCCACGGTGAAGCAGTCGTAGAAATCGAGCACATCGCGCTTGAATTCGGCAAGATAGTCATGCACCTTCGGCAGGTTGGTATAGTACTGCATACCGGTCGCGGCAGGCAGCTTTATTTTTGCGCTCGGAAGTCCGTCCGCCTTGGCGATATAGGTTATAACATCCTCGCGGAAGCCGTCAACGCCCATATCGAGCCAAAAGCGCATTATATCCTTGACCTCCTCGCGCACCTTGGGGTTTGCCATGTTGAGATCGGGCTGCTTTTTGGAGAATATGTGCATGTACCACTCGTCGGTCTGCCTGTCATATTCCCATGCCCTGCCCTCAAACAGGCTGTCCCAGTTATTCGGCGGGCGCTTTTTGCCCTTGCCGGGACGCCAGTAGTAATAATCTCGGTAGGGGCTGTCCTTGCTGCTGCGGCTCGACTTGAACCACGGATGCTCATCCGAGGTGTGATTTACGACAAGATCCATGAAAACCCGCATACCGCGCTCGTGAGCTCCGTCGAGCACCTGCTTGAATACCTCAAGATCGCCGAAATCGGGGTGGATGCTCCTGTAGTCGGAGATATCGTAGCCGTAGTCGGCATTGGGAGACGGGTAAAGCGGGGAGAACCATATACCGTCAACATTTAAAGATGCGATGTAATCGAGCTTGGACAGAACGCCCCACAGGTCGCCTATGCCGTCGCCGTTACCGTCGCAGAAGCTGCGGCACCATATCTGGTACACCGCCATTTCCTTATACCAGCACTTTTTTTCCATAGTATTTTCTCCATGCAGAAATCGTTGCGGTAATTTTATCACAACGCAGTTGATGTTGCAACATCCTCATATTTCTGCGCACACTAAAATGGTTGACAAGTGCGGGCGCGTATTGTAATATTTACGCGAAAACGCGCCGCACCCGACATGCTCGGGGCGACAGCAGGAGGTAAAAATGAATAACGACAAACACAAGGGCAGCACCCGCCGTATGACGGGGCTCGCTATCTTCACCGCGATAATCGTGGTGCTTCAGGTGCTCTGCACCTTCGTGAGATTCGGTCCGTTCTCAATAACACTGGCGCTTGCACCGATAATAATCGGAACTGCCATTTACGGCAAGGGCGCGGGAGCCTATCTTGGCGGAGTGTTCGGGCTGGTCGTGCTCGTCACCGGTCTTTTGGGCTGGGACGGAGGCACGGTAATGCTCCTTATGAGCATAAATCCCATCGGATGCATTCTCATCTGCATCGGCAAGGGCGCAGCGGCCGGCTTCATAGCGGGCGCGTGCTACGAGGCGACGGCAGGGAAAAGCTCTAAGGCCGCAGTTCTGGTATCCGGTGTCGTTTGCCCCGTTGTAAATACCGGACTGTTCATCGTGGGCATGCTGGTATTTTTCTTTGACACCATAAGCGGCTGGGCAGGCGGTGAGAACATGCTTTTGTATATCATCATGGGTCTGACGGGCGTGAATTTCCTCGTTGAGCTTGGCGTCAATGTGCTGCTTGCCGCCGGAATAGAGCGCATCATCCGTGCAGGCAAGCAAATGCAATAAAAAGAGGTAATGGCTTTATGATACTGACGATTGATGTCGGAAATACGAATGTAGTTCTCGGCTGTGTCGAAAACGGCACGGTCGTCAGCCGCAGCCGTCTTGCGACCAATACGAGCGACCTCCCGAACGACTATGCGCTGAAAATGCGTCAGAGCTTCGCCTTCGACGGCGTGGACTACAGGAAGTTCGACGGGGCTATAATGTCCTCGGTCGTACCGCAGGTCAACCGTGCGATACGCTCTGCCGTGCGCAAGCTCACGGGGCTTGAGTGCATAATGGTAGGGGCGGGCATAAAAACCGGCATGAATGTCAAGATAGACGATCCGGGCACACTTGCCGGTGACCTGATAACGGGTGCCGTGGGCGCCATCGCCATGTATAAGCCGCCCATCATCATCGTCGACCTCGGAACGGCGACAACGCTTTTTGCGGTGGATAAGGACGGTGCGTTCATAGGCGGAGCGATAGTTCCGGGTGTGAATTTGTCGTATAATGCCCTTTCACAGGGCACGAGTCTGCTGCCGAGCATCTCGATAGAGGCGCCGAAAAAGTGCATTGCGACGAACACCGTTGACTGTATGCGCTCGGGTGCAATCTTCGGTACCGCCGCAATGATCGACGGCATGATCGACCGCATGGAAGAGGAGCTCGGCGGAGAAGCTGCTGTCGTTGCCACCGGCGGACTGTCCGGCGGCGTGATACCCTACTGCCGCCACGGGATAAACCACGAGCCAGACCTGCTGCTCAAGGGGCTTGCGATACTGTACCAGAAAAATGCCAAGCCGAAAAAAACAGGCAAATAAGTCGTAAATCCCGACCGTTAGTCGGGTGTGGCTCAGCCAAAACGGCATAGTCGTAATATGCGGCTATGCCGTTTTTATGCCCGTTCAGGGCAGCGGCGCAGGCTCGCCATGCCTGAAAGCAGCTTACTGCTTCCATCGAATTTTGTTGCGTATTGCCGTGGTTTTTGCTATTATAGAAAAAAGTAATCTTTTTTGCAAAAAGGACTTGACAAGCGATGCTCACTGCTATACTCTTCAGACAGACAGACAGACAGACAGACAGACAGACAGACAGAGTGTAAGTCTGTCCTTTTGCATTTATACAAAATATAGAATATTTGGCACACTCTTACCGTGACGATTGCGGGCAGAGTGTGCCTTTGTTTATTGTCAATAAATCAATTGAGAAGAAGGAGAAAACCGGAAATGCAGATCACAGATATCATCAAATACGAGGGGGACAACAGCACCTTTGTGTGGAAGCATCCGTGCGAGGATTTTAACTCCCTGACTCAGCTCATTGTCCATGAAAGTCAGGAAGCAATCTTTTTTATGAACGGTCAGGCACTTGACCTCTTCGGAGCGGGCAGATACACGCTGGAAACGCAGAATATCCCGAAGCTCGGAAAGCTGCTCAACCGCACTACCGGCGATAATACGCCGTTTCATTGTGAGGTTTACTTCATAAACAAGACTGTTCAGATGGCGATGAAATGGGGAACCGACAGCAAGGTCAGGTACATTGACCCCGATTCCGGCGTGCCTCTGGAGCTTGGCGCGAGCGGCTCGCTTAATATGCAGGTAGCCGACAGCAGAAAGCTCCTCATCAAGCTTGTCGGAACTATGACCGGCATTGCATGGGATTCGGAAAGAGACGGCTTCACCAAATCCATTCAGAATTCATTCAGACCCGTCATTTCCTCGGCAGTGAAAACGACTCTATCCTCTGTGATCAAGGCATTACAGATAAATATACTCGAAGTCGATGAGCATCTCAACGAGATAGCCTCGGAGCTGCATAAGAAGCTTCTTCCCGAGTTTGAGGAGTACGGTATTACAATACCGCAGTTTTATCTGACCACTGTAGTGCTGCCCGAGGATGATCCGAATTTCAAGAGAATCCGGGAGCTGTATACTATATCTTTGCAGAAGCGCATGATTCATGCGGACAAGGACATTCGCACGACAAAAGCGCAGGCAGAGGCAGAGGTCACGGCCGCCGCGCGTGCTGCTGAGCTTGAGCGCCAGCAGACCCAAACAGAGGTCGCAAAGCGTGCAGCAGAGCGAAAAGTGATAGAGGCGCAGGCTGAGGCTATGGCGAAAAAAGCATCGGGCTTGGCAGAGGCGGAGGTCATGCGCGCCATGGGCTATAACCAAAAAGACGTTCTTCAGGCGGAAGTCCAAAAGGCCTATGCCGAGGGCATTGGAAACATGGGAGGCTCCGGCGGAGCGGGCGGCTCGGTCATGAGCGATATTGTCGGTCTTGGGATCGGTCTGAAAGCCGCCGGTGCATTTGGAGGACAGATAGGTAATATGTTCGGAGGCTTTGGGGACACGAGCTCACCCGATACGGCTTCACCGGCGAAGGATGCCTGCCCTAAGTGTGGCGCGGCTATCCCGACAGGCTCCAAGTTCTGTCTTGAATGCGGCGAAAAGATCGAGGCTGTACCCGATGGCATGATCACCTGCCCCGAATGCGGTCAGACCGTGGCAAAAGGCAAGTTCTGCCCCGAATGCGGACACAAATTTATCTCTGCATGTCCCAACTGCGGCAAAGAGGTCCCCGCCGGTGCGAAATTCTGCCTTGAGTGCGGAACAAAATTATAAAACAGAGAGATAGGGAGAGAAAACGATCATGAATAAGAATTTCAAGTATTACATAGCGGCGTGGGCTGTTTTGGCGGTTATATTCAATGTTGTTGCTTTTGTGACTCCGGCTGCGGACGGAGTAAGTAAATTTAACGGCGCATTTTGGAGCGGCTATGTCTTGATCATGCTTGCCCTGATCGGCCAGCTCGTGTGCGCTTACTTTGCCTTCAAGGCAAAAAGCAAGGAGCAGCTTTTTCTTAAACTGCCCCTTGTCACCATAAGCTATTCGGCGCTGATACTGTCGTTTGTTGTCGGCGCTGCATGCATGCTCATCCCGAATCTGCCCAACTGGGTGGGAATAGTCCTTTGCGTGCTGATTCTGGGCTTTACCGCGATATCTGTCATCAAAGCCAGCGCCGCGGCAGAGCTTGTGCATGAAACGGATACGCGCGTTAAGGAGAAAACCGCGTTTATCCGCCTGAAAACCGTCGAAGCGGAAAATCTGATGGCGAGAGCCCAGACCGCCGAGGCAAAGGAGACCTGCAAAAAGGTCTATGAGGCGCTGAGGTATTCCGATCCCATGAGCAGCGATGCCCTTGCCGATATAGAAGCGGAAATTTCCGAAAAGCTATCTGCGTATGCGTCAGCGGTAAAGAGCGGCGAAGACGCCTCCGAGCTTGCAGACGAGCTTATTGCACTGATCGGTGACAGAAACAGAATGTGCAAGGTGATGAAGTGAGGAGCATAGCATGAACGAATATAGTGTTTTTGTGTCCCACTCTAATGATGATAAAGTTGATTATGTCGATGAATTGGTTAGTGAAATAAAAGACTTAGGAGTTAGTGTTTTTTATGATACAGATGTGCTTTGTTGGGGAGATAACCTAAAAGAGCAGATAGATAAGGCTCTAAATAATTGTGAGCTTGCGGTTATTGTAATTTCACCGAATTACTTTGGCAGAGAATGGACGGAATATGAGATAAATGCTTTATTAAGAAGACAGTCAAATGAAAACGAGAAACTAATTCTGCCGATTCTATATAGAGTTTCAAAAGATGAGCTTATCAAAAATTACCCTTCTTTAAAAAACATTGTCTTTAAATATTCAAAAAGTCAAAGCAAGAGGAAACTTGCCGAAGAGATAAATTGCGAGCTGAAAAAGAAAAGAGATGGAGAATTAACCTATGTCAATATTTAAATGCAAAATGTGCGGAGGCACAATAGAATTTGAGCAGGGCGCGACGGTCGGAGTGTGCGACTCCTGCGGTACTAAGCAGACACTCCCTCGCCTTGACGACGATAGAAAGGCAAATCTGTATGACCGCGCGAATCATTTCCGCAGAAACAATGATTTTGATAAAGCAATGGGCATCTACGAGACCATCCTCAACGAGGACAACACGGACGCGGAAGCCTATTGGTCGCTGGTGCTCTGCCGCTACGGTATTGAGTATGTCGAAGACCCCGACACCCACAAGCGCATACCCACGGTAAACCGTGCGCAGTACACCTCCATCTTCATGGATGAGGACTACAAGTCCGCCATAAAGCACGCCGACGGCTATCAAAAGGAGATATATGAGCAGGAAGCCAAGGCGATAGACGAAATTCAAAAGGGCATTCTGGAGATATCCCGCAAGGAAGAGCCCTTCGACTGCTTCATTTCCTTCAAGGAGACCGACGCAAACGGCAGAAGAACACGCGATGCCGTGCTCGCGCAGGATCTGTACAATGAGCTGACCAAGGAGGGATTCAAGGTCTTCTTTGCACCCGTGACGCTGGAGGACAAGCTCGGCACAGCTTACGAGCCTTACATATTCGCGGCGCTCAACAGCTCAAAGGTTATGGTGGTTCTCGGCACGAAGCCAGAGAATTTCAATGCGGTGTGGGTCAAAAACGAGTGGAGCCGCTATCTTGCGCTCATAAAAAACGGTGCAAAGAAAACGCTCATCCCCGCATACCGTGATATGGACCCCTATGATCTGCCGGAAGAGTTTTCCCACCTCATGGCGCAGGACATGTCCAAGCTCGGCTTTATGCAGGACCTCATCCGTGGCATAAAAAAGCTCCTTGCCGCCGATGAGCCTAAAGCTGCGGTCAAGGAGACGGTGGTAGTAAACGGCGGCGGCGCGGCAGTTGAGCCGCTTTTAACGCGTGCGTTCATGTTCCTTGAGGATGGGAACTGGAAAGAAGCAGATAAGTATTGCGAAAAGGTTCTCGATAAAGATCCTAAAAATGCTCAGGCATACCTCGGAAAGCTTATGGCAGAGTGCAAAGTTTGCAGGAAGGAAGATTTTAAAGATTGCCGAAAGCCGTTTGATGGCAGCGACAATTTCAAAAAAGTCGTGCGTTTTGGCGATAAGCAGCTCGGTGCGGAGTTAAACGGCTATATCGCCCACATAAACGAGCGCAATGATTTTGAGCGTAAATCCGCTGCGTATAAAAATGCATCATCCACCATGAATAAGGCAAACAGCGAAGGCGAGTTCAGGAAAGCAGCAGAAACATTTGCAGCACTCGGCAGCTTCAAGAGCGCGGAAGAGCTGTATAAGCAATGCCTTGAAAAAGCAGAGGAGTGCCAGAAAAAAGCAGAGGAGTGCCAAAAGGTCCTTGAAGATGTTCGCAGCAAATTCAATGATCCCGATTGTACGGTAGGCATTAGCGTTGACATATGGGACCGCATCTTTGCTATTTGCAGTGACGACACCTTGCTGGCTGCCGGATGGTACTTAAGAAGCGAGTGGGTATCCTATATTCCGTACGAAATACATGCTAGTTGCGATAGCGGCCGCTACGGCGGCGAATTTAAACTGAGAAAAGTCAGAGAGGTTTATTCTGAGATTAGAGATTTATTCGTCGTACACACGGATGGAACCGCGAAGAGGTATTTCAAATCAGAAGATCCGATAGATATCTCGCACTGGAAGAATGTGATATCTATTACGGATCGATTCCCCGGACATGGGATTGTCGGGTTGAGAGCTGATGGCACGCTTGCTTTCTGCGATGGTGTTAAGATATGTAACGAGCTCAGCCAGTGGACAAATATAACGTCTGTTTATTCCAAAGGGTGTGACTTTTTTGGGATATGTAAAGATGGAACTGTTAAATACTTCGGCGAGAACAGTAAAGACTGGAGATATATTACGGCGGCAAAAAATGTTGTTCGTTTGAAATATATTTACAACGAAATGTGGGCGGTTTTTTATTCCGATGGTTCTGCTGAAATTGTAAAACGCGGAAGCATGAGCCCCGAGATGAAATGGGAAGACGTCGTTGAGTTCGATATACTTGGTAATGGCGAACCGACGGTATTGCAAGGTAACGGAAAAGTGCTTGTTTGCATGCCGGCAGAAATTAAATTTAAATCGTGTAATGAAAAACAGAGTAATAGAGTAGCCGCTTGGACCGACATTGTTTCAATTTGCGCGGGCGATCATCATGTCGTTGGGCTTAAGCGCGACGGCACAGTAGTTGCTGAATTATATAAAGAAATTACAGGCGGTCTTCCCATTCCTTACTGTGGGCAGTGCGATGTTTCGGACTGGAAAAATATTATTGCCGTTTATGCGGGTCTTTATTTTACAATTGGCGTTCGCGCGGATGGAAGTGTTGTGCATTGCGGGAGTCACGATATTATCACACATGGGTGGTCGGATTTAGATTGGAAACTGTTCGACGGCGTAAAAGACTTAGAGGAGAATATTAAGAGAAACAAGGAGTTCAAAGCTTCAGTTGAAAGAGCCGCAGAGGAGCAGCGCGAAGCAAGAAAACGAGCAGAGGAAGAAAGAAAAAGAGCCGCCGAAGAAGCACGCTTAGCGCGCATAGCCGAGTTAGAAAAAGAAAAAGAGGCTCTGCAAGCCGAAATGTCAACGATCAAAGGTCTGTTCGCTGCTGGCAAGATCAAAAAGCTGCAAGCTCGTGTCGATGAAATTGAAACCGAGCTGACCAAACTGAAATAAATAAAACTCAGGCCGAAGGATCAAATGTCCTTCGGCCTATTCTATATCCTCTTGCGGCGCGCTCTTATCAATGTGCTTTTGCAAAGCCCTAAGTCCAACCGTCTTCTTTTTTGCTTCAATTAC
The DNA here is from genome assembly GCA_963632825.1 of Escherichia coli. Lineage (GTDB taxonomy): Bacteria > Bacillota > Clostridia > Oscillospirales > Oscillospiraceae > F23-B02. Next base: position 5,217 of record CAVGWF010000069.1, on the reverse strand, counting down.
TGCCGCCAAACAGACCGGCTATAAATTCAAGGTCTATCGCGCTGCCCGTACCCTTGGCTTTGTAATAACAGCTGTCGTGAATGACGGTCGTGCCGTCGCCTAAAAGCGTCAGGGTCTCAATGGCGCTGCCGTCCCTGTCGAGCCATTTGAGCGAGTAGCCCCAGCCGTCGTCGTCTGCCTTGCCGCCCTTGGAATAGCTAAGACCGCACACGCTGTCCGTTATGTGCTTAATGTCTCCGGCATCAGTTACCGTTACGCTCTCCCCTGTGCTGCCCGATGTTACGACAAGGCTCTCCGCGCCGGTTATTTCGAAGGTCGTCTCCTTTGCAGAGCAGCCGAACAGGCAAAAGGCAAGCGCCAGCATTAAAATAATTGCCGTCCGTTTTTTCATGTTTTTCACCTCCACTTAAATCTCTCACACTTTTCTGACGGCAAGCTCCGAAAAAAGTTCCTCGTCGTATGAAAAACCGGCACGATTTACATCGCGCCGGTTTTTGCTGCCTGCCGCTATTCGTCGAGCATTATGTCGAGGATCTCCTCGTCGGTCTCGCGCATGCCCTCGCGGGCGAGCTGACCGACGGATTCTATCGTTTTTTCCACATCGTCCTTGAGTATACCGTCGCCGCCGTGCAGAGCCTTGCCCTTTTCGTACAGGTCAAAGCCGAGAAGTCCCGCCTCGACGGCGGAGGCGATCTTCGTTGCGCACGAGGGCTTTGCGCCGTCGCACACGGTGCCGGATATCATGCCGAGCGTGTTCGTTATCGTCTGCGATACCGCCTCGTATGTGCCTTCTATCAGCCATGCAACGCCCGCAGCTGCACCGCAGCCGGCGGATACCGCACCGCAGAATGCGCTGAGTCTGCCGATGGGCGTTTTCTGATGTATGGTTATGAGGTTTGAAACGACCAGCGCGCGCAGGAGCTGCTCATGAGATGCGTGTATATCAAGCGCATACACGATCACCGGCAAGGAAGCCGTCATGCCCTGATTGCCGCTGCCGGAAACTATTACTACCGGGAGCTCGCAGCCGCTCATTCTCGCATCGGAGCCGGCGGCAGCCTGAGCCCTCGCCCTGACGCGGACATCCTCGCCGCGCGTTTCCAGAAGCGTTTTGCCTATAGAGGCGCCGTAGTCCCCGCGAAGCCCCTCCTCGCTTATCGCAAGGTTATATTCGATCTGCTTTTCGAGCATCGCGCTCACATCCTCTATGCGCACGCTCTCGGCAAAATCGAGGATGTCGCGCACATTCAGAACGCTGCGGTCGGTCTCGTTTGAAGCGCCGCCGCTGCAGTCTTTTTTCAGCAGCACCTCGCCGTTTCGCTCAATGAGCACAATATTCGTGTGATAATCGCATATGCGCAGGCGAACGCTGTCGCCGCCGGAATACAGGTGCAGGTCAATGTCAAGGAGCTTTCCGCTGTCGGATTTCATCACCGTCATCTGGCAGGAGTTCAAAAGCTCGGATATTTTGTGTATATCCTCGGGCTTTACGTCGGCAAGCACCTCGAGCTGCTTATTCTCGTCTCCTACCGCGGCTCCGGCTGCTATCGCCGCCGCAATGCCCTTCATTCCGCCGGTGTTCGGAACGACAACGCTCTTCACATTTTTTATAATGTTCCCGCTTATAACGATGTCGATCTTATCCGGCATGCTTCCCAGCACGGCGCGTGCCTTTGCTGCGGCGTAAGCCATGGCTATCGGCTCGGTACAGCCCATTGCGGGTATCAGCTCTTCACGCAAAATTTGCAGATATTGCGTATACTTAACATCGCTAAATTCCATTCTTTTTCCCTCCCGCTTAATTTTCTCCATAAGCATTATAGCATCAAAAACCCGGATTGCATAGCAATTTCAACGGTTTGTGAAGATGTTGTCGAAATAGCTTGAATGTATCTGTAAAACTGTGTTATAATCAATACACAAAAAATTATGTGGGGATGTTATTTTGATAGGCTTTTATAATTACACGGTCTGGCTGACATTCATCGGAATGCTGTCCTCGACCGTCGGCATCGGCTTTGCCGTCGGCGGAAGGATAACGGCAGCGGTCATATGTCTCATGTTCTCGGGCTTCTGCGATATGTTCGACGGGATAGTCGCCAGAACCAAAAAGGATCGTACAGACGAGGAAAAGCGCTTCGGTATACAGCTTGACTCGCTCAGTGATATAGTCTGCTTCGGGGTTCTGCCGTTTGTCATCGGCGTGAGCCTCGGTGCGGATGCGTGGTGGCAGATAGCGATAATGGCGCTGTTTGCTCTGGCAGGGCTTATAAGGCTTGCCTACTACAATGTCACGGAGGAGACCCGCCAGCAGCAGACAAACGAAAAGCGCAGGCATTATCTCGGCGTTCCGATAACATCGTCGGCGCTGTCGGTGCCGCTGCTGTTCTGCTTCAGAGGACTGCTTGGCGCGGCTTTTCCCGCGGCATACACGGTGCTGCTGCTCATTAACGGCGCGCTGTTTATCGTGCCCGTGCAGATAAAAAAGCCGGACAAGACCGGTCTTGCGGTAATGCTCGTGCTCGGTATCGTCTTTACGGCGCTGATACTCATATTCAGATAAGTGTGATTTGAAAATGCCCCCTATGCAGCAAATGAACTGCATAGGGGGCATTTGTTCGTTTTTTGAGGCTTCTACATTGCTTCTATCTCTTTTATGATGTACTCGTTGCCGGTGACAAGATAGGTATTCTCACTCTGGCAGTACGGGCACACCTTGGCATATTTAACCGTAGGATAGGTCTGCTTGCAGTTCTCGCAGAAGGTCACCGCCTCAAGCTTTTCGACCTTGAGCTCGGCCTCCTTCATGTACTTGGACTCCTTTACAGCCCAGTTCCAGCAGTCAACGATATACTCGGGGATTATCCCGCTGACCTCGCCTATCTGGAGCGTTACGCTGCCGACCTTGGTGAGGCTGTTCTCGTCACAAAGCTTTTCTACTTCCTTTATGACATAAAATACGGTTCCGAGCTCATGCATGAGACATTTCCTCCGAAGTTGTTACTTTGCGAATTTTTCCTTGAGGTCCTTGATCTTTATCTTCACGCCGCGCTTTGCCGCATATACGGCCAGAGGCAGGTACTTGTCGTCGGTACTGACCATCTTGCTTGCCTCAGGGTGATCGCGGTGCAGATGAATCGCGTCAAACTCGCAGCGGGTGGTGCACAGACCGCAGCCGATGCACTTGTTCTGATCGACGACCGATACGCCGCAGCCCAGGCAGCGGCTTGCCTCAGCCTTTACCTGCTCCTCGGTAAATGTCACGCGGTCGTTCTTCATGGTCTTTGCCTTGCGCGGATCGTGCCTGACCTCCTGACGCACGGGTGCGTCGAAGCAGTTTATATCCACAACCACATTGTCCTTGTCCAGCTCATAGAAATCGCGCGGATTTCTCGCAAGCGTGAGGCTCTGTCCCTCATGGACATAGCGGTGCAGGGAAATTGCACCCTCGCGTCCTGCCGCGATGGCGTCGATGGCAAACTTGGGACCGGTGTAGCAGTCGCCGCCGACGAAGATGTCGCTCTGGGCGGTCTGGAGCGTTACGGGGTCTGCCACTGCCTTGCCCTTTGCGGCGGTCTTGAGCTCGCCGACATCGAGCGTGCCCCAGTCGATGGTCTGGCCGATGGCGGCAATGACGGTGTTGACCTTGAGCGTCTTGAACTTGCCGGTTCCGACGGGCTTTCTCTTCCCCTTCTCGTCGGGCTCGCCGAGCTCCATGATCTCGACCTTCATGCCGTTGACCTTGCCGGCAGCGGTACCGGTGATCTCAACGGGCGCATTGAGATAGCAGAACTTTACGCCCTCGGCCATTGCCTCTGCGACCTCTTCCTTGTCTGCGGGCATCTCCTCCTCGGAGCGGCGGTAGACTATGTAGGCCTCCTCTGCGCCGAGACGCACCGCAGTGCGCACGACATCCATCGCAACATTGCCGCCGCCGACAACGGCGACCTTCTTGCCGAGCTCGACCTTATTGCCGAGGTTTACCTCACGCAGGAAGTCGACACCGCCGTACACGCCCTTGAGCTCCTCGCCGGGGATGCCGAGCTTTGCCATCTTCTGCGCGCCGATTGCAACGAAGAAGCCCTTGTAGCCCTGCTCGCGGAGCTGGGCGATGGTGATATCCTTGCCGACCTCAACGCCGCACTTGAACTTGACGCCCATCTTCTTGAGCACGTCTATCTCGGCGTTTATGACCTTGCGCTCAAGGCGGAAGGACGGGATACCGAGAGTGAGCATACCGCCGGGGATCTTGTTGCGGTCGAAAACGGTGACATTTGCATAGCCCATCTCGGCAAGGTAGTATGCACAGCTCATGCCGGCGGGACCTGCGCCGATAATGGCGATCTTTTCTTCGTAGTCGGTATCGGGAGTCTTATGACGGCGCTTTTCGGGAATATAGCGGGTCTTTTCGCTCAGCTCCTTCTCGGCGATGAACTTTTTGATCTCGTCGATGGCGACGGCGCGGTCGAGCTCGCCGCGGGTGCAGGCATCCTCACAGCGGCGGTTGCATATGCTGCCGCAGACTGCGGGGAACGGGTTATCCTGCTTTATGAGCTTGAGCGCGTCAAGATATCTGCCCTGAGCGGCCATCTTGATATAGCCCTGAACCGCGATGTGCGCGGGGCACGCCGCCTTACAGGGAGCGGTGCCGGACTCGTGGCAGTTTTTCTGGTTATTGTTCTTGTAGTCCACATCCCACATATGCTCGCCCCAGTGGTTATCATCGGGAAGCGGCTGCTTGGGATATACAACGGGACCGTCCTTGGTGCACAGCTTCTGACCGAGCTTTGCGGCACCGGCGGGACACACCTCGGCGCACTTGCCGCAGGCAACGCATTTTTCCTTGTCGACATGGGCGCGGTATGCGGAAGCGGACATATTCGGGGTGTTGAAAAGCTGAGAGGTGCGCAGCGCAAAGCAGGAGCCGAGAGCGCAGTTGCAGATGGCGAATATCTTATTCTCACCGTCGATATTGGTTATCTGGTGGACATAGCCGTTTTCCTCGGCACGCTGGAGAATGCGCATTGCCTCCTCATAGGTTATGGGGCGGCCCTTGCCGGTTTCAACGCAGTATCTTGCGAAGGTGCCGACGGCTATGCACAGCTCCTCCTGCATCTCGCCGCAGCCCTCGCCCATGATGCGCATTGCATTGCGGCAGGAGCAGTAGCCGACGCCGAGCTGACCCTCGTACTTCTTGAGCCAGTGGGAGATATGCTC
>CAVGWF010000068.1:0-5451 GCA_963632825.1 Escherichia coli | reverse complement strand
ACCAGGTGCGCCAGACAAACCCGACATATGCGGACAAAGCCGACGCAAAGCTTGCCGGCATATTAATGAATAAACGGCTGCCGTTTCAGCTTTATTGCTGTTCGGCAGCCGTTTTTTTGCGCGGAAAAATAAATATTCAGGCAGTGTTGACAAGCGGTGCATTTCGTGTATAATTGTATACAATAATACAGATGGGAGGAATATTTGCCATGCTTGAAATATCAGGGAAAACTAATCTGCTGGAGCAGAAGTCTTATAAATACTCGCTTCAGGATGTGACTGAACCGAACCTGCAGCGCGATATTTACACTCAGGGGGCTGTACCGAAGGTGGCCTTCAACCACCGGCGCGTGCCTATGAATATGCCGGAGGAGATCTGGATAACGGACACCTCCCTGCGCGACGGGCAGCAGTCCGTGGAGCCGTACACGGTTGAGCAGATAGTGAACATATACAAGCTTCTTTCCAAGCTCGGCGGTCCTTACGGTATCATTCGGCAGACGGAATTTTTCATTTACAGCAAGAAGGATCGTCAGGCGCTGGATAAATGTCTGGAGCTTGGACTCAAGTTTCCGGAGATCACAACATGGATCCGTGCAACAAAGGACGATTTCCGTCTTGTTCGTGACCTCGGCATCAGGGAGACGGGCATTCTTGTAAGCTGCAGCGACTATCACATCTTCAAAAAGATGAAGATGACACGCCGGCAGGCAATGGATTATTACCTCGCCACCGTCAGCGATGCATTCGAGGCCGGCGTTATCCCGCGCTGCCATCTGGAGGACATCACCCGCGCCGATTTTTACGGCTTTGTGGTGCCGTTTGTAAACGAGCTTCAGAAGCTCTCAAGGCAGGCGGGCATCCCCGTCAAGATCCGCGCATGTGATACCATGGGCTACGGTATTCCGTACACGGAGGCGGCACTGCCGCGCAGTGTTGCCGGCATAATTTACGGCTTGCAGCATTATTCCGATGTGCCCAGCTCGTGTCTCGAGTGGCATGGGCACAACGATTTTTACAAGGCGGTCGTCAACGCCTCTACCGCATGGCTCTACGGCGCATGCGCCGTAAACTGCTCGCTGCTCGGCATAGGCGAGCGCACAGGCAACATTCCGCTTGAAGCCATGGTGTTCGAGTATGCGTCGCTGCGCGGCTCATTGGACGGCATGGATCCGACCGTTATAACGGAGATCGCCGATTACTTCCGGCACGAGATCGGCTACGATATCCCGCCTATGACGCCGTTTGTAGGACGCGACTTCAATGTTACGCGCGCCGGCATCCACGCAGACGGGCTGCTGAAGGATGCCGAAATCTATACGATCTTTGATACGGAGAAGCTGCTCAACAGACCTGCCGCTGTGCAGATCGGCAAAACCTCCGGTCTTGCCGGCATCGCATACTGGATTAATCAGAACTACGGTCTGACCGGCGGTGCGCAGATCGACAAGCACGATCCGCTCGTGCTCGCGCTCAAGGGCTGGGTAGATGCGGAATATGAGGACGGCCGTCAAACGGTTCTCTCCAGCAAAGAGCTTGAAGCAAAAATTGCAGAGCTGGCTCCCGGCCGCTTTGCACAGGTCTGACAGGAGGTGCCGCATGAAGGATTTTCGCACCGTTACACTGGCCGATCAGGTGTTTGAGAGGCTGGAGGCAGATATAATTCAGGGCGTGTACCCGCGCGGCGAGGTGCTCACCGAGCTCAAGCTTGTCGAGCAGCTCGATGTCAGCCGCACGCCGATACGCGAGGCTCTGCGCCGTCTGGAGCAGGAGCACCTCATTGCCGATACCGGCAAGGGCTCCGTCGTGCTCGGTATAACGATCGAGGATATGATAGACATCATGGATATCCGCTGTAAGATCGAGGGGCTTGCATCATATTACGCAGCAAAAAATACAGATTCCGACGGTCTGGCGCGTCTGCGTCACATCATGGATCTGCAGGAGTTCTACTTTGACAGACACGATACCGAATATCTGCGCAAGATGGACGATCAGTTTCACGATGCCATCTGCGACCTGTGCGGTCACGCCGTCATCAGCGACACTCTTGTGCCTCTGCACCGCAAGACCAGCCGCTACCGCAAGGCTTCCATATCCGACGAATCCCGTACGGCTCAGGTCGTGAAGGAGCACCGCGCCATCTTTGACGCAATTGCTGCCGGTGATGCCGACCTCGCCGCCGAGCTCACCGCCGAGCACACGAAAAACGCAAAGAAAAGCATGATCGAAAGGATGAAGCATCATGAATGATACCCTTGCTCAGAAAATAATTCGTGCACATCTGGTGCACGGCGACATGAGTCCCGGCAATGAGATCGCCCTGCGCATCGACCAGACGCTTACGCAGGATGCGACCGGCACCATGGCTTATCTTGAATTTGAGGCAATGGGTATACCGCGTGTAAAAACCGAGCTCAGCATCGCCTATGTCGATCACAACACACTGCAATCCGGCTTTGAAAATGCAGATGACCATCGCTACCTGCAGTCGGTGGCGAGCAAGCACGGCGTGTACTTCTCCCGTCCCGGCAACGGCATATGTCATCAGGTGCATCTGGAGCGCTTCGGCAAGCCCGGTCGGACGCTCATCGGCTCCGACAGTCACACCCCCACCGGCGGCGGCATCGGCATGCTGGCCTTCGGTGCCGGCGGGCTCGATGTTGCGGCCGCCATGGGCGGCGGCGCATACTACATCACCATGCCGAAGATGTTCAGGGTCAATCTCACCGGAACACTGCGCCCCTATGTCACGGCCAAAGACATCAGTCTGGAGCTGCTGCGCATTCTGTCAGTCAAGGGCGGTGTCGGCGCGATTATCGAGTGGGGCGGTCCGGGTATTGCGTCGCTGTCGGTACCCGAACGCGCCACGATAACCAACATGGGTACTGAGCTCGGTGCCACGACTTCGATCTTCCCCTCGGACGAGGTAACGCGCGCATTTCTTGCCGCAGAGGGGCGTGAGGCTGACTTCACTCCCCTATCCGCCGACCCCGACGCCGTGTATGACCGCGTGATCGACATAGATCTCGGCACACTGCGTCCCATGATCGCCTGTCCGCACAGTCCGGACAATGTGGTTCCCGTCACGGCGCTTGCAGGCACTAAGGTCGATCAGGTCTGCATCGGCTCGTGCACGAACTCATCGCTGCTGGATATGCTTAAGGTCGCGGCTCTGCTCCGCGGCAAAACGGTCGCGCCGAATGTGAGTCTTTCCGTCTCACCGGGCTCAAAGCAGGTGCTTACCATGCTTGCCGACTGCGGTGCGCTAAGCGACATTCTGAGCAGCGGAGCACGCGTGCTCGAATGTGCCTGCGGTCCGTGCATCGGCATGGGGTTTTCGCCTAACTCCGGCGGTGTAAGTCTCCGCACATTCAACCGTAATTTTCTCGGCCGCAGCGGGACCAAGGATGCGCAGGTCTACCTTGTATCTCCGGAGACTGCCGTCGCCGCCGCACTGACCGGTCTTATAACCGATCCTCAGACGCTCGGTCCGATGCCTCCCTTCACTCTGCCGGACAGCTTCCGCATTGATGACAGCGCCGTGCTGCCGCCGGCTGCGCCGGAGGAGGCAGACACCGTTGAGGTGCTGCGCGGACCTAATATCAAGCCGTTTCCAAAGAGCAGACCGTTTGCCGACTCGCTGTGTGCCGAGCTCGTCCTCAAGGTCGGCGACAACATCACCACCGACCATATAATGCCCGCCGGGTCAAAGATCCTGCCGTACCGCTCCAATATTCCAAAGCTGTCCGAGTTTTGCTTTCAGGTTTGCGATCCGAGCTTTCCGGCACGCGCAAAGGCGGCCGGAGACGGCATTATTGTCGGCGGAAGCAACTACGGTCAGGGCTCCTCGCGGGAGCATGCGGCGCTGGTGCCGATGTATCTCGGTATCCGCTGCGTCACAGCCAAGAGCTTTGCACGCATACACATAGCAAATCTCATCAATGCCGGCATTCTGCCGCTGACCTTTGAAAACCCCGACGACTACGATGCCCTGCGGCAGGGTGCCCAGCTGCGCATCGACAATATCCGCAGCGGCATGGCAGCGGGAAGGCTTGAGTTTACGGATGCGGAGTCCGGCATCTCCTACCCCGTTGTGTGCAGTCTTACCGAGCGTCAGCAGGCCATTCTGCTCGCGGGAGGACTGCTGAACTATACGAAGGAGCATGAAGCATGAATGAAATTGATCTTGCCTGTGAGGAGTTTCGCAGGCTGCTTGAGGAACAGGTATCCCGCGTGGCTGCCATGACGGCCGGGCACGCGGATCATGCCGCAAAGCAGACCGTAACCATCGGTCTTGTCGACGGCGACGGTATCGGACCAATAATAATGGAGCAGGCAGTGCGCATTCTCGAAGCGCTGCTTTCCGACGAGATTGCTGGCGGCAGCATCGTCCTGCGGCGCATACGCGGACTGACTCTTGAAAAGCGGCTGGCCTGCGGGCAGGCGGTGCCCGACGATGTGCTCAGTGAGATCATGAGCTGCGATGTTCTGCTCAAGGGACCTACGGCGACTCCCATGGGCGGTGGTCTTGAGAGTGCAAATGTGAAGCTGCGCCGTGCACTCGATCTTTACGCCAATGTCCGTCCGGTGACTCTCCCTGAGCAGAACATAGACTGGGTATTCTTCCGCGAAAACACGGAGGGAGAATACGCTCTCGGCAGCCGCGGCGTTGAGCTGCCCGGAATGGCAGTGGATTTCAAGGTCACGACCGACCCCGGCACGCGCCGCATCGCCCGCGCAGCGTTCGAGTATGCACGCAATAACGGCAAAACGCGCGTAACGGTCATCACTAAGGCCAACATTCTTAAAAAAACCGACGGTAAGTTCACAGCCATATGTCACGAGGTGGGTGCCGCTTACCCTGAGATTACGGTCGATGATTATTATATCGACATAATGGCTGCAAATCTCGTCAACGAGAATATCCGCAGTCAGTTTCAGGTGCTTCTGCTGCCGAATCTCTACGGCGACATCATCACCGACGAGGCGGCGCAGATACAGGGCGGTGTCGGCACGGCAGGCAGCGCCAACATCGGTGACCGCTATGCCATGTTTGAGGCTGTTCACGGCTCCGCTCCGCGCATGATAGAGCGCGGCATGGGCGCTTATGCCAATCCCAAGAGCATTCTCAGGGCAGAAGCCATGCTCCTGCGGCATATAGGCCGCAGGACGGCTGCCGAAAGGCTTGAGTATGCACTTGAGACCTGTCCGGCAGTGATAACCGGGCAGCCGGACGGAGCCTCCTGCGCCGATTACGGCAGCGGTATCCTGAGCCTGATCTGAAAAAACTGAATACGAAAACAGCAGCCCCGTCTGGCGGACACGGTACAGTGTCTGACAAACGGGGTGCATTTTCATATTGCGGAGGCGTTTACTTCTCATCCGCTCCGGTTATGCGGCAGACCAGCAGGGCAAGCTCCTGTGCCGTCATACCGCTGTCCGGCTCCC
>CAVGWF010000067.1:0-14731 GCA_963632825.1 Escherichia coli | reverse complement strand
CCGACACAATGCAAGCACCCGCTCCGAAATCAACTAATATATGGCACAAAAATAATTCAACTTTAGTTCAACTCCATTGCGAAAAGTTGAATTATTCTGCAAAACGATAAAAAACGACAAATTCAAAAAACCTTGATTTTTCAATGCTTTGCGCCACATTACGCAACGATGAAAAACGCCAAAATCAAAACTCCGACTCTGAAGGTCGTGGGTTCGAATCCCGTCGGGCGTACCAAAAAGAAAAGCCAGTGTTATCAATGCTTTGCGGCATTTTTACACTGGCTGTTTTTATTCTTTTGATGTGCCGAGCACGGGCCGCAGGTGCACCGTGCCCAAATACTGTTATGTAAAATTGTGCACAATGCCGTGCTTGCCGCTGAAGGCAATGTGTGGTATTATGTAAACACGACAATAAAAAACAGGAGGATAAAATGAAAAAAAGAATAATTGGACTTGTGCTGGCGGTGCTGATGGTGATGTGCCTGCTGCCGGCGTCCGCACTGGCAGATAACGCAGCTTCCGGAAAATGCGGAGACAACCTTACATGGAAGCTCGATGAAAACGGCACGCTGACCGTAAGCGGTATGGGGACAATGTACGACTACGAAAACGGTGCTCCGTGGGATAAGGAAGCTGTAAGGGGCGTTATTATCGGTGAGGGCGTTGAGAGCCTTGGCGAGCGCGCGCTTTCCGGGCTGAGCAAAGTCGAGAGCGTATATCTGCCCAAAAGCCTTAAATCCATCGGCAGCAATGCGCTTGACAGCGAAGCTTCAGCAAATTTGCTGAGCGACATTTACTTTGGCGGCACCGAGGAGCAATGGAAGGTGATAGGCGGAGAGCTTGCAGGCGTCTTAGACAGTACCGAGATCCACTTCAACTGCCCCCTGTTTGACGATGTGGCAAATCCCGCTCTGTACTACTATGATCCGGTCATGTGGGCAGTAACAAACGACATAACAAACGGCATGGGCGACGGCAAATTCATGCCCGAGAGCACCTGCACCCGCGGTCAGCTCGTCACCTTGCTCTGGCGCCTTGCCGGCAGCAGGAGCGTTGATGACTACAGCAATCCGTTTGCGGATGTAAAAGAGGGCGCTTACTACTACGATGCGGTCATTTGGGCGGTCTCTGAAGGCGTTACCGAGGGTGTTGATGCAGCTCACTTTGCTCCGGATGCCGCCGTCACCCGCTGCCAGGTAGTGACCTTCCTGTGGCGCATGGCAGGCAGCTATGCCGTTAAGGCAGACAACATCGGCTTTGACGATGTTTCAGAGGGTGCTTATTACTATCATGCCGTTGCATGGGCTGTAAAAAGAAACATCACAAACGGAATGGGCGGCAATACCTTTGCCCCCGATGCCGGCTGCACACGCGGTCAGACAATGACCTTCCTGTTCCGCGATCGCTCGGGCAAATAAATTACACGGAATCGCTCAGGCTCTTACGAGTCTGAGCTTTTTCGCTGTTTGAGTACCAAATCGGCGTGGCTTGTGCTATAATAACAAGACTACGCACAAAGGAGGGTACGGATGGACAGACATACAGACCTTGAAATAGCGCAGAGCTGCCGCATGAGTCCAATTGAAGATATAGCAGCAAAGATAAATATAGATGAGAGTTACCTCGAAAGCTACGGCAGGTATAAGGCGAAGATCGACTTAAGCTGCCTCGGCACCGGTGCTGCGCGAGACGGGAAGCTGATACTCGTCACCGCCATAACGCCGACTCCGGCGGGCGAGGGAAAAACGACTACCGCGATCGGGCTTGCCGATGCGCTGCGTTACATCGGGAAAAATGCCGCCGCCGCACTGCGCGAGCCGTCTCTCGGACCGGTATTCGGCATAAAGGGCGGTGCCTGCGGCGGGGGATATGCGCAGATAGTGCCGATGGAGGACATAAATCTGCATTTCACCGGAGATATACACGCGATAGGCGCGGCTAATAATCTGCTTGCCGCGATGATAGATAACCACATAAAGCAGGGCAATGAGCTCAGGCTCGACCCGACGCGCATAACATGGCGGCGCTGCGTGGACATGAACGACCGCCAGCTCAGATTTATCCGAGACGGGCTCGGCGGCAGTGCAAACGGCGTGGAGCGTGACGACGGCTTTGACATTACGGTTGCCAGCGAGATAATGGCGATACTCTGCCTTGCCGAGTCCGCTGCTGACCTCAAAAGACGGCTCGGAGATATAATTGTCGGTTACGATGAGGATAACAGACCCGTGACCTGCCGTCAGCTCAAGGCAGCGGGTGCGATGGCGGCGCTTTTAAAGGATGCGATAAAGCCTAACCTCGTGCAGACGCTTGAGGGTACGCCGGCTTTTGTGCACGGCGGACCGTTTGCGAACATCGCCCACGGCTGCAACTCGGTTCTCGCAACTCGCATGGCGCTCAGATTTGCCGACTATGCCGTTACCGAGGCGGGCTTCGGCGCCGATCTCGGTGCGGAAAAGTTTTTGGACATAAAATGCCGCACGGCAGGGCTCACGCCGTCGGCAGTGGTGGTGGTAGCGACCGTGCGTGCACTTAAAATGCACGGAGGACTGAAAAAGGACGAGCTCGGCAGTGAGGATCTTGCCGCGCTCGAAAATGGCTTGCCGAACCTGCTGCGCCATGTTTCCAACATAAAGAATGTGTACCGCCTCCCGTGTGTCGTGGCGCTCAACCGCTTTCCGACGGACACCGATGCCGAGGTGAAGCTTGTAAGTGAAAGATGCGCGCAGCTTGGTGTTGGGCTCGTGCCGTCAAATGTCTGGGCCGAGGGCGGCAAGGGCGGAGCAGAGCTCGCCGAGGCGGTGATAAAGCTGTGCAGGGAGGACAACTCGCAGTTTTCGTACAGCTATGAGCTTGACGGCAGCATAGAGGATAAGCTCACCGCCGTTGTAAAAAGAGTGTACGGCGGTGAAGGAGTAATTCTCACGCCCGAGGCGCGGCAGCAGGCGGAGCATCTTACAAGGCTCGGCTTTGACAGACTGCCGGTGTGCATAGCAAAGACGCAGAGCAGCTTTACGGACGATGCCGGTATTCTCGGCGCGCCCGACGGCTTTACGATAACCGTGCGCAGCATGAAGGTCAGCGCCGGAGCGGGATTTATCGTGGCTCTGGCCGGAAATATAATGACAATGCCCGGACTTCCGAAGCATCCGGCAGCCGAAGATATTGATATAGACGATAACGGAAGGATAATGGGACTTTTCTGATGGATTTTAGCAGAATGCTCAGCTATACCGAGGCGCTGAGCAAGAATAACGACCGCACATGGTTTCACGATAACCACCGCGAATACGAGCTGGCACAGGAGGATTTCCTCATGGTGCTGGATGTGATGAAATTCGTACTGGCAAAGGAAGCTCCGGCGATAGGGGATATGCTGTTGTTTGAAAACCCCAAGAGCTTTATGTACCGCATACCGCGCGATATGCGCTACAGTAAGAACAAGACTCCGTATAATCCCGCGTTCAGGGCGTATCTGTCACCGCATAAAAAGGATTTTCTGCCGCTTTCGTACTACCTGCACATAAGCTACGATCGCTGTATTCTTGAAACGGGTGCATGGCCGTGGGAGACAAAGCAGCTGAATCGCCTGCGCGAGTATATCGCCTATAACTATGAGGAGCTCAACTCCGTCGTCGAGCAAAATTCGCTCACGGTGTACGGTGAAACGCTCAAGCGCGTACCGCGCGGCTTTGAAGCCGATCACCCTGCCGCCGAGTGGCTGAAGTATAAGTTCTGCCTGACCGAATACTCATTCACACCCGACGACCTGCGCAATCTCGACGCATTTGCTGAGGCGGCGGGGAACGCGGTGCGGAGGTTTGAACCGCTCAGGCAATTCCTCATGGGCGCATTCGACGATAAGATTTACGGAGAATGAGGAATAGCTGACAAAGAGCTGCCTGCCCGTGAGCGGTGCGGTATAATGATTGGCGGACTTCTTTGACACGCAAAAACACCGAATTGATATGTTGTATCAATTCGGTGTTTATTTTGTGAGAAATTAAAAAAATAAATGAATCTACTATGGTATTTGTTGTGTTATTGTGTTATAAATGGTATTAGAATTGCACAAAATCAACTATTTTGTTTCTTTTGACAGCGTGATTTTACTGCAAAATGATGGAGGCGCAGCAATGGGGGAGCGATATATTGCTCACATATCCGAAAACGGAAAGGAGCAGTCCATTGCCGAACATTCGCTGAATACGGCGGCGGCAGCATCGGATTTTTCGATAGCCGAGCTTAAGCGGATCAACTACATGTGCGGTCTGCTGCATGACATAGGCAAGTATTCAAGTGAGTTTCAGAGCCGCATCAGGGGTGAAAATATCAGAGTCGAACACTCGATCTGCGGTGCGCTCGAAGTGCCGAAAATTGAGGGCAGCGACCAGCCGCTCACGCTGCTCATGCAGCTTTGCATCGCCGGTCACCACTCGGGTATTCCCGACTGCGGCGTTAAAAACGACACGGCGGATATGCCTACACTTTACGGGCGTATGCGTCGAAAATCGGTAGACTTCAGCGATTACAATACTGAGCTTGATGTTGAGCCGACAGGCGCCGAAGCGTTCATGGCACTGCTTGTAAAAGACTGCAAAACTCGTGAGGATCTGGTCGAGAAATTTGCTTTTCTTGTCCGCTACTGCTTTTCCTGCCTGACGGATGCAGACTCGCTGGACACCGCCGCATTCTGCGGTGAAGGATTGCCCGAGCCTCTTAGATGCAGCTTTGAAAAATGTGCCATGTCGCTCGAAGCAAGACTGACCGCCTTTAAGACGATTACAGAGCTTCAGAGTGCCCGAAGCAGGCTTCAAAACCAAGCCTTTACACGAGTAGGCGCGGACTCAAACATCTACCTTATGAACATGCCGACCGGAAGCGGAAAAACGCTTGCGAGCATGCGCTGCGCATTGAAGCGGGTGCTCGGCTCAAACGGCAGGCTCCGGCGCATCATCTATGTAATCCCTTACAACAGCATCATAGACCAGACTGTCTCGACCTTTGAAAGCCTTTTCTTCGGGCATACGGACATTCTGCGGCAGCAGTCATCGTTTATCTATGAGGAGCAGAGCGACCTTACCGAGGATAGTAAGGCATCATTTTCGGCGGCGTGTGAAAACTGGGATGCTGGTATCGTTATTACAACGGCAGTGCAGTTTTTCGAGTCGTTTTACGGAAATAAGCGCGGTAAGCTACGCAAGGTGCACAACATGGCAAACAGCTTCATTGTTTTTGACGAGGCGCACCTTATGCCGAGGGAGTACCTTGAGCCATGCCTGCGGGGGATCGGCTACATAACAAAATATTTAAACAGTGAAGCACTTTTCCTCACGGCGACCATGCCGGATTTTCGCACGCTGATAGAGCGCTGTGCAGAAGATGGTTTAAGCATCACGGAGCTCATCTGCGACACCGCAGATTTTGAAAAGTTCCGCAAATGCCGTTTTTCCGACCTCGGCAGGATATCCGACGAGGCGCTTTTGCAGAAAGCTGCAGGCTATGCGTCGTCTCTCATCGTTGTCAACAGCAGGAGGAAGGCTGCCGAGCTGTACAAGCTGTGTACGGGCGAAAAGTACCATCTGTCGACCTACATGACCGCCTTTGACAGGACAAGGGTCATTGAGAACATAAAGGCAGCGCTCAAGCGTCTGTATGACGATTATCCCGACCCTTCGGCCGTGCCGCCGGAGCGGCGGGTAACCGTTGTATCGACCTCTTTGATAGAAGCAGGAGTCGACCTCGACTTTGTGTCGGCGTTCCGCGAGCTTGCGGGACTTGACAGCGTTTTGCAGACCGGCGGCCGCTGCAACCGGGAAGGACTGCGTGACCCGGGCGATGTGTTTGTATTTGAGCCGCCCGATTCTGGACAAAGGACCGTCGAGCAGGAGCTCACAAAGGGCGTGCTGACTGAGTTTGAGGACATATCCGACGAAGCGGCGATAAGGGCGTATTATGACCGACTGTTTTGCATCGACGATGAGAGGATACACTCGAAAAGCGTGAGCCGCAGCTGCAAGAGCATAAACATGATACCGTTCAGAACATACAGCGAAAGCTTCCGGTTAATAGATGACCGGCGGACGGTGTCGCTTGCCGTGTGCCGTGACGAATACAGTAGAGAACTATATAACGCACTGTGCGCAGGGGGGCACATAAGCAGCAGAAAAATCAGCAAATACTGCTGCACGGTGCATCTTGACGAGCTTGAGCGGCTGCGGGAACAGGGCGTTGCGGCCGACCACGGCAGCGGAGTGTTTTTCCTGACCGACGAGTCGTATTACGACTGTGAGCTGGGCGTTAAATTTGAAGGAACTGACTACATTTTATGAAAAGGAGTGGAGAGTTTGTACGGATTTAAGATCATGGTCGAAGGAGACCTTGCCTGCTTCACACGACCGGAGATGAAGGTAGAGCGTGTCAGCTACGATGTGCCCACACCGAGTGCGCTTGCCGGCATGTTAAAGAGCATTTACTGGAAGCCTGCGATACACTATGTGATAGACAGGATCGTGGTGTTTAACCCCATCGACTTCATTAATGTGCGCAGAAACGAAATAAAGGACAAGTTAGCCTTGAGATCGGTAACGGCGCAGATGAAAGACCCGGAGCGAGACATTTCCATCTACGCCGGCGAAAGCAGAACTCAGCGCGCCTCGCTGCTTCTGAAAAATGTGAAGTACGGCGTGGAGTTTCATTTTGAACTCACGGGGATCAAGTCCGAGCATGAGGACGAATGCGAGCAGAAGCATTTTAACATCATAAAACGCAGACTCAAAAGCGGACAGTATTTCAGAACGCCGTGCCTCGGATGCAGCGAGTTTCCCGTAAAGAGCATAAAGCTTGTCGACGAATTTCACCTTGAGGACATTTCGTCCGAGATAGTCGGAATGGGCGATGTCGATCTCGGCTATATGCTGTATACCATGCGTTTTGCCGACGGTGGAAAGCCGATAAACGGCGATTGGAGCGCACCGAAGTTTTCCGACAGCGCCGAAGCGGAGTTTTACCGTCCGCACATGGTAAGCGGCGTTATCAATGTGAGAAAATATGCGGAGGGGACGGTATGCTGATTAGTGCACTTTGCGATTACTACGATGTGCTTGCCGGAAAGGGCTTGATACTGCCCGACGGCTATTCCGATGTTGGCATACATGCGCTGATAGCGCTCACCGAGGACGGAAGGCTTGACTCTGTCGTCGACTGCCGGCTGACCGAGATCTACACGGTGAAGGATAAACCCAAGGAGAAGAAGGTTCCTAAAGCCATGATGCTGCCGAAGCGGACGGAGAAAACGGCGATAGATGCAAATATCATCGAACACCGCCCGCTGTATATCTTTGGTCTGAACTACGATGCAAAGGCTGCGTCGCTGTCGGCTTCCGATGATAAGGACAAGGCAAAAAAATCGCACGATGTCTTTGTCAAGAAAAACCTTGAGTTTATAGAAGGCATTGATACTCCGCTCGTCAATGCTTATCGCAACTTTTTGAATATATGGAAGCCGGAGGAGCAGGAGCAAAATGAAATCCTTTTGAGAGCAGGCAAGCTTCTTGCCACTGGCAAATTCGCCTTTTGCCTTGTCGGTCGACCGGACAAGCTGCTGCATGATGAACCGGAGATAAAGCAAAAATGGGAGCGGCTCTATGCCGCTTACGCCGAGAGTGGCGATGCGCCGAGTACCCAGTGCTGCATAACCGGCGAGTACCTGCCGATAGAGAGGGTGCACGCAAAAATAACTGGTTTGCCGGGCGGCTTGTCCACGGGAAACACAATGGTAAGCTACAAAAATGCCGCAGAGGAATCCTACGGCAAAAAGCAATCGTTTAACAGCTGCATCTCTGCCAATGCCGCGAAGAAATACACCGAGGCGCTCAATTACCTGCTTGCCGACAAGCGGCACCGCACGCTCATAGACGAAACGACATATATCTACTGGGCGGCCTCCGGCGACGAGGCATGCAATGACCTTTTCAGCGCTCTTGCCTTTGGTACCACTATGGACAGTGAGCACACCGACCGCTGGCTCTGCTCTATATTTGACGGCATAAAAAGCGGCAGAGCAACGCAGGAGATAGCAGACGGCATTGACAGCATCGACAGCAATGTCAGCTTCTATGTCGTTGGGATCAAACCCAATTCGACAAGGCTTGCGCTCAAGTGCATTTACCGTCAAAGCTTCGGCAGAATTCTGCAGAACACCATCAAGCATTACTTGGATATGCAGATCGGCAGCGGCGGTAAGCCCGCGACGGTCCGGACTATCTGCAAGGAGCTTGTGTCTCCAAAAAGCAGCAACGACAAGGTTCCGCCGGCACTTATGGCAAAACTGTTCGACGCAATAATAAACGGTACTGTCTACCCCGATGCGCTGCTTGCGGCGGTCGTGAGGAGGGTAAAGACCGATTCCGATGAGGAAAACAATGGCTTTATCAAAATGAACAATGTCCGAATGGGACTTATAAAGGCCTGCATAAACCGCAGTGCAAGACAGAAAGGAAAACAGGAGGAGATAAAAATGTCACTCGATTTAGAAAACAGAGATCCGGCGTACCTTTGCGGCAGACTGTTCTGCAGGCTTGAAGACATTCAGCGCCGTGCATCGGGCGATACACTCAACCGCACGATAAAGGATTCGTACTTCTCGTCGGCGGCGACAAGACCGGCGGTCGTTTTTCCGAGGCTTCTTTCGCTGTCACAGCACCACCTTGCAAAGATAGACGATAAGACATCACGCTTCATGGACAAAGAGGTCACCGAGATAATCGGTATGATGGGGAGCGAATTTCCGGCTCACCTTACGCTCAAGGAGCAGGGCGTGTTCATGCTCGGATACTATCAGCAGAAAAATGAAAGATTTGAAAAGAAAACCGCTGCGGACGCAGCCGAGAAATGAAAAGGAGAAACTGTTATGGCAATTTCAAACCGCTACGAATTTGTAATGCTTTTTGATATCGAAAACGGCAACCCTAACGGAGACCCCGATGCGGGAAATGCTCCCCGTATCGATCCCGAGACCGGCTTCGGCTATGTTACCGATGTCTGTCTCAAGCGAAAGATAAGAAACTATGTTGAGCTGGTAAAAGATGGCGAGACACGTTATAACATTCTCGTTAAGCCCGACAAGGCTATGAACACCAAATTCACTGAGGCGTATAAGGGCTGCGGACTTGAGACCGGCAAAAAAGGCGCGAGTAAGGACGATGTGCTCAAGGCAAGAGAATATATGTGCGAAAACTATTTCGATGTCCGCACCTTCGGCGCGGTCATGTCAACGGGTGACGACCCCTGCGGTATAGTCAGAGGGCCAGTGCAGCTTAATTTTGCACGCAGTGTATCGCCCGTCATGTATCAGGAAATAACCGTGACCCGTCAGGCAAGAACAACAGAGGACAGACGATCAACCGGCGACACCGAGATGGGCAAAAAGAGCATCATCCCCTATGCTCTGTACCGGGGCGAGGGCTATATCTCCGCAGCACTTGCACAGAAGGTCACCGGCTTTGACGAAGATGATCTTGCACTTCTGTGGGAGTCGATATGCAATATGTTTGAAAACGACCACAGCGCCGCGCGCGGCAAAATGTGCATGCGCAGACTGTATGTCTTTAAGCACGACAGCCTGCTTGGCAATGCACCCTCGGGTGAGCTGTTTGATAAGATAACTGTCAGGCAGAAAAATGAGGTTTCCGCTCCGAGAGCATTCTCTGATTATGCCGTTGAGGTCGACGAGATCATGCCTGATGGTGTCACGCTTGGCCGCATAGTATGATGGAGACAGTCTCCATTCGAAGCCTGCAGCACTATCTGTACTGTCCGCACAGATGGGGACTGCTTGAGATAGACAGAGCTTGGACGGAAAATTATTTTGTCGTCAAAGCAAACACCGTTCACGAGCGGGTGCACAGCGGTGAAAGCTTTTCCGTCCGCGGCAGAAAGCGCTATACTAATGTAGATATCTGGGACGATGAGCTCGGTCTTGTCGGCAAGCTCGATTGCCTTGAGAAGTCCTCCACAGGGCTTTGCATCGTCGAGTATAAGCCGACAAAGCCAAAGACCGGCACAATACGGCATGACGATGCCATGCAGCTTTACGCTCAGAAGCTCTGCACCGATAGGCTGCTCAAAGCCGACTGTACCGCCGAGATATATTATGCTGATGTCAGAAAACGCTTTGAGGTGACCTTCGATGCGTCGTTTTACAGGGAACTGCTTACGATGCTGTCAGAAATGCGCTCGTATATCGCTGAGGGACGAATACCCGATATCAGAAAAGGGCAGAAGTGCAGCGGCTGTTCAATGAAAGATATGTGCATGCCGCAAGTCAAGACCCGCCGGAGACCGGAGAGCGTTGCCGACTGCGTGCGCAGGGAGTGCGAATTATGAGAAAGCTTCTGAACACCGTTTATGTGACGAATGAAAACTCCTATCTGTCGCTGGAAAACGACAATCTCGTCTGCCGCGTAGAGGGCGAGGCAAAGCTGCGCATTCCGTTGGCAAATGTTGAGGCCATCGTCTGCTTTGGCTACCTCGGCTGTACTCCGGCACTCATGGGCAAGTGCGTTGAGGAGCAGGTTGCGCTGTCGTTCCTTTCACCGCAGGGAAGATTTCTGGCAAAGGTCAGCGGCGAGACACGCGGCAATGTGTTTCTGAGGGTTGCGCAGATAGATACGATCCGTGAAAAGAGTGTTGCTCTTGCGAGAAATACTATCGCAGCGAAGCTCGCAAACTGTATGAGCGTGCTGCGCCGCTCAAGACACGACATTCCCGCTCTGCGTGATGATGAGGAAGTCATCGCCGCTGCCGCTTATCTCAAGGAAGGAATAGGCAAAGTCTATGATGCCGACAGTCTTGAGACAATACTCGGCATAGAGGGAAACTGCGCAAAAATATATTTCAGTGTTTTTGGCAAGCTGTTTACCGGTTCAGTAAAATTCGACTACCGCAGCAAGCGTCCGCCGCTTGACCCCGTGAATGCCGTGCTTTCATTCGTATATACGCTTTATACAAATGAGTTTGCCGCGGCGCTCGAGACCGTCGGACTCGACGGCTGTTTCGGCTTTTTTCATCAGCTGCGCAGCGGTCGCAGTTCGCTTGCCTGTGACCTTGTCGAGGAGACCAGGTGTCATGTTGATCGCTTTACGCTGACGATGTTTAACCTCGGCATACTGAACGACGGTGATTTCGAGCTCAAGCCCACCGGAGCGGTTTGGCTCAATAATGACGGCAGAAAAAAGGTGCTCACAAGATGGCAGGAGAAAAAACGCAGCGATATTGAGCATCCGTATCTCAAGCAAAAAATTCAGTTCGGTCTGCTGCCGTATGTGCAGAGTAATCTTTTTGCCAAGTTCATCCGCGGTGAGCTTGACGAGTATCCGTGTTATATAAACAGGTGAGTGCCATGATGGTTTTAATAAGCTACGATGTGAGTACGCAAAGCGCCGCCGGTCGTAAAAGACTGCGGCTCGTCGCCAAGAAGTGCCAGAGCCGTGCGCAAAGAGTGCAAAATTCGGTTTTTGAGGCTAATCTTGATTATGGTGAGTTTATGAAGCTGAAAAACGAGCTTGTGCATATAATCGACGAGGAGCTTGATAGTCTGAGATTTTATTATCTTGGCAATAATTGGCACAAAAAGGTCGAGCACATTGGAGCAAAGAGCGGTTACGACCCGGAGGGTGTGATAATAGTATGAGAGGCGAACCTCCCGTGATGTGATTCCTGCGGCAGCTTCGCCTGCATTTTTGTACAGAAATTGAAATATATTAGCAAAAATGCACCTGAAAGGGCGTAAAAAATAAAGTCCGCCCCAAGATATAGAGTGTGATCGGCGTTTTTCTCAAAATGTTGCGGTCACGCCCCGCATGGGGCGTGTGAGTTGAAATTCAAAAATTCCGGTGTTACAGCTTGCGGGACTGGGTCACGCCCCGCATGGGGCGTGTGAGTTGAAATTCACCGGCGGGACAGACGTTTGCCTCGTGAGCGGTCACGCCCCGCATGGGGCGTGTGAGTTGAAATTCATATACGGAGCCCTCAAAGAGAACGCGGTCGCCGTCACGCCCCGCATGGGGCGTGTGAGTTGAAATTGGAACGAATACGGGGAAGCGCATTTGCGCTGAGTCACGCCCCGCATGGGGCGTGTGAGTTGAAATGTGAACGTCTTGATACGGCTGAAAATGCCATTTTAAGTCACGCCCCGCATGGGGCGTGTGAGTTGAAATTTATAGACGAAATGAAATGTCAAAGTCGTTTTTCGTCACGCCCCGCATGGGGCGTGTGAGTTGAAATTGCAAGCGTCTGACCGGCTTTGATTGCATCAGCGGTCACGCCCCGCATGGGGCGTGTGAGTTGAAATTGAAATTACGATATCAATAAACTTTTGAATGTCCGTCACGCCCCGCATGGGGCGTGTGAGTTGAAATCGATACGGGACGACCGTAACGGAGCGGGACGGCTTGTCACGCCCCGCATGGGGCGTGTGAGTTGAAATTGCAAACCGCATGGGGGTAGAAGTATGAAAAAACGTCACGCCCCGCATGGGGCGTGTGAGTTGAAATATCTTCTAATTTTGATAATCTACCAAGAATGTATGTCACGCCCCGCATGGGGCGTGTGAGTTGAAATTTTAACTCCGCTGGGCGCGTTTTCAACGAATATGAGTCACGCCCCGCATGGGGCGTGTGAGTTGAAATTACCTTGCCGTATTTGTCGAGTATCTCCGTTGCCGTCACGCCCCGCATGGGGCGTGTGAGTTGAAATAATGTGAACCACATCTTTGTGAACGCACATTTCCGTCACGCCCCGCATGGGGCGTGTGAGTTGAAATTATCGTTGACAGCACTCCGCTGTGATGGTCGTGCTCGTCACGCCCCGCATGGGGCGTGTGAGTTGAAATGTTTGCAAGCGTCGCAATTGAAAAGCGTTCGTCCGTCACGCCCCGCATGGGGCGTGTGAGTTGAAATTAATGTCTGCTGTAAGTCCACAAGCAAGCTTTTTGTCACGCCCCGCATGGGGCGTGTGAGTTGAAATCCTTGCCACATCCGCGCCCTGCTTTTCCATCGACGTCACGCCCCACATGGGGCGTGTGAGTTGAAATTTGTCTGCTGCGATTTAAGCGTAACAGACGGCGGTCACGCCCCGCATGGGGCGTGTGAGTTGAAATCAAAACCATCCTCGGCGGTTTTAAGGCGGTCTTTGATCGCGTCATAGTCTGCATACGGTTTCTTTGCCGCTTCTATGTCGCGTCCGTTCTCGGCGAGTATGGCATCAATTATTTCTTTGCTCAGTGCCTGATCGCCGATTTTGAAATTCTGCAAAAATTCTGTTTTCATGCTTCTCCTTTACGGCATAGGCTTTTTAGGTCGTTGCCGTGACCTGCCGCCGCGCATTGTTAGGTCGGCGCGTAGACCAAAAATGGGTATGAAAAAAGCAACCTCGCGTGTTAACGCTTAGTTGCTTCAATCAATTAAGTTGTTATGGGGCTTATATTTCTTCTATGGTTTCGATGTCAGATAAGCAAAAGCCAATCAAGCCATCAGATGTCCGCACCGCGATTTCCTCCGCGCCAGTTTCGCTGTCAATCGCGGATGTATACGCCGTTACATTGCCGCGCCACTTTTTGCCGTCTACATCTACTATAGATACATCTCGACCGAAGTAATCATATAGGTTTGTCATTTTGTTTTCTCCCTTGCTGTTGGTACAACATGCGTACCAGATTTACTATAATGTATATAAGCGCGGTTTGTTGGTGTCTCTTCTTGGGTTTGTGGATCAATACTTATGCCTATTTCTCTGTCTACTGTAATGATCTCCCTATTCATAAATTTGCCTTTATTTGATCTTACAATTTCCCCAGTTCCGGCATACCGGTTCACAATATCCTGCAATTCTGCGTTACTTACCGTGATGTAGCTTCGTCCTAAAACATACCCTTCGCTGTTTTTAATGTGCCGCGCTTGCTTTTCAGGGTTAACTATCAGCTTTTCAGATTCAGATTGTATCTGCTTGCGTATTGGCAAATCGCGCATATAAGCCTTGATATTCTGATCTTCGCTTCCTGCATTATACATCGAATTTGCAGCATTTGCAATTCTTTTATAGTTCGCACTTGCCGCGCTTGCCTGCTTGCGACCAAAACCCGCGACTTCGGCGCGCTCAGCCTGCGTCCGCAGTCCGGCGGCTTTTGAAAACCGCTTATATTCCTGCCGCAGCATTTGAAGCTTTATCTGGTCGGTTTCAAGCTTTTCAGCGTCGCCGGTGGTCTCATCTATCAATATTCGCCGCTTCTGCTTGCGTATCGCGGTCTCAAGCGCCCTTTGCCGCTGCGTGGCTTCGTAGCCCCCGCGTGGGGCGAGTGGGGCACATAAAAATGCTCAGACCGTTCGGTCTGAGCATTTTTAATAGGGTTTAACTTATTTGTACATCTCGATGAGACGCTGCAGATGCTCGTAGCGAGCCTTTGCATTCTCCTCGTTGCGCTCGAACAGAGTCTCGGCACGGTCGGGGAACTCACGGGTCAGACGGTTGTAGCGAGCCTCGTTCATGAGGAACTCACGGTAGCCGCCCGCAGGAGCCTTGGAATCGAGGGTGAACTTGCCGGCCTCAGCCGCGGGATTGTAGCGGAAGAGATTCCAGTAGCCGCACTCGACAGCCTTCTTCATCTCGGACTGGCAATTTGTCATGCCGCCCTTGATGGAATGCATCTCGCAGGGAGAGTAGGCGATGATGAGGG
>CAVGWF010000066.1:0-27786 GCA_963632825.1 Escherichia coli | reverse complement strand
ATCCGGAGAGTTATCGAAGTGGTCATAACGAGGCGGTCTTGAAAACCGTTTGGGCGAAAGCCCGCGTGGGTTCGAATCCCACACTCTCCGCCAGTGCGTCGGAAATCCCGCAGTCGTTGAAACTGCGGGATTTCCTTGTTTATCAAGGGTTTGCGTTAAATTCCTTCGAGGAAGTACTTGATTTCCTCGTCCGACTCGCCCATTTTCCGGGCGTTCTCCACCAATGTCAAGTCGCTCGGAAACTCCTTCAGCCAGTCCTCTATCCACTCTGTTGCCGTCATTGGACAAACCTCCTCGACCGTCGTCATTTATACTTTCAGTATAATTTGGGACTGCGGTGCTGTCAATATTCAATTGTGCTTTTGCCGCGTAGTTTCAGCTTGGACAATCTCCTGAGCAGTCAAAGTTTGTTCGTTACGGGGGTTGACATCCGCAGCCTCCTGTGATACAGTGTCATCGACAGCCACCCTTGCTGCGTGTTGGGGCGTATCGCGCGGGCTTTTGCCAGTGACGGACGAGGGGGCTGTTTTTTTGCGCCCTTTTTCGATATCAGCGCTTGACAAGTCTTTGAGCCTGTGGTAGAATGCGTCTCGTTCGCTCGGAGGGCGTGTTGTTCGGAGAAACAACAGCCGGATAAGGCGCAGGCTGGAATGCCTGTTCCTTGTCCGGCTTTTCTGTTATAGTCTCTCCAAATATAAGGAGGAATGCACAATGGATCTCTTAGGCGGCAAAGTCAAAGCTCTTTACTTCAAGTATCTGTCGGCAGCATTCGGCAGTTCTCTGATCTCCTGCATATACGGCGTTGTAGATATGGCGATGGTCGGGCAGTATCATGGTCCTGACGGTACGGCAGCATTGGCCGTGGTCGCGCCGGTATGGAATATCATATACAGTCTCGGTCTGCTCATGGGCATCGGCGGCAGCGTTATATTCAGCACAAGGCGCGGTGCTGCCGGAAACGGTGACGGAGCGGAAAATCAGTACTTCACGGCGGCCGTAACCGGCTCTGTTATACTGTCCGTTCTCGCGTGGCTCGGCATAGTGCTTTTCGAGCGTCCGATATTCATGTTTTTCGGTGCAGACGAGACACTGCTCGTGCTGGCGCAGAGATATATGCAGCCGATAAAATATGTGTTTCCGCTGTTTCTCTTTAATCAAATGCTGGCAGCGTTTCTGCGCAACGACAATGATCCGGGGCTTGCGACCTTTGGTGTTCTGGCCGGCGGCATATTCAACGTTTTCGGCGACTATTTCTTCGTATTCACCTGTGATATGGGCGTGTACGGTGCGGGACTTGCCACTGCGATAGGCTCCGCCATATCCTTCGTTGTGATGCTCACGCACTTCCTCAAGTCACGCAGTACTCTGCGCCTGACAAAGCCGGACGGGCTGTTTTATAAGCTTTGCAGGATCTCCGTCACCGGATTTTCCACATTTTTTATTGACGTCGCAATGGGCATACTCACCGTGCTGTTCAATCGCCAGATAATGAAGTACCTCGGCTCAGGCGCACTTGCGGTATATGGGCCGATCATAAATATCAGCACCTTTGTTCAGTGCTGCGCATACAGCGTAGGGCAGGCGTCCCAGCCTATCATTTCCATGAACTTCGGTGCGGGAAACGGCGCACGCATAAGGCAGACGCTGAGGCTTGCGCTGATAACTACCGCAGTCTTCGGAGTGTTCTGGACTGCTCTCAGCATGATATGCCCAAACCTCTATATCCGCATCTTCATGAGCCCGACTCCGGAGATACTTAGCATGGCCCCCGCTATCATACGCACCTATGCCATGTCATTTCTGATATTGCCATTCAATATTTTCTCGACCTACTATTTTCAGGCGATCATGCAACCAAAGGCCGCGTTTATCATTTCGGTGGCGAGGGGGCTTGTGATAAGCGGCGCTCTGATATTCATTCTCCCCGCTTTTGCGAGCGCCGACTCGCTGTGGCTTGCTATGCCGATAACGGAGCTCATCATTATGGGGTATGCTGCGGCGCACATAAAGAAATACACAAATGCTCTTTAGCTTATCCGTTGCCTGTAGGAATAAACGGGCGGATGGCATAGGCCACACTGCTGATGGGCATTGTCTGGAGCCATATGCGTCCGGGACCGGTGAGTACGGTGTTGAACAATCCCTCACCGCCGAGGAGCTTATTTTTAAGTCCCGGCACCTGTCGGATCTCCATCTGCACTCCGGCGCTGAAGCCCGCAACATTGCCGGTGTCAACAACTATCTGCTGTCCGGCTTCGAGATCATACTCAACGAGCTCACCGTCTATCTCGGCAAATGCCATACCGCTGCCGCTCAGGCGCTGCATGATAAAGCCCTCGCCTCCGAAAAGTCCCGCGCCGAGCTTTTTGTTGAAAAATATCGACAGCTCAACGCCCGGCTCCGCTGCGAGAAACGAGCTTTTTTGCAGTATCATATCCTCTCCGGGGCGGATAGCAACCGCCTTTATCTGTCCGGGAAAGCTCGAGCCGAAGGTGATCATGCCGTTTCCTCTCGCCGTGTAGATATTCTGGAACATGCTCTCGCCTGAAAATGCCTTGGAGAACATTTTTCCGAGTCCGCCGCCTGTGGTCTCCATCTGCATATTGGGGCTCATCCAGACCATGGAGCCGCTCTCGGTTATCATCTTTTCGCCGTCGGCAAGGTGGCAGACGACTATTGGGAAAGCGCCTCCCATTATCTCATAATGCATATACTCTCCTCCTGATATTTTATTTTTCTAATGCTTTACTCATATTACTATATCCTATCGCCTTATTCAAGTAAAATAAGCAAAACGGCGCAGAGAGCATATTGCTTCTCTGCGCCGAAGCTTTATTCGGGGCTTTCCCGCTCACGGTGGATCACTTGAGCAGGAAGTATGCGATAACGACAACGCCGAGGATGATGCGGTACCAGCCGAACACCTTGAAGTCCCTGCGCTTTATATAGCTCATAAGGAACTTTATTACAAAGACGGAAACGGCAAACGCAACTATACAGCCGACGGCAAGCGTTATGAGCTCGGCGCCCGTAAAGCTGAAGCCGAATGCCAGCAGCTTTAAGAGCGATACGCCGACCATAACGGGAACAGCAAGGAAAAATGTAAATTCCGCTGCCGCAACACGCGACACTCCGATGATAAGTCCGCCGATTATGGTGGAACCGCTGCGGGATGTGCCGGGGATAATGGACAGAGCCTGAAAAAGTCCTATGAGAAAGGCATCTCTATAGGATATCTCCTCAAGCGTGTTCACTCGCGGAGTGCGTCCTTTATTCCAGTTTTCTATCACTATAAATGCGATACCGTAAACAATGAGTGCCGCGGCGACGACATAGCAGTTATCAACAAAGTCGAGGACGAGATATGCCGCAAAGCCGGGGATGCAGGCAATTACGACCTTGATCCACATGATAAACGTGTCTTTTTTTATCACCGTACCGTTTTCCTTTTTGCTCCGGAAGGGCCACATTTTGTCCCAGAACAGGATGATGACGGCTGCAATGGCACCGAGCTGGATGACATACAGGAACAGCTCCTTGAACTCGGGCGTTACATCCATGTGGATAAACTCATCTACCAGCAGCATATGGCCGGTGCTGGAGATGGGCAGCCACTCCGTTATGCCCTCGACTATACCGAGGACTATTACTTTTATAAGCTCAATTATATCCATAAAAACACCTATACAAGCTTAAGCTGACGGGAATCAAATCTCAGCCGCCTGTCAGCGCCCCCTTTTCGGCGCTCAGATCCGCTCAAAAACGAATTCCCTTATACTTATGCACCGCCTTACAGCAGCATGACTCCCTTCTCGGCGCACACATCCTCTGTGTGCTTATCCCAGATGGATACCTGCACCTCGCCTATATGGGCCTTGCCAAGCAGGAGCATGGACACGCGCGACTGACCGATACCGCCGCCGATTGTCAGAGGCAGCTCGCCGTTCAAAAGCATTTTGTGGTACGGAAGCTGTCTCCTGTCGTCGCAGCCGGCAAGCCTGAGCTGCCTGTCAAGCGATTCGGGATCGACACGGATGCCCATGGAGGATATCTCAATGGCGCAGTCGAGCCAATCGCACCAGAACAGAATATCGCCGTTGAGAGACCAGTCGTCATAGTCGGGGGCTCTGCCGTCGTGCGGCTTTCCGGATCTGAGCGCACCGCCGATACCGATGATAAACACCGTTTTGTGCTCACGCGTGAACGCATTTTCACGCTGCTTTGCGGTCATATCGGGATACATGTCCTCAAGCTCCTGAGCGGTGACGAAGCTGACATTTCTCTCAAGCTTCGGCAGGCACTTCAGCTGTGGGTATATCGCCTGCATGGTGTCCTGCGTGTCGCACAGAGCCTTTACTATGTCCATAACGGTGAGCTTTAGATAATCTATATTACGGTTTTCCGAAAGAATGACTTTCTCCCAGTCCCACTGGTCAACATACACGGAGTGCAGATTGTCAAGCTCATCCTCATCGCGGCGGATTGCGTCCATATCCGTATAAAGTCCCTTGCCCGGGAAAAAGTTATAGCGCTTGAGCGCAAGTCGTTTCCACTTTGCAAGCGACTGCACAACCTGAGCAGTGGTCTCCGAGCGAAGAATATCGAAAGATACGGGGCGCTCGTAGCCGTTGAGATTATCGTTAAGTCCGGAATTAGAGTCAACGAACAGTGGCGCCGATACGCGGTAGAGATTCAAAAGCGCGGCAAGTCTGTCCTCGAACAGCCGCTTCAAAAGGCTTATCGCCTTCTGAGTGTCGTAAACGCTGAGGATACTTTTGTATCCGTCCGGAATTTTGATTTCCATTGTGTTCCTCCTGTGGTTTATCTGTAAAATATATATAACAAAAAGCTGACGGGAGATATCTCTCTCCCGTCTGTCGGCTTTTCCCTCAGTCGCGCTTATCGAGAAGCTCTATTATTTTGCAGTATATGCTCTCCGCTCTGTCGCGGAAGTTTTCTTCTATTCTAAGCGCCTGCTCCTCGCCGGAGGAGAGGATATTGAGTCTTATTATCTCTCCCTTACCGTCGGACATGGCAAGCGTCACAAAGCACCCGCTCTCGCGCATTCTGTGCTGTGCGGTTATCATTTCAAGCCTGCGGCGGCGCTCAGCCTCGGGCGCGATTATCTTTTCCGCTCTCTTGCGGACGGAATACGGCAGACTGCTTTCCACGGCATCAACGGCATTCGCGCCGCGCCTGCTGATGCTCAGCCCGTTTTCATCCTCGTTTACAAGCCCGCTTTCCGTGAGCTCGGCAAGGCAGTCGGTATACTCAAAGTAGCCGAAGCCCTCATCACACTGCTGTGCAAAATCCTGAAGGTCGATGGGCGCAGTCATGCCCGGGAGACGGCGCAGTATAAAAAGTATAAGG
Organism: Escherichia coli; assembly: GCA_963632825.1. Classification (GTDB taxonomy): domain Bacteria; phylum Bacillota; class Clostridia; order Oscillospirales; family Oscillospiraceae; genus F23-B02. The sequence continues at coordinate 22,416 of CAVGWF010000066.1, read as the reverse complement.
ATCTTGATATCAAGCTTTTCATGGATAAATCCCAGTCTCTCCATTAATATCACTCGCTCCTTTTATAAGCCCTTATACACATGACAAGAACAACGACAGCAGTTATATGCGATATGATGCCCTTGGGAGACAGCGGCGGTGAGCCTGTGGATATAACGCCGAAGTCTGCAAGGAGCATTGCAAAGAGTATGAGCACCTCCGCGGCTATAAGTATCAGCAAAATTCGTCTGTCCATTTCACCGTCTCCTTTCTCACTCTACATATAATAATACATACTTTTATTTTTGTAAATCCAATTATCTTCACATTTTTATGTCCTCGGCATAGACTGTACTGAAGTTTTTCTTCAATCTCGTTATGGGAGGTATATTTATGGCAGACAGGGTCGTGCCCGGTCCGGTCAGCGATAATGACTGCATCAAAGAGGCCGTTTGCATCAGTACAAGAAAGATAATGGATTCCTGCCGCGACAAGGATTGCGTTGAGGATCTGCGGGTGTACCCCACCGTGAGCTCTCTTCCGTACATAGAGAGCGCGTTCAGCGTGCGTCCCAAATGCGCACAGCTTCTGCACTGCGAGGTCACTGTAAGCGATATATGCTTAAACCGTGGCTACTACACGGTGGATGTGACCTACTTTTATAAGATAAGCGGTGAAACATTCCCGGCAAACCAGAGCTTTACGGGTCTTGCGGTGTTCGATAAGCGCGTTATGCTCTTTGGATCAGAGGGCAGAGTCAGGAGCTATTCCTCCGGCGACTGCTGCATACCGGGCGTGGCTGACAGCATGCCATATGCCGTAGTAGACGCGGTGGATCCCATCGCGCTGCATATGTCGCTTGCCGAAGCCGCGCTTCCCGATCCGGGCATTGACCAGCGCGATATTCCGCAGGCGATACTCGATTCGTTCGGCGAGGATATCTCCGTCACGGGAGGTGTGCGCCATGTATATGTAACGCTGGGACAGTTTTCGATAATACGCCTCGAGCGCTCAACGCAGCTTCTTATCCCCGCTTACGATTACTGTCTGCCCGACAAGGAATGCGTCGGCTCATCCGAGGATGATCCCTGCACAATGTTTGGACGCATCCGCTTCCCTGTCGAGGAATTTTTCCCGCCCGACAATGCGCAGGACTGCGAGGAATACAGAGATCTCGTATAATTTGAAAAACCCGCCGCGGCGGGTTTTTCTCATTTCCTTATGACAATATCATCCTTGCTCTTATATATACCGTCCTCAGGTACTACTCCGCGCACACATGAGGTCGGGTATACGCTCGCTCTGCGTCCGAGAACGGTGCCGGGGTTGAGTACGCTGTTGCAGCCGATCTCGACATTGTCACCGAGTATCGCTCCGACCTTTTTTCGTCCGGTAGGAATGAGCTCATCACCGTTTTTTATGACGACGAGCGTTTTATCGCTCTTGACATTTGAGGTTATGGAACCTGCGCCCATATGCGCCTTGTACCCAAGTATCGAGTCGCCGACATAGTTATAGTGCGGAGTCTGTACTCCGTCAAACAAAACGACATTTTTCAGCTCAGTGGAGTTGCCGACGACGGCATTTTTACCGACTATCGCAGCGGAGCGGATAAACGCGCAGTGGCGCACCTCCGCACCGTGGTCTATGATGCAGGGGGAACCGATATACGCCGAGGGGAAAACCCTTGCATCGCGCGCGATCCAGACGTTTTCGCTGCGCTTTTCATACTCATCCTCCGGCAGAGTGCTTCCGAGCTTTATTATAAAGTCGCTTATATCCGCAAGCACCTCCCATGGATAGGTCTTATCCTTGAACAGGTCCGCTGCTATGGTCTTGCTCAGATCGAGCAGGTCGTTTATTGTGTACATTTCATTTCACCCTGATAAGTCTGCCGCTTTTACGCATGGCATCTATTATATAGTCAACGCACCTTTCGCACATTTCGTCGCTTTTCGCCTCTGCCATAACGCGCAGGACAGGCTCGGTGCCGCTCTTACGGAGCAGTATGCGTCCCTCGTCGCCGAGCTGCTGCTCCATTTCGGAAACCGCTTTCTTTACCTCGGCGCACTCGAGAGTTTCGTCCTTATCGGTGACGACGACATTTTTAAGAAGCTGCGGATACATGACCACCGGTGCCGCAAGGGCAGAAAGCGGCTGCTTGCTCTCGCACATGGCCTCCATTATCTTTATGGCAGTGAGTATGCCGTCGCCGGAGTTGGCAAGGCGTCCGAAAATGATATGTCCGGACTGCTCGCCGCCGAGGATATAGCCGTTTGCGCGCATGTTTTCCGCGACATATTTGTCGCCGACCGCCGTTTTTTCATAACCGATGCCGATGGCATCGAGTGCCTTGTATAGTCCCATGTTGCTCATGACGGTGGTGACTATCTTCTTTTCTCCCATTATGCCGCTGTCGCGCATATACTTGCCGCAGACATACAGAATATGGTCACCGGTTATTATGCCGCCCTTCTCATCCACGGCAAGGCAGCGGTCGGCATCGCCGTCGAATGCAAAGCCGACATCGAGTTTGTTATCCAAAACGAATTTCTGCATCTGCTCTATATGGGTAGAGCCGCAGTTTACATTGATATTGATGCCGTCGGGGTTATTGGATATGACATATGTATCCGCTCCAAGCGCATCGAAAACGCTCTTTGCCATCATCCATGTCGAGCCGTTTGCGCAGTCAAGACCAACCTTTTTTCCCTTGTACGAACGCGTTGCAAGAGAGATGAGAAAGCCGATATAGCGGTTTCTGCCGGCGGAATAGTCGACCGTTCTGCCGATCTTCTCGCCCGTTGCATAAGGGAGAGCATCCTTTTCACCGGCGGCTGCCCTGTCTATATACTCCTCGATCGCGTCAAGAACCTCATCGCCCATTTTTTCACCCTTGCCGTTTATGAGCTTAATACCGTTATCATAGTAAGGGTTATGGCTTGCAGAGATCATTATGCCGCAGTCGAAGTCATCCGCACGCGCAACATATGATACGCTCGGCGTTGTCGTTACATGGAGAAGATATGCATCCGCGCCGGACGCGGTGAGTCCCGCGCACAGGGCGGACTCCAGCATGTAGCTTGAGCGGCGTGTGTCCTTTCCGATAACGACTCTCGCCTTCTTGTCCCTGCCGTAGTACCAGCCGAGGTACCTGCCTATCTCAAAGGCGTGCATAACGGTCAGACCGACATTTGCCTCACCGCGAAATCCGTCAGTTCCGAAATATTTACCCATTGTTCTCTCCTTTGGCTTAAAGCTTTGCCGCAGCGTCGCTGTCAAGCAGAAGCGTCACATTCATATGCATCTGAAGCATGGCAGCAGGTACATAGGTCGAGGTCTTGCCGTAGACAAGCTCGTGGATGATCTCGGTCTTTTCCTTGCCGAAGGCGGCAAGTATCACATTTTTCGATTCACATATGGTCTTGAGTCCCATAGTCACGGCGCTATCGGGAACATTTCCCTCACCGCCGAAGCGCTCGGCTTTTCTCGCCTTCGTCCTGTCCGTGAGCTTAACGATGTGCGTGTAGGAATCATACGGCGTTGCAGGCTCGTTAAAGCCTATGTGTCCGTTCGTTCCTATACCGAGCACGACAAGCTCTATGCCGCCGCACTGCTCTATCTGAGCGTCAAACTCGGCGGCGTTTTCCGGCGTGGGCGTATATACCTCCGTAATGCCGACTTTTGAATACAGCTCCTCGTTGAGACGGAATGCGCACGAGCGCTCATCTCCCGCGTCGAGTCCGACATAATCGCATACGGTAAACGCCTTGCACCCGCTCAGCGCTTTGCAGTTGAGCTTGACCAAGGCATCGTAAACATATTTTGTGGTTCGCCCGGAGGCAAACGCCATCGCGCAGCCGGGAACCTTTTCGGCGTGCTCTGCTATCATAGAGGCGGCCAATGCGCTTATTTTTTCGCGGCTGTCAACAATGATCTTCATCGTTATTCATCCTTTCCTGATAATTTGCGCCCATGCAGGTAAAAATACAAGCGGAGGCGATATGTTTGGCAATTATATTTATCCGCACCGTAATACTCTATTTTGCGATACTCGTTTCGATGCGGCTGATGGGCAAGCGTCAGCTCGGAGAGCTTGAGATCTCCGAGTTCATAGTCGCGGCTCTCATTGCGGATCTTGCCGCAACGCCGCTGCAGGATATCGGCATACCGCTTTTAAACGGGCTTGTGCCGATAGTTATCATGTTCTGCCTTGAGATAATAATCGCAGGGCTTAATATGAAATGCATAAGGCTCCGCAAATTCATCTACGGAAAACCCGAAATAATAATAAAAAACGGTAAGATAGACCGCAAAAAAATGCAGCGCAACCGCTTCACACTCGACGAGCTCATGCAGGAGCTGCGCGCTCAGGGGCAAAGCGACGCGAGCCCGATAGCCTATGCGGTGCTTGAAACAAACGGTCAGCTCAGCATCATACTCAAAAACGACCGTCAGACCGGCACCGCGGCTCAGGACGAGAGCTATGCGCACATCATTATAAACGACGGCAGAATACTTGACAACAATCTCCGTCTGCTCGGGCGGGACAGGCGTTGGCTCGTCAACGAGCTGAAACGCCGGAACATATCCGGCGCGGAGGATGTGTACATTCTCACGCTGTCCGACAGCGGAAGCGTTTTCTGCCAGACGATGGAGGGATAACATGAAAAAGGAGATAGCTGCCGGAGTGCTGCTCGTTTTGCTGTTTACCGGAGTTCTGATAAATATCCGAATAACCGAACGGATGGTACTCTCGCTGACGGATGAGGTGACTGAGGCTTACGGAAGTGCCCTTGCCGGCGACTTTGTCAGTGCCAGGCGGCAGATAGACGCTGCCGCCGAGCACTGGCTTTCGCTTGACGGCTACACGCATATATTTATACGCCACAGTGAGATAAATTCGACGACCGAGGCGTTTTTTCAGCTCAAAGCCGACATTTACGCCGAGGATGCCGGCTCTGCGGCAGGCTCCTACGGGCTTTTGAGGGAAACGCTCAGTTCACTCATGACCATGGAGCAGATAAGCATAGGAAGTATTTTCTGATCACTTATCGCTCAAAAGCTTTGTGAGCTCATCCATAAACGTGTTTATATCCTTAAAGCTGCGGTAAACGGAGGCAAAGCGGACATATGCGACCTCGTCGACCGCCTTTATGCGCTTCATCACCATTTCGCCGATGTCAACCGTGCTGATCTCGCGCTCAAGCGAGCTCTGGAGCTCCTGCTCTATCTCATCGGCTATCTTTTCGAGCTGAGAGAGCGTTACGGGACGCTTTTCACAGGCGCGCACCATACCGTTTATGAGCTTGACCCTGTCAAACTGCTGGCGGGATCCGTCGCGCTTTACGACGACCAGAGGCAGATGCTCTATCGTCTCATATGTAGTGAAGCGCTTCTGGCAGGCCAGACATTCTCTGCGGCGGCGTATGGTCGTTCCCTCCTCGGCGGGACGGGAGTCTATGACCTTACTTTCAAGAAATCCGCAAAACGGGCATTTCATATAATTATCCTCCAAGTTATATTACTGATAAGCGATTATAACACAACATATCGTATATTGCCACTGTTTTTAATATTCTCCCGAAAGGAACTCCTCCCGGCTCATCAGGGCGTTTATCACCTGCAGAAGCGCCTGAGCCGTCATTTTGTGCGGCAGCCCCGCTTTCTCGAGAAAAGCAGCTCTTTTCGCGGCGCTGCCTGCCGCCCCGGTGAGCCCCTTGGCGTACATATCGGCAACGGTGATCTTGTCACCCTGCGCTCTGCCCTGCCCGTCTATCGTCGCTCCCGCCTGCCTGAGCGCACGCATTATTATCTCCTCGCTCATGCCCTCGACGCCGAGCTTTCCCTCGCGCGAGGGTCTTGCCTTGCGGCGCTCCTTGCCTTCTATCTCCGGGATATAGGCGTTTTTTACAAGCCTCGGGTCAACGCAGCCCTTTATGAAATTTCTTATGACGAGCCCCGCACCGTCGGGATCGGTGAAAATGATAAGCCCGCGCTTCTGCGCAAGAGCACGCAGGAGCTGCTGCTTTTCCCTGTCGTTAAACACTCCGAAGCCGGAGGTCTCGATTATGGTGGCATCGACTATCTGGGAAAGCGTATTCTTATCATACCGCCCTTCCACCACTATGACCTCGGATACGCTATGCACCTGTCTCACCCGACGCTATGCGCATCACGCAGTCCTTTAAAAGCTCTGTGGGGTCGGTTCTCGTGCTCTTCATGGCATAGTCGGTCTCAGCGCACAGCTCGACGGCGTATTTTATCTGCCGAGTCGAAAACCGGCGGGATGCCGCCAGAAGTCTGCTCGCTATGAAATCATATTTAAGTGCGAGCGTTTTCATAAGATAATCCTTGCCGAGATCATAGTCAATTGCTATGCGCGCAGCATACATCCGCCGCATCTGGTTGCCGACTATGGAGAGTATCATCGTCGGCTCGTTATTCTTATCGGCAAGAAGCTCACCGAGCAGGCGCATCGCGGCATTGTTCTCACCGTTTGCCAGCGCCTCGGTCATGTCAAAAACGACCGCCTCGGGTATGTGATGGGCAACGGCGTTTACATCGGCTTCCGTGACTCTGTCCGTTTTTACATAGGCTGCGATCTTATTTATCTCCGGAATGAGTCCGTTCATAAGCCCGCCGCTTACATTTATGAGCCGCTGCACGGCATTTAGCTCTATACCCTTTCCCGCCGCCGCAAACCGCTTTATTATCCATTTTATGAGCATATCTCCGCTCTGCGCATTTACGCAGATATCACTGCCGAGCTTTGCTATGGCTTTATACAGCTTAAGGCGCTTATCCGGCTCAAAGCCTACGGGCGCCATAAACACGACCGTGCAATACTCCGGTATATCCGATAGTATTGCCGATATCTCGTCGGCTTCCCTGAGCTTGTTTATGTCCGCTCCGCGGATCTCCACAAGGCTGCGCTCGGACAAAAACGGCACGCTGTCCACCGCCTCGCGCAGACTTAGCGCTGTTAGCTCACGCTCGCTTATACGGCGATAGCTGAAATCATCGGCATCGCTCGTAATACACTGCTTCTTTATTTCCTCGAAAAAGCGCTCGGCAAGATAATCCTCCGGACCCCATATGAGATAAAGTCTCTCAGGTCCCTGCGCTTTGAGCTTGCGCACGCTTTCGCTGTAATTGAATTTTTCCTCATTTCTCGATCTCTTTGCCATTTAATCACCTGCCGTAATGTGAATGATGATCCTGCCGAGCTGATCGGTGCGAAGCGCTTCTATGCCATGGCTGCCGAGCCGCTCAAGCGTTTCGTCCGAGGGATGCCCGTAGTTATTGTATCCCGTGGATACGACGGCAGTCTCCGGAGAAACGGCGTTTAAAAGCTCATCACTGCATGAATATTTTGAGCCGTGATGCGGTACAATGAGAAGCTCCGTGCCGGAAAGCTCATGCTTTGAAGCAAGCTCCCTCTCAACGCTCTTTTCAACATCACCGGTCACGAGCATATCGTATTCGCCGATAGTTGTGGTTAACATAATTCCGCTCTCATTGCACTTACCGCGCTCTGAGCTCTCAAAAATATTGAGCTTTATCTCACCCGCAGCCAATTCGGAGTCTTGTGTTATGTAAACTACACGGGTGCCGTTTTCATCCGCAGCCGCGAGGAGCTTCTCAAGCATGCGGTCGGCGCTCGTGTCCTCGGCATTATCCGGCAGGACAAGAGTTTTAACACTCATAAGGTTCATCAGCCGCACGGCTCCCGAGGCATGGTCCGTATGCAGATGCGTGAGCACAAGATAATCAATGTCATTATGTCCCTTTGAGTGAAGATAGGACGAAAGCATATTACCCGCATTCGTAATAACTCCGTGGCTGCCGCAGTCTATAACGACGCAGCTATCCTGCTGCGTTACCGCAATGCACTGACCGTTGCCGACATTCATAACGCTCACCGTTCCGGTGTCGGCACGCATATCCGCATCGGTGCGCACAAAAACGAGCATCAGCAGCGCAAGGCAAGCGGCTGCAGGGGCTAAGCATGACAGCCGGCGCTTTCGTCTTACGGCTGCGAACGCGATGAATATTACATATGAGGCGATCAGCCATGCAAGCACATATCCGTTTTCCGTGTACACCGCGGCAAACGGAAGCTTTGCCGCATATTCCACCACGGCGGCGATATAGCGGACAAGATACGCGAGCAAGCCTGCCGGGAGCATAGCTGCCGGAGCAGATATGAGTCCTACGGTACATACAAGAAAGCCTCCGGTAAACAGTGCCGATATTGCCCAGAGGCAGAGGATGTTCATTACCGGCGCAAGCAGCGTCACATATCCGAAGTGCACCGCTACGAGTGGCACCGTGAATACCGTTACGGCAAGCGAGCTTGACAGTGTTGCGGTTATATAGCTGCTTACGCGCTCCAAGGGCTTCGGAGCACTCAGCCTTTCGTTTATTTTAACATACAGCCTCTGAGCAAACAGGAACATTCCGGCCACTGCGCCGAAGGACAGCTGAAGTGCAACGCTTCCCGCCGCAAACGGATTTGCAAGCAGAATGAGTGCCAGCGCAAGGGACAGCATAGTGACCCTGTCGTTTATCCTGCCGGCTATGGGCGCAAGCAGCACCATGCTTATCATTATTCCGGCTCTTACCGCCGACGGCGGCAGACCTACCATTACGACAAACACCCAGACCAGCACGATGCAGATAACTCCCGAGCGGCGTGTCTTTCCCATAACGCTTTGAAGCACGCCGACGAGAAACGCAACATGCATTCCCGAAACGGCTACAACATGGGCAAGTCCGGCTACATTCATCGCGGAATACAGCCTGTCATCGTTATAATAATCACCCTTGTAGCCTGCCAGCAGCGCCTTCATAAAATGCGAGACATCATCAGGAAAAAGCCTGCCGATCTGATTATGCAGGGCGCAGCCGATATACTTGGGAAAGTATAAAAATGAGCCGTTCCACCGTCCGGTACATTCTATTTCTCCGGAAACGCTGCCGCACAGATAAATGCCCTTTGAAATGCTGGAGTCGGTATCCTCACCGTAGCGCTCGGCGGCACTCGTCAGCTTTGCCGTCAGGCTTATCTCGTCTCCGGGGCGAAGCTCGGAGCCCTCGGCGGAATAATCAAACAGCAGCGCATTCACATTGGGGTACTGCGAACCGGTCACCTTTACATAAATCAGAGTTACCCTGCTGCGTCTGTCCGGATAATCGGTCACACGAACCGTAAGCTCTGCCTCCGTACCGGCAAGACAGTCGCATCTATCTATAGTCCGTATGCAATGCCACTCATAGTGTGCAAAGCCCACCGCCGCCGCAACGGCGAATATGATAATTCGCTTTCGCATATTACCCTTGGTAAGCAGCGCGGACAGTGCGATCATAATGCACAGCGCCAGTGCCGAGCCGAGCTGCGGACGCGACATGACATAATGAGATGCAAAAACCGCCGCACAATAGCCGGTGCACGCTATGGCAAGCTTGCGTATACCTCTCATTCCCGTTCCTTCCGTATGCGCAAAAAAGCAGCAACATGCTGCTTTTTTACAATATTGAATGTTTACGCCATACCCTCGGGCAGCTTTTTGCCGCCGAGGAGGTGGAAATGCAGGTGCCTGACGGTCTGTCCGCCGTCCTCACCGCAGTTATTCACAACACGATAGCCATTTGTAAGCCCCTCGCTTTTTGCGATCTTTGCGATCACCTCAAAGCACCGTGCGACATTCTCGGAGTTTTCGCCGTTTATTTCATCGGCGCAGCAGATGTGCCGCTTCGGCAGGACCAGCACATGCACCGGAGCCTGCGGGTTTATGTCGCGGAACGCGAACACGGCATCGTCCTCGTATACCTTGGTCGAGGGTATCTCACCCGCGATTATTTTGCAAAACAAGCAGTCGTTCATATCAGTATCTCCTTTTTAAATTCCGAGCTTTTCCGCAACAAGATCGTCAACTATCGCAAGGGCATTATCCATTTTGAGCACCTCTGTGCCGCCGCCCATAGCGGAGTCGGGCTTACCGCCGCCCTTGCCTCCGGCGACTGCGGAGACGGCGCGGACTATATCGCCCGCCTTTATACCGGCCGCCACGGCATCCTTGCCGCAGCTTGCGGTGAATGTGACCTTCGACTCGGTCGCAGTCGCAAGAACGGCAACTATCTTCGGGTCGCGGTCACGCAGAAAATCGCCGATTTTTCTGAGGTCGTTTGCGTCAAGATCCGTGCGAGTGGCCGTGAGCACATGGAAGTCGCCGATCTTCTTTGCGGCAAAGAGGAAGCGCTCCACATCGGAGGCAAGCATCTTGTCCTTCATTTTGTCCACCTTCTGACGCAGGCTCTTTACCTCGCTTACGAAGCCCTCTGCCTTTGCCAGCAGCTCGCTCGGCTTTGCCTTGAGGCTTTCGGCGGCACGGGCAACGGTGAGGTAAGAGCGCTTTGCCATTTCAAGATACCTCCTGCCGGTCACTGCCTCTATCCTGCGGACGCCGCTTGCAACGGAATACTCGCCGGTTATGTGGAACATACCGACCTTGGCGGTATTGTCAAGATGAGTGCCGCCGCACAGCTCCGTGCTGAAATCGCCCATTTTGACTACGCGCACGACATCACCGTATTTTTCGCCGAACAGCGCCGTTGCGCCGCTTTCCCTGGCAGCCTCGAGACTCATTTCCCGGACGCTTATATCCATGCCCTCAAGGATGGCGTCGTTGACCGCATCCTCGACGGCAGCTATCTCCTTGCAGCTGAGGGCGCTGAAATGCGTGAAATCAAAGCGCAGCTCATCGACATCCACGAGTGAGCCCGCCTGATGCACATGGTCGCCGAGTACCTTCCGCAGCGCGGCGTGCAGCAAATGTGTTGCCGAGTGTGCACGGGAAACGGCTCTGCGGCGCTCGGGGTCGACATTGGCAACGATCTCCTCTCCGACGGAGATGGAGCCGGACTCCACAACACCGTAGTGCAGGTACTTGTTGCCCTTATCCTTTTTGACATTGTTTACTATAAATTTGGTGAACTGCCCGTTTTCTATATCCTCAAGGCTGAAGCCTATCTCGCCTCTGTCGGCAAGCTGACCGCCCATTTCGGCATAGAACGGTGTCTTGTCAAGGACGATTATACCCTCGCAGCCCTCGCTTATCTCGCCTGCAAGCTCATCACCGTTTACGATGGCAAGCACCGTTGCGGTGTCGCTGAGCCTATCATAGCCGGTAAACTCCGTGGGCGTTGCATCCAGTCCGAAGTCGATGCCCTCCCAGCCGAGGTCTCCGAGAGCCTTCCTCGCCTCGCGGGCGCGGACACGCTGCTCCTCCATAAGAGCCTTAAATTCGTCCATATTGACACTCATACCCTCATCGGCAAGCATTTCGGCGGTCATATCCACGGGGAAGCCGTAGGTATCATAGAGCCTGAACGCATCGGCACCGGAGAAAACACTCTCCCCCTTTGCCTTATGCTCCTGCAATATGCCTGAGAATATCTGCATACCGGCATCTATCGTCTTTGCAAAGCTTGCCTCCTCGCTCTGAACAACGCGGGTTATATAATCCTGCTTTTCGCGCAGCTCGGGGTACTGGCACTCGTTTTCATGTATAACGGTGTCAATGACCTTGTACAGGAACGGCTCGTTTACGCCGAGGAGCTTGCCGTGGCGCGCTGCTCTCCTGAGCAGGCGGCGCAGAACATAGCCTCTGCCCTCGTTCGACGGAAGGATACCGTCGCATATCATAAATGCTGCACTGCGGATATGGTCGGTGATAACGCGCAGGGAAACATCGCGTTTTTCGCTCTGACCGTAGTGCGCGCCTGTGAGCTCGGACACTCTGTGGGTGATGTTCATAACGGTGTCGACATCAAACAGCGAGTTTACGCCCTGACATACTACGGCAAGACGCTCAAGTCCCATGCCGGTGTCGATGTTTTTCTGACTCAGCTCGGTATAATTGCCATGTCCGTCGTTATCAAACTGCGAGAAAACATTGTTCCAGACCTCGATATAGCGGTCGCAGTCGCAGCCGACGGTGCAGTCGGGCTTACCGCAGCCGTACTCCTCGCCGCGGTCGTAGTAAATCTCAGAGCAGGGGCCGCAGGGACCCGCGCCGTGCTCCCAGAAGTTATCCTCCTTGCCGAAGCGGAATATACGCTCGGCAGGAATGCCTATTTCATCGTGCCAGATGTTCCATGCCTCGTCATCGTCGAGGTACACCGAGGGATAGAGCCTGTCGGGATTGAGTCCGACCCACTGCTCGCTCGTTAAAAACTCCCAGCTCCACGCAATAGCCTCGTGCTTGAAGTAATCGCCGAAGGAGAAGTTGCCGAGCATCTCAAAATAGGTGCCGTGGCGCGCGGTGTGCCCGACATTGTCGATGTCGCCGGTGCGGATGCACTTCTGGCAGGTGCATACACGCCTTCTCGGAGGTATCTGCTCTCCCTTGAACCACGGTTTCATCGGGGTCATACCCGCGTTTATGAGCAGGATGGATTTATCGTTCTGCGGCACAAGCGAAAAGCTCGGCAGGCGCAGATGACCCTTGCTCTCGAAAAAGCTCAGAAACATTTCTCTGAGCTCATTTACTCCGTATGCTTTCATATCTCTTCTCCTCTTTTACTATTTCAGTCTTCTTATTATCGACAGTCTGCCGCACGGTACCGGCAGCTTCATTCTAAATTTCATCATGGCATGCGGCGTTGAGCTTATCTCCTCGCCGTCCGCATTTTCCATATACCCTGCCGTGAACGGCACGGGCTCGGCATCGTTTGTCATGAGCTCAAGCTTATCACCCCTGCAGAATCTGTTGCGCTGGGTCAAAACCGCATTGCCGTCTCGATCGCATTCTTCAACTACCGCGCATACCTCAGCGTCGGAATAATAGCTTGTCTCGGCATAGTGCTGACCGGGGTCGCCGTAATAAAAGCCGGTGCAGTACGGTCGGTGACTGAGCTTATTGACCTCGTCTATCCACACCTGCGGCAGAGGCTCTCCCGCAGCGGCACAGTCGACGGCGTGGCGATAAGCATTCGTGACCGCAGCGGCATAGTATGCCGATTTCATCCTGCCCTCTATCTTGAAGCTTGAAACTCCGGCCTCAATGAGCTCGGGTATATGCTCTATCATGCACATATCGCGCGAGTTCATTATATAAGTTCCCTTATCCTCGGTTATATCGAAGTATTCACCGGGGCGCTTTTCCTCAACGAGCCTGTATCTCCAGCGGCACGGCTGTGCGCAGGCTCCGCGGTTGGCATCCCTGCCGGTAAGGTAATTTGACAGCAGGCAGCGTCCTGAAAACGAAACGCACATGGCTCCGTGCACGAATGCCTCGATCTCAAGCTCCTTCGGTGTGTTGGCGCGGATCTCGAAGATGTCCCTCATCGGGGTCTCGCGTGCAAGCACTACCCTGCTCGCGCCCATGTTGTAAAGGACATTTGCCGCCGCACTGTTTATAACGCCGAGCTGAGTGCTCACATGGCGCTGAACGGACGGCGCATAGCGTTCCGCCAGCTTCATAACGCCGAGGTCGGCGATTATGAACGCGTCGACTCCGGCATTTTCGGCTCCGATCAGAAACTCGGGCAGGGTCTTAAGCTCATCCTCGCGCGGGAGTGTGTTGCAGGTAAGGTGCACCGCAGCGCCGTTTTCGTGTGCAAGTGCGCACGCCTGCGCGAGCTCCTCCATTGAAAAGTTACCTGCCGAGGCACGCATCCCAAAGCGTTTTCCCGCCAGATACACGGCATCGGCACCGTAGTGAAGCGCCATTTCAAGGCGCTCCATATCTCCTGCCGGTGCAAGCAGTTCCGGTTTTCTGTCAGTCATACTTCTGAGTCGCTACGAAGGCGTTGAAGGCGTCGGCAGAGGTGAAGAACTCGTGAGAGCCAGTTTCGGTGTTCAGGGCATAGTACATGTAATCCGTGCTGTCAGGCCTGAGTGCGGCTTTAATGGAAACTATGCCCGGGCTGCATATGGGAGACGGAGGAAGTCCCTTGCTGATGCGGGTGTTATAGGGACTGTCCTTAGAAAGCATCTCCGCCGTTGGCGCACCCTCATGGTCGGGGTATTCATACAGCGTTGTGGAGTCTATCTGAAGCGCCCAGTCCTTGTTGAGGCGGTTATAGATAACGGATGCTATGGTGTAGCGTTCGGTATCATTGGCGGCTTCCTTCTCTATCATGGACGCGATGGTTATTATCTCGCGCATGGTGTAGCCGCTTTCCTGCTGCCATTCGAGCATTTCGGCGGTCAGCTTATAATGGAAGCCCTCCAGCAGCTTATTTATAGCCGTTGCTGCGGGCATTCCCTCGTAAAACTCGTAGGTATCAGGGAACAGGAAGCCCTCCAGACGGGAGGCATCTCCTTTTTCGGTTCCCTCAAGGAAGGTATAGTTAAATGTCGCATTGGCTGCCGCGTCCATCAGCTCGTCATAATCACAAACGCCCTCGGAATCAAGCTTTTTGAATATCTGACGCATGGTGTAGCCTTCCGGGAAGGTTATCTTCTTCGTGACCATTGCGCCGGAGCCGGAGGTCATTTTCTTTACAAGCGCCTTGTAGTCGTAAACCGCCTTGAGCTCGTAGGTACCGGGGTCTATCTTTTCATCGGCATTGTATATGGCGCCGAAGATACGAAACAGCCACTTATATTTTATAATGCCCTGCTCCTTGAGCTGATCGGCGACATAGCTCATGTCGGCATAATGCACCTTCTGGGTTTTTGTGTTGCCGTCGTCATCCGTCACCTCGACCTCTTTATAGGTGAAGCTGTCCTTATCAAGTGTTATCTGTGCAACGGTATCCGACGATTTAAAGCCCAGAACATCGGTCGCCGCCGCCCATGCAAGGCAGGCGAGAATGACGCTCACGCTTATAACAAACAGGAAATACAGCATCCCGCCGCCGAAGCCGCTTTTTACCTCGCTTCCGCCGTTTCCGGATTTTTTTGCAGGTGCGGCCGCCTTTTTAGGCTGCTGCGGCTTGCTTTTGGGCGCGGTTTTCATCTTCTTCGTCTTGTCGTCATCGCTCTTACCAAAGAGCTCCTCAAAATTCTTGTTCTTATCAGCCATAGAAGTCTCCTTTGCCGATTGTAACCTGATTTGCCTCAGCGGCATAATATATCACAGACGCAGCGCTGCTGCGATACTAACGGATAATTTCGTGTCGTAGGTCCGCCGCGCCGGATCGAGCTGCGGAATTTGAGGCGCGGGGAAAGGTCTTATATATGTTCTGCAACAATAACAACAGCTGCATCTGGATAATTCTCATACTCATCATCCTCTTCTTCGGCTGCGGCAACTGCGGAGGAAGCTGCGGCTGCGGCAGCGGCAACGACTGCGGCTGCGGCTGCTGACCGAGGCTAATGAGGGGCTCCTTAGGGAGCTCCTCAGCCTGTCAGAAACGCCGCATTTTTTACAAAGCATGCGCTTAACGAAAAATCCTGCTTTGTCCGCTTCGCCGATCCGATTCGGGACCGGCTTTTGCCGTTGGCGGCTTTATCACAGAGCATTCCTGATAATGGAGTATATCTCCTCATGCTTTTCCTCTATCTCGCGCTCGGCACCGTCCGCCTCAAACGGTATTCTCGTCCACCCGTAGTAATCGGCGGCTTTATCCGCAGCGCGCAGGCAGTTTTCAAGATAAGCGATATTCTTCTCGTGAATATCCGCCGCTGTATTCGTTTTTTCCTGACGGCGCTTCATGCGGCGGAGCGCGGTCTCGACATCGACATCAAGATAGACCACGAGGTCGGGACGCGGAAGTCCGAGCTTTACATATTCAAAATCATACAGCCAGTCGAAAAATCCCTCAAGCTCGCAGTCGGCAAGCTTTGCGCCCTGATGCACGGCATTCGAGGTCGTATACCTGTCCGAGAGGATAAACCCGCCTGAATTATACGCCTTTCCCCAGTCGGTGCGGTATGCCGCAAAACGGTCGACGGCATAGAAGGTCGAAGCCGCATAGGCATTTACATCAGCCGGATCCGAGCCGAATTCACCGCCGAGATACATCCTTATGAGCGAGCTGCTCTCGTTATCATAACGCGGGAAAACTATGTGATTGTATTTAATGCCCTCTGCCTCAAGGCGGGCGCACACGCGCTTATAGTTCGCGGATTTGCCGCTGCCGTCGATGCCCTCAAAGACGATGAGCTTACCCTTTTCCATTGAAAAACTTCCTTATTCTTTTTCCTATCGCTTTCAAGATAAACAGCGGCAGACGGGCTATGCGCTTAAACCTCCACGGCTCCTTTATACAGCGGTAGAGCCACTCGGCATTCATTCTCTGCCACCTCTCCGGCGCACGCAGAACGGTGCCGGCAAAAACATCGATTGAGCCGCCGAGCCCCGCCATAAGTCCGACATCAAGCTTGGACGCATTCTCTGCCATCCAGAGCTCCTGCTTCGGAAAGCCGAGGCAGACAACGAGAAAATCCGGCCTTGCGGCGTTTATCTTCTCTATGACCGGTGCATCGTCCTTAAAATATCCGTCGTTCACGCCGCAGATATTTAGTCCCGGATATGTTTCCCTCATTTTCTGCGCCGCCAGCTCTGCGACACCCGGCTTTGCACCGAGCAGAAAAACGCTCTTTCCGGTTTTTGAGGCATATTCAAGGATAGCCTCGCCTATCTCTATTCCCGGCAGGCGCTGCTTAAGCGGGGTACCGAGGATCTTTGCGGCCTTTACGACACCGATACCGTCGGGTATAACAAGGTCTGCATTGCATATCGCCCTGTGCAGCTCGGAGTTATCCCATGCCGCCATGACTATCTCCGGATTCGGGGTGACCATATATGCGCCGCGATGCTCCTCAATGAGGTTCCTGCACAGGGCTATTGCTTCATCCCGCGTCAGATCGTCAAATCCGACGCCCATCACATCTATCCTACTCAAAGCTGGCTAAACACCTTTCCGATCTTTTCGTTTATAACAAGGTCTGCCTCGTCGTCGTAAGGCGTACTGCTTAGGTTAACGAGCGCAAGCTTATTTCCGCGGTAATAATTTATGAGTCCCGCAGCGGGATACACATTAAGGCTCGTTCCGCCGATGATAAGCACCTCCGCCTCGGAGATAACGCGGACCGCCTCCGTTATGATCTTCTCATCAAGCGGTTCCTCGTACAGAACGATGTCCGGTCTTATAACTCCGCCGCAGGTGCAGTGCGGCACGCCCTGCCCGTGGTTCATTTTATCCGCGGGATACGGCTTTCCGCATAGGCTGCAATAGCTGCGCAGAATACTGCCATGGAGCTCCAGCACCTTTTTGCTGCCGGCCGCCTGATGCAGCCCGTCGATATTCTGAGTTACGACCGCGCGCAGCTTCCCCATTTTCTCGAGCTCGGCAAGCTTTAAATGCGCGGCATTGGGCTTTACCCCGTCTATTACGAGCTTCTCGCGGTGAAAGCGATAGTACTCCTCCGGATATTTAACGAAAAACGAGTGGCTGAGTATTGTTTCGGGCGGGTATTTCCACTGCTGGTTATAAAGCCCGTCGACACTGCGAAAGTCGGGTATGCCGCTTTCGGTCGACACTCCTGCTCCGCCGAAGAAAACGACATTGTCGCTGCCGTCTATCCACTGCTTGAGTTTAAATATTTTATCATTCATGCCGGTCACTCCTAATCGGTTCATTATACTATAATCAGCTTAGCTAATCAAGCAAATATTGTTCAATTATGGCTGCCACTCCGTCGCTGTCGCAATCTGGCGCGATAATGTCGGCAATGGCTTTTACGCGTGCGCTTCCGTTTGACATGGCTGCCTTCAATCCGGCGGAGGCGAGCATCTCCTCATCGTTCTGGGCGTCTCCTATTGCAATGCACTCGCTCATATCTATCCCCAGCCTTGCGCACAGCGCCCGCAGTCCCTTGGCCTTGCTCACGCCGCTCGCATTTATCTCCAGCGAGCGCTCCGTTTTGCTCGTAAAGCGCACGGGCAGAGCTTTTATCTGCTCATACACCGCATCCGCCTCACCGTCGGAGGCAAAAAACAGATTGAGCTTTTCGACCGGCTTGGGATCGGACATAAAGAATGCGAAGGCATCGTCCACGAGGTTCATCTGTGAGCGGTATATCGGCTCATATGCACTCAGCCCGAAATCCGCACAGTTATCAACGCACCACGAGCTGCCGTAGGTCTTATCGTCTATGAATAATATCGGCATGACATATCCCGCCGCACGGGCTGCGATGTATTTTACCGTCTCGGGATCAATTGTCTCATACAGCAGCTTTTCGCCAGTCGCGGTGTCGATCACCGAGGCTCCCGAAGCAGTAACGGCATAGCGCATGCCGCGCACGAGATCAATATACGGCTTCACGAGACTTATACTGCGTCCCGTTGAAAACACGACCGTTTTTCCCTGTGCTATCGCCCGCTCCATCGCACTTACGGTGGCGGGAGTGAGCTCTTTTTTTGAATTTAACGCCGTCGCGTCCATGTCGGCGGCAAGCAGTTTATATTTCATTTTTCTCTCCCCATGCTTCTTGCGTAGTAGAATATGTACTGCTGAGCAAGCCCCGCGTATCTGCCAAGGCTTTCGGGCTTGAAATCGGGCGGGAAGTTTTCCTTGAGTGCGCGGCGCATCCAGACATCTACCGGAAACGCCTCCATATGCCACAGTCCGAACAGCACGACGCAGTTGGCAACCTTTTCACCGACTCCGCGTATGGTGCGCAGCGTCTTTATAGCCTGGCGGTAATCGCACGCTCTCAGTGCCGCAAGGTCTATTTCCCCGCTTTCCACGGCCTGTGCCGCGGCTATTATATACTCCGCCCTGTAGCCTGCCCGAATACAGGATAGATCCTCCGGCGTTAAACCGCTTATTACATGCGCACTCGGGAATGTGTAATACTCGCCGTTTGGCAGCTTATCTCCGAAGCCTTCGCAGAGGCGCTCGACAATGCCCTTTATACGGCTTATGTTATTGCACTGGGATATGATAAACGAGCACAACGCCTCCCAGCCGTCCTGACGCAGAATGCGTATGCCTCTGCCGTACTCGGTGCATTTTTTCAGATATTCTCCGGTAAAATCCCTGCTCACGGCGGCATAATCGGTCGACAGGTCAAAATACTCAAGCCATAGCTCATCGGGTGCATCTGATGTTATGTAAACCGACCCGTCATGTGCAGATACCTCCGCGTAATACCCGTCGACAACGCCGCGGTAAACGCCGTCTGTACCGACATTCCAGCGAAAGCACTGACCGCATTCGAAGGTTTTTGACATATCAAGCTCTTTCTCGCTGCACAGTTTCATGTTAAAGCCTCGAAAAATATAAAGTAGAAATAATTATATAATTATATACCCGTGCACGAGCTTTTACAAGTTGCACGGACGGACAAAATATGCGATAATGAGCATACCGGCGCAGGATATCCGATATGGGATCCCATGAGTGAATACGGTGCATTAACGCAGGCATCCCGATTTCAGGGATTCTTATAAAGGCCGCCGAGGCAAACCGCATCCGGCTGCCATATGACAAGAGGTAAAAGATAATGGAAACATCACGGCTTTACAGCGGCAGACCGGAAGACTTTGCCGAGCGTCTGCCGAAGGAACGGCGCTGCTACGATATGCTCGACAGGCTCGGCATAGGCTACGCCCGCGTCGATCATGAACATGCCGACACCATTGAGGCATGTCATGAGATTGAGAAAACGCTCGGCGCTGAGATATGCAAGAATCTCTTTCTCACGAACCGGCAGCAGACGGAGTTTTATCTGCTGCTCATGCCCGGAGACAAGCCCTTTAAGACAAAGCTTCTTTCAAAGCAGATAGGCACGGCGCGGCTGTCGTTTGCCTCGTCCGAGCACATGCAGGAGCTTCTGGACATAACGCCGGGCTCGGTGAGCGTTCTGGGGCTCATGAACGATAAGGGCCGGGTTCACCTTGTCATAGACGAAGATCTATTAAAGGACGAATATATAGGCTGCCATCCGTGCATCAATACATCAACGCTTAAGATAAGGACTGCCGACATTACGGAAAAGTTCCTGCCCGAGGTCGGGCACGAATATGCAGTCGTTACTTTACCGTGGGAGGTCGAAGAATGAAAATAGGAATACTGTGCGCCTGTGCGCCGGAATTTGAGCCGTATAAATCGGCGCTCGGCGGCAAGGCAGCCGCTCTGCACGGCATGCAGAGAGCAGACGGCATTTTGTGCGGGCATGATGTATCCGCCGTGTTCTGCGGACTCGGAAAGGTAAACGCCGCCCTCGGCGCAATGACGCTTATGCGCGACTGCGGCGCAGACAGAGTGATCATGTCCGGCGTTGCCGGAGCGATAAGGGGCGGAGTTCATATAGGTCAGTGTATTATGATAACGGACTGCGTCTATCACGATCTCTCGCCGCAGCTTGTCATCGACTACCACCCGAGCGCCATTGATCCCGACTTTGCCTGTGCGCAGGACATAGTCGATATAGGCCGCGCCCAGGGGCTCCTGTGCGGCCGCACGGTTACGGGCGATGTGTTCATTGAGAGCGAGGGTCGCGGGAGCATTGTCGAGCGCTTTGACCCTGTATGCTGCGACATGGAGACCGCCGCAGCCGCGCATGCGTGCAGCGCGATGAACGTTCCGTTTAACTGCGTGCGCGCGATATCCGACACCGAGGATGAAGCGGGTCTCGGCAGCTTTGAGAAAAACGTCGCCTTTGCCGCGCAGAAGGCCTTTGATGCCGTCTGCGCCGTGCTCGGCGAGATATAAAAAATCACCCACCCTGCGTTTTTAGCGCAAGGTCCGTTGACCGGCCAAAAAGCCCTCAGAGCATAAAAAAATTCCGCATCCTTCGATGCGGAATTTTAATTGCGTTATCAGTAGTAACGCTTATTCTTGTTCTTGCGTGCTGCCTCGCTCTTTTTGCGGCGCTTGACGCTGGGGCTCTGGTAGTACTCCTTCTTTCTCAGGTCAGCCAGTACACCGGCCTTGGCACAGCTGCGCTTAAATCTTTTAAGAGCATTGTCCAGAGATTCGTTCTCCTTGACATAGACTTCAGACATTTATTTCACTCCCTCCATTAACGCCTTTCGGCGCTTTAAGGGCCAAATTCATGGCTTAACGCTGATATTATACTCACATTCGGGCATAATGTCAACCTTTACTTTATGATAAGGTTGATAAGTTTATTCTTTACGACAATGGTCTTGACGAGCTGCTTGCCCTCCATGAGGCGCTTTATCTTCTCGTCGGCGCAGGCGGTCTCGACAATAACGCTGTCGTCGGAATCGGAAGCGACGGTGATGGTGGTCCTGAGCTTGCCGTTTACCTGAACCGCCATCTCGCGCGTTGCATCGACGGTCTTTGCCTCGTCATACTCGGGCCAGCGCATCTGCATTGCCATCTTGCCCTCCTTTGCCGCGAAGCCCATGAGCTCCCACATTTCCTCCGCGATATGCGGAGCAAAGGGGCTGAGCATGAGAATAAGTGTCTTGACCTCGCCCTTGGTACAGCCGTTTGCGTAGAACTCGTTAACC
Organism: Escherichia coli; assembly: GCA_963632825.1. Lineage (GTDB taxonomy): Bacteria > Bacillota > Clostridia > Oscillospirales > Oscillospiraceae > F23-B02. The sequence goes on along the minus strand of CAVGWF010000066.1, from coordinate 988 downwards.
ATGGTCATGAGCGCCGCTATCGCGGTGTTCATCTTCAGCTCGTCGATATCCGAGCCTACCTTCTTTATCGTCTTGTGGACGGTAGCCTCGTTCTTGGCCGAGTAGCCGTCACCGTCCTGCGCAAGCTCCATGAGGTTCCAGCATCGGTCGAGGAAGCGCTTTGAACCCTTGACGGCTTCGTTCGACCAGGAAACGGCCTTTTCAAAGTCGCCGATGAACATGATGTGCAGACGCATGGTGTCCGCGCCGTACTGCGCAACGATATCGTTGGGATTTACGACATTGCCGCGGGATTTCGACATTTTCTCACCGCCCTCGCCGAGGATCATGCCGTGGCTCGTGCGCTTGGCGTATGGCTCCTTGGTCGGCACGACGCCGATATCATACAGGAACTTGTGCCAGAAGCGGGAGTAGAGCAGGTGCAGCGTCGTGTGCTCCATGCCGCCGTTATACCAATCGACGGGCGACCAGTACTCAAGCGCCTCCTTGGAGGCCAGCTCCTTGTCGTTATGCGGGTCCATATAGCGCAGGAAGTACCAGCTTGAGCCCGCCCACTGGGGCATTGTATCGGTCTCGCGCTTGGCCTTGCCGCCGCACTTGGGGCAGATCGTTTCGACCCAATCGCGCATCTTCGCAATGGGCGACTCGCCGTTGTCGGTCGGCTCGTAGTTTTCGACATCGGGCAGGAGCAGCGGGAGCTCCTCCTCGGGAACGGGCACCCAGCCGCACTTCGGGCAGTTTACCATCGGTATGGGCTCGCCCCAGTAGCGCTGGCGTGAGAACACCCAGTCGCGCAGCTTGTAGTTGACCTTTTCCTTGCCTATTCCCTGCTCGACGACATATTTCTTCATTGCGGGGATCGCTTCCTTTACGGTCATGCCGTTGAGGAAGCCCGAGTTTACCATGACTGCGCTGTCGTCCTTTGCTACAAACGCCTCCTTGGTGATATCGCCGCCGGAGACGACCTCGACTATGGGCAGACCGAACT
>CAVGWF010000065.1:0-20557 GCA_963632825.1 Escherichia coli | reverse complement strand
ATCTCTACTCCTATGGCCGCACGGCACAGAATATGATGATATTCGCAAACAAGGTCATGAAGGACTCCAAGAGCGTCGTGACCGGCGTTATCGACGAGAATTGGACCTTCTACAGTGTTTCGACGAGTGCGAGGACAAACGCTGCTCTGGCCGTTCAGGCGGCCATCAAGGGCATTGCAAACAGCATAGACACCTCAAACAGCGAAACGCTCGGCAAGGTGCAGCAGGGTCTTAACGATCTTGCCGACAAGATCGACACCGAAAACCACATTGCCGACAAGGCAGACGAATTTATCACCAAGATTGAGGACGGTGTGAAGGATACCGCAGCGAAGCTCGGCACCTCGGCTCTTCAGAACGGCATGAAGCTTGCCAAGGGCTTCATCGGCTGGCTCAAGAGCTCCAAGTAGTCCTCTGTCCAAGCGAAGCTTGATCTAACATCAAAACGGCTTTAGTAAAGAGCGGTATTTGCCTTTGTAAAGCCGTTTTTTTATTTATTTTCATACACTTTTTTGAATATGTAAGTATTTTGGACATTTTTAGTCTAAAATCTGTTTTTGACTTTTATTGCCTTGATTTTAGCATACCTGCCGGTTATAATGTAAAAGCTTTTTCAACAGCACGCAGGAGCGTGCAATATTTTAGGAGGGATTATTATGGCAAAAGCTGTTAACCAGGAATGGTTCGAGAAACTGTGCGCAGATGTTCTGCCCAAGTTCTCCGAGAAGAAGACCGGCAAGCTCAATACCTTTACCTACACCGAGATATGGACCGAAAACCCCGACGGCAGCACCTTCTGGTTCTACGTTGACGTTCAGGACAACGTCTGCGTCGAGCACAAGTGCGGCACCGGCGAGGCCAGCGCTCCCGATGCAAGCTTCACCGTTATAGGACCGTACGCAAACTTTGCAAAGGTCATCACCGGCGAGTGGGACTCCAAGACTCCTCTCGTAAAGGGCAAGTTCAAGCTCAAGGGCAACCTGCTTGCGGCAGTCGCTCACCTCGGCGTATACGAGAGCCTCATCGACTCCAAAAAGGCCATTGACTGGGACTACGGTGTCTGATCCGGCTTATAGCTTGATATTGCGATATTGCATATTAAAAACTCCGATGCCTTTTGGCATCGGAGTTTTTAATTACTTTGCTGCTTTATTTTGCCTTTATTGCAGCCTCGATGGCAGCGGCTTTATCGGCAGGAACAAGACCCTTGCTGGTCACGAGATCGAATATCTCGCCGCAGGTCTTTTTATAAAACAGCTTCAGCGGGTATTTGAGCAGATTCGGAGCATACTGCTCACACAGCTCTCTGCCGCCGTTAACTTCAAAAAAATCTTTGACCGTCATGCTTTTAAAATCCATAATTGACCTCCTTAAAAATATAGACCAAAAGAGCCCCGCCGCAGGACAGGGCTCCGTCAGACAACACGATTACTTATCTGCGTAGCGCTCGTTGAACGCCTTCTCAAGAGCTGCCGCCTCATCTGCGGTGCAGCGGCCGAGCTTGATGCAGGTTTCGACAACATCGCCAGCCTTTTTATTGTAGTAGGGCTTATACATGAGCTTGGGGAGCTTTGCTATGCCGGGAGTGAACTCCTTAAAAAGCTCTACACCGTCGTACTTCTCCAGGAAATCCTTGCCGAGAGTGTCTTTAAAAACTGCCATGATAATTCTCCTTTTTTCATTTATACGCGAACCTTCCTGCTGTCCGCTTTGCTGATAAATCCATGTTACAACATTTGTGGTCTATTTGTCAAGATGGGCATTACCGCCGAGCTCATTTTAGGCGATTTATACAAATTTTTGTTTTAAATTTCTCAATCGACTTTTTTCGGGCGAAAGTCGGGCTCGGTACCGTTTACAAGACGAATTATATTCGAGCGGTGCATGAATATGACCAGCAGCGCCGAGAAGGTGCACATCATGACAAGCGTCTGACCGGCGCTGATTGCCCAAGCGGCAAGCGGCAGTGCAGCCGCCGCCGTCATGGATGCAAGCGACACCTTGCGGCTTAGCATTGCCACGGTGAAAAATACGGCCATGATGATGCAGAATACCAGCGGATGCGTCATGAAGCCGAGTGCCGCACCAACGGATACACCCTTGCCGCCGCGAAAGCCGAAATATATGGGGAAGCAGTGCCCCACCACGCAAAAGGCGCCGGCTATCGCCTCACCGGTCTGACCGCCAAGCTGTCTGCCGATGAGCATGGCGATCACCGTTTTCACCGCATCGAGCGCAAATGTCGTCGCTCCCGCCTTCATCCCGTAAACGCGGGCCATGTTCGTTGCTCCGGCATTGCCGCTGCCCTTTGTTCGGATGTCGGCGCCGTACAGCCTCTTTGACATCGGAATGGAGGCGCAAAACGAGCCGATGAGATATGCAGCGGCTGCACAGGCGAGGTATATCATGATGGTCCCTCCAATAGTTCAAATATTTTAAATATATTATATCAATTTTTTTAAGCATTTCAATAGTAAAAACGCACAGTTTAATACTGTGCGTTTTGTTGATAGTATATATATTTCAAATAATACCTGCCATTTTCAATCCGCCGATCAGCATTTTGGCTCCGAAGGCGGTCACAAGCACCGCGCTCAGCTTTATCATGTACTTAAGTGACCTTTTCGGTATAAGTGAGCCGAGCGATCCGAAAAGCAGCATGAGCGGTACGGTACCGAGGGAAAAAGCAAGCATTATGAGAGCTCCCTTACCCATGCTGCCCGACGACATTGCAAGCAGCCACATTGCATACATCGAGCCGCATGGCATAACGCCGGTGAGAAGCCCCACAATGAGCGGTCTTGCGGCAAGGCGTTTTCTCCCCGCCGTGACCGAGCAGAACGAGCTTTGCTGCGGCATAAGTGCGCGCAGGCCCGGAAGCAGACCCCACATGTTTATGCCGATGATGACAACGAGGATGCCCACCATCGTAAACACGAGCGATTTGGTCTGCACCGTGTAGGTGATGACCATGCCGAGAGCACCGAAAACCGCACCCATAACGGTGTAGGAGCCCACTCTGCCGGCATTATAGCACGCCGAAGCAGCCAACGCGCTGCCTCCTGTGCTCTGGCTGAGCAGTATACCGCCGCACATTGCGATGCAGTGAGTACCGGTCAGGAGTCCTATGACGAATATGTACCCCAGCGGCGCTCCGTCATACGCCTCGGGAACCGCGTTGAGCTTCATGCTCATCATCGCCCACACGAGCAGTACCGTAAGCACTGCGCATACTATGTCAGCAAGATATTCGCCTGCGCCCTTATCGCCGGTATCGTATCCGGCATGCTTCACCGCCTCGCTCAGTACGCTCTCGTCGGCAAGAGACGGGTCGTACTCAACTCGGCAGAAGCCCTTTAAATAGCTTGCCCTTGCCGAGGATACGCCGCGCACGGACAGCAGAGCACTCTCTATCGAGTCCGTGCACGCGCGGCAGATCATGCCGCGAATTTTAATTACAGCCTCCGCATTTTGCATGGCGCTTCACCTCTTATATCCGGCTCTGAGTGAATTTAAGATAACGACGGACGGTACTGCCGCGCCCATGGCTGCCGCCGCAGGAACGGACATCGCCCCCGTGAGGGTCAGGACCAAGGCGGCAATATTGCACAGTGCCGCAAGCGCGGTGTTCATGCGGGCGATCCCGAGCGTTTTCGCCGTGGGCTCTGCGCGTCCGAGCTCCGCGGCTGACGATATTCCCGCCGTGAGCGCCGTTGGCGCCGCAAGCGCGAGAGCTGCGGGGCTGACCGCCATGAGCAGTGTGCACGCCCTGTTTACGGCCGCATCGGGATCATGCGGCGCTATGAGCATAAACGCCGCTGCCGCAAGCACAACGGAGGCCGGTACCGCCGCTGCCGCCAGTCTGCCGGTGCTGCGGCACAGTGATGAATCGCCGACTGCCGTCTGCGCACGGTCGATGATGCCGTGCAGGGTGCTGCCGCTGCCGGTGCGCAGCTCGGATATGACGATGCTGCCCTCGCGCAGGAGCGTTCCTCCGGTGACCTTATCGCCCTCGTGCTTTTCTATTGCCGCAGCGCTGCCGCTGAGAACGGCTTCGTCAACGGCGCAGCTTCCATGCTTCACGACGCCGTCAGCCGGTATACGCTCACCGCTTTCGACTATCACCTCATCCGCTGCCAGAAGCTCGTCTATGTCGAGCTCGCATTCCTTTCCGCCGCGTATCGCGCGCGCCGTTTTCGGCTGAAGGCGCTTTAACCGGCGCAGCGAGCCTTCCGCCGCATTCAGACCGGCCTGTTCGAGGTATTTGCCGAAAAGCATGATGACTATTGCAGCCGGTACCGTCCAGCACTTCTCCGCTGCACCGCAGAGCATATAGGCATATGCCCCGCTTATGGCGGCGGCACGCAGGACATCGGGGCTGAGCGTCCGGTTTTTGATAGAGCGCAGCGCGGGAATATATATCGCGGCTCCCGGCACGAACTGAACGATGCTCGCAAATACCAGCTTCACGGCGTATGGGAGTTGCCACACGAGCGGAATGAGGCAGAATGCACCCAGCAGCGCACATCTTATAAGCCTTATCTGCCTCGACTGCGTACCCGCTGCGCTCCGGGACTCCGAAATATCGGCTATACCCGCAGTGATGCCGTCCTCGGCAAGAGCGGATATAAGCTCCCTCACACAGCCGTCCGTCTGCCACAGTCTGACGCTAACCATGCCGTCGGGCGCAGCCTCGGCAGAGATCACAAGGTCTGCCTTACGCAGCGCTTTTACGGCGGCTTCCGCGTCGTTAACCGTTAGCCTCACCGTTGCGGCCGACAGCTCAAAGCCCGCTTTTTTTACTCTGAGTGCAATGTCTCTTACGCCGAGCAAGGCTTCGTCAAGCTCTATTACCGCCCTGCCGGAGGGAAAGCTTACCGATACCTCCGACACACCGTCAAGCGACAAAAGCGCGCGCCTTAGCTTTTCCACACAGGCGGCACAGTCAACATTGCTGATGTTCGCGGCTACTCGGCTCATACGACGTTCTCCTTTTTATAATTACCACTTGGTTAATGTTAAATATATCACGCTCTCCTCATTGTGTCAACAGCCTTTACGGAGACCGGCAAATATGTTATCATTTTATGAAGTATGTTGTTTGGAGGAACGGATCATGCACTTTTATAAGCGGCTTACCGCGGCTTTCCTTGCCATTGTCATGACGGTATCGCTCGGCGCGTGCAATATAGCCGAAGTGCTGTACCCGAACTATGATTTTACAAAGCTTGAGAAGATATTTGACGGTGAGCGCAGTCACGGCCGCGTTTCCGGTCTCGGCTTTGAAAGCATGGAATACTCGCGTCCGGACATTGACAAGATGGAGAAGCTTGCCGAGAACGCCTCCTCACTGCTCGACAACGGTGCGGCAAGAAAAGAGGTCATTGCCGCCCTCGACGAGTTTTTCGGTGCCTATTCGCAGTTTAACACCATGTACACGCTTGCGATGATACGCAGCGATATTAATATTGAGGACGATTACTACGCGCAGGAATACGCCTACTGCTCCGGGATCGCTTCGCAGGTGGATAAGCTTTACGACGATGTTATGCTTGACTGCTCAGGCTCATCGCTCTGTGATTATCTTGACACATACTACTTTGGGGGCAGTCTTGAGGAAAGCTACAGTGCCGGAGTCGATGGGTACACTCCGGATTCCGAGCTCGTTATGCTTCGGTCTCAGGAGGCACAGCTTCTTATAGAATACGGCAAGATAGATAATGCCCTCGGTGCTGCCGAGAGCTATGAGGAATTTGCCGAGTATAACGGCACGGCAGCCGGCATCTACATCAAGCTCATAAAGCTACGCCACCGGATAGCCGAAAAACTGGGCTTTGACAGCTACCGCGATTACTGTTACGCATCCTTCGGACGCGGGTACGCTCCGGAGGATACCGAGGATTTCAAGAGCACCGTTAAGCAGTATATCGTCCCGATATACATTAAGCTCAGCCAGCGCGGTGATCTCGACTTGATGTACTACGGTCTTGACGAGCTTAGTGCCTCGGACTGTCTCGACATTCTCTCCGGTGCCGCCTGCAATATGGGCGGAGATATCGCGCAGGCGATGGAGCTTCTCAGAAGTGATGGGCTTTACTGTATCGGCAGCGGCAGCGAAATGCGCTCCCGCTCTTATGTCACCTACATAAACGGCTATGATGTTCCGTTTCTGTTCTCACACACTGAGGGCTGCGTCGATGATATCCTCACCGTGGGGCACGAGTTCGGGCACTTCGTTGACGGATATTTAAACTACGGGCTCAACAGCGACAACGACTCCTCGGAAATGTTCTCACAGGGCATGGAATACCTTATTCCGGAATATCTCGATGATGAGACTCTTGCGGAAGATCTGCGCAGATTCAAGATGCTGGACACCGTGAGCACGCTCGTGACTCAGGCGAGCTTCAACGAATTTGAGGATATTGTGTACGGGCTTTCCGAGGATGAGCTGACCGTTGACAACATAAACTCTATATATGCCCGCATTGCCGGTGAATACGGCTATGCCTCGGAATATCCCGCAGAGTATCTGCCGTACATGTGGATAAGCATCTCTCATCTGTTTGAGATGCCGTTTTATGTCATAAGTTACTGCGTCTCCGCCTGTGCCGCGTTCCGGCTTTATAACATGGAGCTTAATGAGCCGGGCAGCGGACTGAGCGCCTACCTCGGGCTTATGGCTGCTTCGGCGGAGGGTGATTTCATAACAATCCTCGAGGATGCCGGCATCCCCTCGCCGCTGTCGGCGGAAGCCGTAAAAAGCGCCGCCCTGACTCTGAAAAAGCTGCTGTAGAAAAATGAGACTGTCAAAAATGACAGTCTCATTTTTCTATGCTTATCACCGTCAGGGTATCCCCGTTTACTTTGAATTTCACCTCGTATCCGGCATACTCCATACCGTAGACCCTGTCGGGGTCGTTCTGATAGCGCGGGCGCGGATCGTTTTCCAAAACGCTCTCCAGCCCCTCCGGAACGGCGGCTGCATCCTCCGGCAGCATAACGCGCAGCTTTTCAAAGGCTGCGGAATCGGTAAAGCCGCCCTTTGCCTCCGGATGGGAGTCGGCATAAGCTATATAAGGCTTTATGTCGAATATCGGCGTTCCGTCCATAAGATCTGCGCCCCGGACTATGAGAACCGGTCCTCTGTCCGTCGTATACTCGACCCGCTCAAGCTCCACCGACGAAAGTCCGATCGGGTTCGGGCGAAACGGCGAGCGTGTGGCGAAAACGCCCATGCGCGTATTCCCGCCGAGTCTCGGCGGGCGCACCGTCGGCGACCACTTATCCGTGACGCTTTCGGAAAACATCCACAAAAGCCACAGGTGTGAGTATCCCTCTATGCCGCGAACGGCATCCGCAGTGCGGTATTCCGGCTCAAACACGATCTCTCCGTGCACCTGCGGCGCGACTCCGCTCTGTCGGGGTATACCGAATTTCGTTTTAAAAGGTGTGTGTATTCGCGCTATTATCTTCATTTCCGGCACTTATCTCACCCGCTCTTGTTGATTTTTTCGGTTTAATAATATATTATATAGTTTATAAACTAAATGTCAACAAATCGGAGGTGAGCCTTTGGAATATATTCTGCGCACTAAGGATCTCACAAAGCAGTTCGGCGAGAAATTTGCCGTCAAGGGCGTCAGTATGCAGATCCGCAGGGGCGAGATATACGGATTTATCGGCAAAAACGGTGCGGGCAAAACAACTCTTATGCGCCTTATTCTCGGCGCGGCCATGCCTACCGGCGGCAGCATTGAGCTCTTCGGCGGAGAGGATGAAAACACCGCCCGCCACCGTATCGGTGCGCTGCTTGAATACCCATGCATCTACAAGAGCTGCTCGGCACTTGAAAATCTGCGCCGCTTTGCAATACTCACCGGCAGCGGTACCGATGAGCTGGAGGATATACTCGACCTTGTAGGGCTCGGAGAGGCCGGCAATAAGAAAGCCGGTCAGTTCTCTCTCGGCATGAAGCAGCGTCTGGCTATCGGCATTGCGCTGCTGGGGCATCCCGAGCTTCTCGTGCTCGACGAGCCGATAAACGGACTCGATCCAGCCGGAATAAAGGAAATTCGTGATGTTATTCTGGCGCTCAACCGCAAAAAGGGCGTTACATTCCTCATATCCAGCCACCTGCTCGATGAGCTTTCAAAGATAGTCACGACCTACGGTATAATAAATGACGGCGTCCTTATCGAGCAGATCACGGCGCCCGAGCTTCAGGTAAAATGCCGCCATCATCTCAAGATAGCGGCTGACGACATTCCCAAGACCGCCGCGCTGCTTGAATGTCTCACCGATAAACGCAACATCAAGACCGGCAACGGATGTCTGTATCTGTACGATCTTGTCGACAAGAGCGACCGGATAAACAGGCTCCTTGTAAATCACGGCATCCGCGTAAGTGAGCTGGCAGTGCAGACGGCAAGCCTTGAGGAATACTTTCTTGAAAGGATGGGCAAGTGATATGGGAAGGCTTCTGCATTTTGAATTTCACAAGCTCATCCGTCAAAGGAGCTTTTACATCTGCCTTGCGGTGCTGCTCGGTATGCTCGTTGTGTCCGCGGAGACCTCGCAGCTTCTGTATGCCGACAGTGAGGTCCTGCCCGCAGATCTGAACGCGCTGGATAATCTCATGGGCTCTGTCAGCGGAAGCGTGCTGAAGATGGTGCTCGGCGTTTTTATTCCGCTGTTCGTGTGTGAGGATTTTATGTCCGGCACTATCCGAAACATTATAACGCGCGGCTACACGCGCCTTGAGATATTCTTCTCAAAGCTCATCGCGATCCTGTGCGCCTGCGTTATCATGACCGTGCTCTGCATGGCTGTCTCCTACCTCGTCGGGCTCATATTCTGGGGCACGGGCGACAGTGCGTTTACCGGTGAGCAGGTAAAAATACTGCTGTGCCAGCTATTGGTCATGCTTGCAATATCCTCGCTGTTTTACGCTGTAAGCGCCGTTTTGCAGAAAACCGGCGGTGCCATTGCGGTGTGTCTGGTGCTGCCGATGGTGCTGAGCATAATTCTTATGCTTGCCGACACCGCGCTCGCAGAAAGGGAGATACAGCTCTCCGACTACTGGATAGAGAATGCCGGCTCTGCTCTCTCATCCGCAGATGTGGCAGCCGACGAGCTCAGAAAATCGCTGTTCACGGCTCTTGCCTACCTTGCCGTTACGACGGCGGGCTCATGGTTTATTGTAAGAACAAGAGAGTATTAAAGTATTGAAAAAAGCAGGTCTGTGACCTGCTTTTTTTCAGCTTGGTTATTCTTCTTCGTTCTGAGCCTTTATCTCGTCAAGCTCACTTTTCAAAGCTTCGTTCTGAGCCTTCAGCTCATCAAGCTTTTTGTTCATCGGTGCAAGCTGGCGCTTTAATTCACCCGCAACTATGCCCTTGTAGAACGAGTACTTTCCGGTAACGCTCACCGCGCCCATGACAACGGCGGCTCCTCCCGCGACTAAACCGACCTTCCTGAGGTCGACCTTGCGCATGACCTGAATAACGGTGCGCTTATTGAGCTTTCCCTGCTGAAGCAGCTCCAGCGCTGTTATCTCCTCCGGCTGCTTTTTATCGGCAATAACATCGTATTTTGCAATAACCTTCTTTTTCATAACACTGCCTCCGAACATTTTATTTGCCCTTATTATACCACTGCCGAAGCATTTTTCAAGTATATTAAATTGCCAAAGCCTCCGGTGCCGGAGGCTTTGGCTTCATTTATTTACGGGTATTTTTATCTGCTGCCCGACATAGATGATGTTTGGATCGGAAATGGAGTTGAGCGAGAGTATCTCCGCTTCGTTTTCTTTATAATCTACACCGTAGCTCCTGCATATGCCGGCAAGCGTTTCGCCGTATTTCACGGTGTGCGTTTCATAGCTCGACTCCTCGAGCAGCTCGCTGTATTTGCCGTCGAGCTCCTCTATCGTCTCGCTCTGCCGGCTTATGGTCTCCTCCTGCGCCTGAAGCCGCTCCTCAAGCTCCTGCTGTGTGCGCAGCTGACGGTTATATCTGACGAGCGTGACGCCTGTGAAGATAAGCGACGCTGCCGTCACCGCCGAAAGGACGGTCACTGCAAGCCTTGAGCCTTTGGGCTTATCCTCAGCCTTTTTCCTGCTCTTTTGCTCTATCTTTATGGGCTTTCCGACCTCGTCATAGATGTAAAAGCCCTTGAGCTTTTCGATCTTGCCGTTTTTCCACTGGAAGAAGCCGCGCAGATCCTGTACGGGATCTATTACATACGCCACCTGAAACGGCAGGTCAAAGAAATTTTCCTGAATAAACAGGTCGTAATTTGAAAGAAAAATACCGTAGCTCGGATGTGTATGCTGCCAGCCCACTATCTTTTTATCGGGGTACAGCTCATCCTGCCGCTTGTGCACATAGTCCCATGTCTCATGGGTAAAGGTCAGCGTAGACGCGGAGGCATCGGTGTACTTTGCCTCGATATAGCTCGAGATCATGACATTTGTCGCACCAAGCGTCTCGCAGTACTCGCCGAGGATTATCGTGCCGCGCTCGTGCTCGACATCGACCCTCGCATACTTTTCGAGCGCCTTATAAACATCCTGCTTTATATAGACCTTGACATCGTCGGGGCTCACCTCTCCGACGGTTATGAAATTCACCGGGAGCTTTGCCTCAGGGCTTTTCTCATCGCCGGTATCTAAAAGCTCAATCTCAAAATCGTCCATTCAGTTTACCTCCGCCGCGCTCACAGGAGTATAAGGCATACGGCAAGATATGCGACAATACCAATGACAACGGCATTGGTGCTGGTCGAGCCGTTTGTCTGGATATACTGCGTTTTTGCAGGCTCCGCGAGCATTTTAACCTGTGCTTCATGCTTTTCTATCTGCTGCATATACAGGTAGTTGCCGAACATTCCGACGAGAATATAGGGCACTGCAACAATGGCAGCGGCATTGAGCAGCACGAGCATGGCCACCGCGGCAAGGAGTCCGGCACCGTAGCCATACATCTTGCGGTAGAGCATCCAAAACGGCGAGACGAGAAATGCGCACCAGTTCCAGCTTATGCTGCTGCCCTGACTTTTCATCTGGCTGAATTTCTGCATATAATACTGCGCATTATCGCCGATAAGGCGCTCTCTGTCGCCGCCCATATATGCTCCGCCGCCGTAATACTGCTGCTGAGGCTGTGCCGCCGGCTGCTGGTACTGCGTATACTGCTGTCCGGCAGTATACGAATATGTGTTCTGCTGATACTGCGGCTGCTGAGGCGGTATCTGCTGATACACCGGCTGATATGCCGCTTGCTGAGGCTGCGGTGCGGGCGCCGGTGCGGAAGGAGAAGCCGGTGAGCCGCAGCTTCCGCAGAAGGCGTTGCCGGGGACTATCGGCGCTCCGCAGCGCGGGCAGAAGCGGTTCACGGAGGGCTCCGCAGTCGGTATGAGAACGGTCTCTCCGTCCGCCGCCTTTATCGTTCCGAGACAGCCGAAGGTAGTGCAGCCCTTGTTCTCAATCCAGCACTCCTTATGGTGCGGCATCTCGCATTCGCTGCAAATTACTATGTCGTCATTTTCCTTAAAGGCGGTCTTGCAGTAAGGGCAGACCTTACCGATATATTTATCCGTGCTTCGCATTTGCATTAACCTCCGATATTCTGCGTTGGCTCTGCGGTCGCGGAGGGCTCCGCAGACTGCTCGGGTTCGACGACGGTCTGCTGACCGAATATCATACTCAGGTATAGCTGATGCTGCTCAACGGTGTTTTCAAGCCTGTCTATTGCCGCTTTCTGCGTAAACAGCATGAACATCATAACCATCATAACGACCGCCATGACCGCACAGGCGATCTTCAGACCCAGCGTCGAGCCTCCGGCGGGCGCGGGTTCGGGCTCCGGTTCCTCGGTCACCGTTATCTTGGTGCCGGTCTTATCGAAAACATAGAAGCCCTTGCACCGCTCAATATTGCCGTTTATCCAGAAATAAAAGCCCTCAATGTGCTGTATCGGGTCGACGACGTAGGCTATCTGATCCTCGCCGTTAAAGAAATTCGACTGAATGAACTTATCGTACTCGGACAGGAAAATGCCGAAGTCCGGATGCGTGTGTATCCAGCCGAGTATTTTCTCGTCGGGGTACTTCTTCTGGAGCTCCGCGTGGATCTGCTCCCATGTTTCGTGCGTGAATTTAAGCGTCGTGGGCGTTGCCTCGCAGTGCTTGCCCTCTATGAAGCCGTCGATTATTATATTGGTTTTCCCAAACTCCTCTATAACTCGTCCGACGAGCACACCGCCGCTTTCCATGGTGGTTTTATCCTTTGTAAAGCGGTGTATCGCCTTATAGGTGCGCTGGGATATGTAGATATTCTTATTTTCCTCGATATGCTCGCCCATAGCCACGATATTCTGCGGCAGGGCATTTTCCGGCACAGCCTCAGCCGTCTTTTTACCGGTCTTTTTCTTCTGCTTTTTTGCCATAACTGTTACTCCAATATATCAATGTCGAAATCCGTACGCTCCTTGGGATCGTATTTGACATCTATATTTTTTCTCTTTCTGAACACCAGTACAACTATCAGAACGATGTTCAAAAGCACCGATGCGCCAAGCGCACACCAAAGTATAACGCTGACCGATGCGCCCGACCTTGCGGGTGCCTCATCCTCGGTCGGTGCCGGTGAAGCGCTCTGCTGCGGCGCGTCCTCCTGCGGCGTGAGGGTTCCGTCTATCGTACCGTCACCGGTGAGTGAAATGCCGTTTGCCGTCAGAAAGCTTTTAACGGTGTCTATAGGTATTGCAAGCCCTATGCCCTCGCTGTCGGACATTTTAAGCGAGTTTACCCCGACGACACACCCTGCGTCATCCAGCAGCGGTCCGCCGCTGTTGCCGCGGTTTATGGCTGCATCGGTCTGGATATACACCTTGTCTCCGGCTGTGCGCTCCTTGGACGATATAACGCCCTTGGTCAGCGTATACGCCATGCTGTTGGGCGCGCCGATGGCATACACATCGTCGCCCGACGCTATCTTGGACAGATCCGCCGGCTTTATCGGCGTGTACGATGCGCCGTCTACGCCGATAACGGCAAGGTCAAGCTCCTCGTCGATCGCTGCAAGGCGGCCCTCGGTCGTATTGCCGTCGTGGTCGGTCACATATATCTGAGTACTGTCGGAAATGACATGGGCGTTTGTTATTATCGCGTTTTCGCCGAACGCAAAGCCGCTGCCGAGCGCGTCGCCCGACTGCAGGACGAACACCGAGTCATATGTCTTTTCGGCATCAAAGCCTATCGCAAGCGCGCCGAACGAAAAGGAAAGCAGTATCGCAAGCGCTGCCCCTCCTGCAAACAATGCCTTAAAGAACCCTCTCACGATACTGCCTCCGTATTATTTGGAATTAAACACCAGAACAGAGTTGCCTATTGCTATGGCGTCGCCCTGTCTGAGAATATGCCGGGCTATGCGTTGTCCGTTAACTATTGTGCCCATGGGCGTGCCCCTGTCGAACAGCACATATTTGCTGCCCTCGAGCACGATGTCGCAGTGATGCGGTCCGACGAGCTTATCCTTGAACAGAACGATGGTATTCTTGCCGTTGCTGCCGATGCTCGTTGTTCCCGCAAACACGAGGTACTCCTTGCCCTCGAACTCGCCGCGGATGACCTTGAGCCATGCCTGCTTTGCAAACTGCTCAAGCAATCCGATGCCGAGACCGATAAGAAGTCCCATGACGATAATGCCGACCGCTCTGCCGCCCGTACCGGTATCGTTTTCGCCGATAACGATGAGCTCGGTCACATAGTTAAACAGGAACCCGCCGGCAAAGCCGCCTGCGAGACCGCCGAGCGCACAGAAAAGCACCCTTTTTTTCTCCGGCCGTATCAGACCGACGGAAATACCGACGCCGAGACCCATTATGGCCCAGCCGAGACCGCGGATAAGCGCCGCGGAAATGTCGGACGCATCGTCAGTGAGCATTGATGAGTACATCCACTGCGCAAGATAGCCGCTCACAAAGCCGATGGCAAGCGAAAGAGCGGCGCCGATGGCTGCATACTTGAACGCGTTCTCCTTTGAGCCGTAGAAAACGCCCTCGCCCAAGCCCATGAACAGACCGAGTCCGCAGGCAATAAACGCCGAGAAGAAGGCTGAGGATATGCGAACGGCGTTTCTGATGATCGACAAGGCCTGCTCGGTGGGCAGGTCGAGCATGTCATATATGGAGTGGTAGCCCATCCAGCCGAGAACGGCATCGGAGCTCGTCACATCGTCCAGCAGCTCCTGAAGGGCAAAGCCGACTACGCCGCCTATGAGCGCCCACAGCAGTCCCTTCATGAAAACGGTTTTGAAGTTTACCTTGCCGCCCTTTACCATGCCGCCGTGGGAAACGGTCTGCATGCGCTGCGCGGTAGGCACAAATTCTATGCCGGCAAGCTCCTCGGGAGTTATGTCAAAGTCATTGCCGCTTTGCACGGCCTCTGTCATATTATCGCCGAGAGGCATAGTCATTTCCTCTTGATATTCTAAACACTCCGTCTTATCCTCATCGCCGAGAACGGCTGTGCCTTCCTCGTCGAAAAGATCTATGTTGACCGTATCCTTTGCCGAGGCGTAATCGGCGATATTGAGCTCCACATTTCCGACCGGAAACAGGTGCTTATTTTCCATCGCCCACTTTGCCGCGTCAGCCGACAGAGGGCTGTAGGAGTTCCACGACTTGTACTGGATCATGTCGCCGATATTGATGATGATATCGCTCAGCGACTCGCCAGCTCCCCAGATGTCGCCTATGCAGATCTGTCCGTCACGGAAATTGGGATGCCATATGGGGGTCAGTATCCTGCACAGCGGCTTATAGCGCGGGTATTCGGCGTGGAGCGTTATCTCCACCTCATGTCTGCCGAGCGTTTCTATCTGTCCGTCCGGCAGCAGATAGATGCCGTTTACGAAATATGTAACATGGTATTTCTCCGGAGGCACATCGCCTATCGGAGTTACTATTATGTTTTTATGTCCCGCGAAGTCCTTCATGACCTGCTCATAGTCAGAAGCAAGGCGGCGCATTCTTGCGGTCATTGCCATTTCTTTTCCCCTTTACAGTGCGCTGAACACTTCTTCCTCGTCAGCGGTAAATTCATAATACTTTGCGTCCATGCCGACCCTGCCGCAGACTATATGCAGCGGCGGTATGCCGAGCTCGGCTAAGGTTCTATCGAGATAAGGCTCATCGCCGCGTACGGTGTGCATGGTGTCAAACTGCATCATAGCGCCGCACTTGGGGCAAACGAGCATATCTCCTCTGAGCTTGTGCACGGGCTTGAACATCTCCATATGCTCTCCGCAGGCGCACGACGCAGTCGTCGCAATATCGCGGTCGAAGTCAACGACGGCCTTTTCGCCGAGCTCTGCGCGGACGCTTCCGAGCAGCTGACCGAGGGTCGTTGTCTTTACCGACCACGGCTTTTCGATGATGGGCTCATAGGTCTCATGGCTCATGCAGTCGGGCTTTTCCTGATACTCAACGACATACGAGTCGTGCGTAAGTCCGTTGAACACATAGCCCTTGCCCGCAAGCGTGGGCAGACCGCGGTCCGAATGCAGGAGCTTGAGCATCTCCTGCACCTGTATTCCCGCTATCACCGACGACGATGTAGGCGTTGTGGGTATCTTGCCCTGCTCCATCTGCTCATGCGTGAGCAGTGCGCACGACTTGCGCTTGTTAATGAGCATCCAGTCTGTCTCGGTCATGGTACACTCGTAGCACGCGCCGTGACCTGGCACGAAAACGCGCGCAAAGCCGCTGAGCGCCTCGATAGCGCCGTCGATCCACGGCTTGTTCACCTTATAGCACGCCTGGTTTATCGCAAGGCGCGCCTCGCGGTTATCAAGTCCTCCCAGAACGACATCCGTCCTGCGGAAAACGCCGAGTCCCACATCATCGATGATATTGGCTATAAACGCCTTTGCGCTGACATCGGGGTTCATTTCCGTCGCCCGCTCCGCCGCGACCTCGGCCTTAAAGCGCCCGACATCGCTGCGGCGGTAAAGCACCGAGCGGGTGAGGTTCGTGTTCTCTATTCTGTCCATATCATAGATAAGGACTTTTCCTATACCCAGCAGCGCGAGATTTTTTATAAGCTCGTTGCCGATGGCTCCCGCGCCGACGACCATGACGGTCGCGTTTTTAAGCCTGTCCTGATCCCACCACGGTATAAGCCGCAGGCGGCTGTAGCGGTCTTCTTCAAAATCGGCGCTGCCGAATTCTATTGTTTCACTCATTTTACTTCTTCAGCTTCAGCGCGAAATAGCAGGCTATCGCGATACCAAGTACTATAAGCAGCCAGCCAAAGCTGTAATTAATCGAAAGAGCAAGCTCCCTGATATTGTTCGCTGTATCCGCAGCGGCGTTCTGGATGCCGGTGTAAGCGTCGCCGCCATAGGATTTGGAGGCTACATACACACCGATATCACCGCGCATGGTGAATATTCCGACAATCACGGAAACTATGCCGGAGAGAATGCCGATGATAGATATGACCTTGGAGTTTTTCTCCGCAATGCCGCCGAGCTTGTCGACCGTGCTCACATTTCCCGCGCCCTGCACGGGAGCCGCGGTATACGGCTGCTGGGGAGGTACGGTCGCGTCAAACGCGGGCTGCGCAGGTGCAGCGTCGAGCTTTGTGCCGCATTTTACGCAGAATGCGGTGGTGTCCTCGTTTACGGCTCCGCAGCTTGCGCAGGTCTTTGCGCCGGCGGTTATCTCCGGCTGGAGGCGCAGAACATCGCCGTCCTTTATGCCCGCCTCTGCCAGAGTCTGCGACTCGAGAAGCTGGCGGCCGGTGACCTTGTGGATAAACTTATAGCTTATGGGGTTGCCGTCCGGTCCAACGGACGGGAGCTTTATCTTTTCAACGAGCTTTACCATTATGATGCCGCATTTTATATCGTCGGGCAGACCGACCTTCTGCTCCTTATTGCCGGTAGCATCAACTATAACGACATTAACCTTTCCCATATTTAATCTCCTTCTGTTACATTTGCCGCAAACGGAATGGTGACCGGATCGATGGTCACGCCGTTTGTGATGATGGCATTCACTCTGGCAACACCTTCGTCACTGAGTGCTGTGCCTTCTTCGACTGTGGTGGAATATAGCATTCGGGTGACATTGCGCATCAGCTTTTTATTTTTCTCCTCCGTAGAATCATAATACCCATATGTTTCGTCGTCTAAATCAGTCACAACGCCCCATCTCTTCCATTCCTGATCGGTATTATACCAAACATAAACCAAATACCCGTCACCTATAGAAGATCCATATTCAAAAACCTCTGTTTTGATGGCAAGCCAGTGAAATTCTACATTATCGTCATTTATGCCTTCTCTGAAGTATACACCCTTAAGATCGTATGTATATTTTTCGTCAAGACTTTGCTCAATATCCTTCATTGACTGCGCGGTAACGCTTTCGACCTTGACCGCAAGCTTTGCTTCGTCGCCGTCGGCCTTCTCATACGCCTCGACATACCTGCCCTGCTCGCACAGCGACTCTACCGAGGGGAACAGCTTGGGAATCGCAAAAACTGCCGCGGCTATAACGACAATGGCGGCGATCACCGCAATTATTATCTTCTGCGGCTGTTTTTTCTTCGCTTCGTTTGCCGCGCTCACGCCGCTGTTGAACTGGCTTATCGCGTCGGCGACACCGGCGTCGATCTCAAGTCCAGCCTTCTGCCCGCAGTTCGGGCAAAAATCCTGTCCCTCTGCAAGCTCTGCTCCGCATTTGGAGCACACCCTTTTCGCCGGTGCTGCCTTTGCCGCGCCGCAGCTCGTGCAGAACGCCTGATCCGCCGCCATGGGTGCGCCGCAGCTCGGGCAGGTTTCCTGCGCCTGAGGTGTTACCACCGTCTCCGGCTCCGCGTCAGGCTGCTCCGGCTCCTGCGCTGTCACTTCGGTCTCGGGCTCAGCGTCAAGCTGCTCCTTTTCCGGCTCAATCTCCTGATCCGGCTGCACGGAGGTCTGGTCTTCAATTTTGTTTTCCATGCTCTTCTCCTTTATGTTTTCGGGGATTGGCTATCCATATTACAATTACACTATGAAACAAGGTTGCCTAATTTTTTGATTGCCGAAGCCATTGTGCTGTCGGTTGTATGGAAAGCATCGGAAAAGCTTCTGTAGTTACCGGACACATCCATTACCGTTTCATAGAAATCGACATAGGCATCATAAGCGCCTTTAACGGCATCCTTAATTTCCTCCAGCTCGCTCGTGGAGTTTTCAGGAAGGTCAAGTAAATTCTTGTATGCGCTTGTAATTTTATCGTAGTTCTCTTTAACTGTCGAAATGTCATCCGCGTGGTCAATCTGAGCCATGAGGACAGCCGACTCAATACTGGTGTATGCATCATCGTAGATGTAGTCATGCCAATTGTTGACTATATCGCTGCCAATATCTTCAAGCAACAAAGCATCGGACGAAACAGCGGAATAAAATTCCGAAGCGGCAGTTTTGTATGCCGCCATGGCTTCCTCCGCCTTTTTATCGCTTATGACGCCGGAGATCACCACGCCTAAGGCAACGCAAACCGCAAGAACCGCTGCAATAACAATAGGCAGCATTTTCGATTTCTTGTTTTTTGTATCCACGCCGGCATTAAATTGAGAAATTGCGGGGTTTACATTTGTTTGTGCCTGAATGTCTACCTTCTGACCGCACTTCGGGCAAAAGCTCTGCCCCTCTGCAAGCTCTGCTCCGCATTTGGAGCACACCCTTTTCGCCGGTGCTGCCTTTGCCGCGCCGCAGCTCGTGCAGAACGCCTGATCCGCCGCCATGGGTGCGCCGCAGCTCGGGCAGGTTTCCTGCGCCTGAGGTGTTACCACCGTCTCCGGCTCCGCGTCAGGCTGCTCCGGCTCCTGCGCTGTCACTTCGGTCTCGGGCTCAGCGTCAAGCTGCTCCTTTTCCGGCTCAATCTCCTGATCCGGCTGCACGGAGGTCTGGTCTTCAATTTTGTTTTCCATGCTCTTCTCCTTTATGTTTTTATTTAATTTTCTATTTCTCTTTTTAATACCGCTCTCTATTTCGGTATGCATCTCTGGCACGGTGTATAGTCGCCGCTTTCGTATTCCTCAACGGTCATCCGCCGTGCAGTACTTTTATCCTTTATATAGGCGCAGTCGGCCTCGTGATAACGGCTGCCCTCCGGTGTTATGTAATACTCGCCGTAGTATTGGCTCTCGCTGCTTATAACGCAGTAGGCTGTTATGCCGGCGGCAATGATCAAAATTGCCGCGGCCGCCGCGATCACCCGCTTTTTGTTGCGGCGCACAAAATCCGCGATCCCCGCAAATACGCCGGAGTTCAGGAGGTAATGCGCAAATTCGTTCGCCTCATACTCCTCGGAAACATCGTTGCCGATTATCGGTGCCGTTGTCATATGCCGCAGAAAAATGTGCCCCGTCTCATGTGCGAGCACCACCGCTTTTTCGTCCTCGGACAGATCTTCGTTGATGAAAACAAGCCGTCGGGAAGCATCGGCATAAGTAAAGCCGCGTGCGTTGAGCACTCGTTCGGGTATGTGCAGAGCCTCTATGAGGGCGGCGACGGCTTCGTCATTGTAGATGTTATTAAACTCAACGACCGTATAACCCATCCGCTCAATTGCACGCCTGAGCGCATCGCTGTCCGGCTTATGTGCCATGCCCGATTTTTTACGGAACTGTCTGACTCTCTTTTTAATTTCACAGCCGGTCATTCCTGCGAGCACGCTCCTTGATAGCCTTCAGCGCCTTTGCGGCTTTAACATCCTCGGTTTTTCTTGGCAGATCCGAAAAGCCGATGCCGTCAAATGATTTGATGATCACCTCGCCCGGTGTATTGGTGCAGCGGGCATACTCTATCATTATCATTGTCCTGATCGAGCGCAGCGCCTGCTCGTCAAGCCTGCCGATTATGCTCTGCATGCCTTGTCCGAGCATGAGGCCAAGGTCTATCATATCAGGCTCGCCGTCATTAAAGCGCGCAACGATCTCACGCGGAAACGCACCGACTGATCTCAGCATCTGGTGAGTTTTTTGATTGTAGTCATAGAAAAGCACTAACGACAGATATGTATTCCATGTCATTTCACGGTCGCCGCGCTCAATAGCGCCGTATGTCTGGCGCGATACACCGATAATATTCGCAAGCTCGCTCTGCGAAATACCGGCTTTTGAGCGCAAAGGTACAAGCTCCGGCGTTATCGCGGCGATCAGCATTTGCTTTTCTTCATCATTAAGCTTCCATTTTGAATTCTGCAACAGCAATACACCTCACTTTGCGGATAAAGCTGTCTGATCATGTCGATTTATGCTCATAATTGTACACTATATGCCGCCAGTTGTCAACATTAGATACATTTGTAAAGAAAAAATGTATGTTCTCGATCGCGCCGGCATGGCTTGGCATGCCCTTTAAGACGGCAAAAACAGTTGGATTTAGGTCGGGAAAAGTTAAAAAAACGCCAAGAAGCCTGAAAGCATACGCTTTCAGGCTTCTTGGCAGGGGAAGAAGGCTTCGAACCCTCGGCCTACGGTTTTGGAGACCGCCGCT
>CAVGWF010000064.1:0-15967 GCA_963632825.1 Escherichia coli | reverse complement strand
TCAGTAACAGTCAGCCCTTAATTATTTGTAAGGGATCATCTTTTTGATGGTTGCCTCGTTGGTAACATCGGCGATCGCGCCGGAACGCAGACGACGGCAGCGCTTGGTGTCCTTCTTGGTGAGGATATGGCTCTTGAACGCATGAGCGCGCTTTACTTTACCGGTTTTTGTGAGATTGAATCTCTTCTTAGCACCACTGTGGGTCTTGAGTTTAGGCATGGTTATTTCTCCTTCCGTATGCTGCTATTATCAGAAATTTGTCTGTAATAACCTGATCAATTGTTCTCCGCCGCTGCGGCCTCTGCCTGCTTTTTGGCGGCTTCCTTTTCCTTCTGTGCCTTCTTGACTGCCGCGGCAGACTTCGGAGACAGGAACATGGACATATTTCGCCCTTCAAGCTTGGGCGGTTTATCGAGGTTTGCGACCTCCCCGCACTTGGCGGCAAAATCGCGCAGAATGACCTCACCTAAGTGAGTATGTGCCATCTCACGACCGCGGAAGCGAATCGAAACCTTGACGCGGTCGCCGTCAGCAAGGAACTTGAGTGCGCTCTTGAGCTTCGTGTTCAGGTCGTTCTCGCCGATGCCGGGGGACATGCGGATCTCCTTGACTTCCATGACACGCTGATTTTTCTTGGCTTCCTTTTCGCGTTTTGACTGCTCAAAGCGGAACTTGCCATAGTCCATTATCTTGCAGACGGGCGGCTTTGCCATGGGCGAGATCTTTACAAGATCAAGCTCCTTCTCCTCTGCAATCTTCAGGGCTGCCTCGGCGGACATGATGCCAAGCTGCTCGCCATCGTCGCCTATAACGCGAATTTCCTTGTCGATGATCTCCTCGTTGATCTCATGATTCACACTTGCGATTGTAAAACACCTCCATAAATGCAAAAAACGGATGCCTTACAGCACCCGCGCACAAAAAAGCAGCACCCTCTTGGGGCGATGCCTATTGACCGAAACGCGCCCGGGGCGGTCCGGTGAGGTCGGGGATGCCGCACCTACTTTGTTTTCAGCCCTATTAATATACCAGCACTTTTATCTTGTGTCAAGGATTTTTTAAGCAAAAATACAGACAATAGCTCCGGAGTGATATTTTTTGGAGCTTATATTTATTTATGCGCTCGGCGCAGAGCTATACGGGATGATCGAAATACTCTGGCGCGGCAGAACACACTGGACGATGCTGATTTGCGGCGGCGCGTGTTTTACGGTGATGTATCTTATAAGCGCCGCCGCAATACCGTTTCGGGCAAAATGCGTTCTGAGTGCGCTGGCAATAACGGCAATTGAGTTCTGCGTCGGATATTTGGTTAACATAACATTAGGATGGCACATATGGGACTACTCAGACATGGCAATGAACCTTAAGGGGCAGATATGCCCGCTGTTCACATTTTTCTGGCTCGCGCTGTCGGTTCCGGGGCTTATGCTATGCACATTTATGCGAAGGCTTTTTCAGTCATCGCCTTTGCCGTGAAATGCATAATACGCAAAGCCTGCCGTGACGCTGCCGGCGAGTATGCTCCATATGCTTGCCCAGCTCCGGGATCTCGGAGCTATGAAATATGAGCCCGCCACAAGAAGGACAGCGGAAACTATGAGCCCGATGACGCTCAGTATTCTGCCGGGTTTTCGCATTGCGCACCTGTCCCTCTCAGCAGCTCTCGCCGTCGGAGCCCATGCCCTCGCGCTCAAGCTCCATGGCGAGCTTCACTATGCGGCTGGTACCGAGTCTGGTTGCTCCGAGGGCGATGAAGTCCTCGGCATCCTCGAGCGTTGCTATGCCGCCGGCTGCCTTGACCTGAACATTTTCGGGGCTGCAGCGGCGCATGAGCTCAACATCGTGGCGGGTGGCGCCGCCCTTGCTGAAGCCGGTGGAGGTCTTTATAAAGTCGGCACCGCACTCGGCAACGATGGTGCACAGGCGCATTTTCTCCTCATCGGTGAGCAGGCAGCACTCTATTATGACCTTCAGCACCTTACCGAGGCACGAACGGCGCACGGCCCTTATATCCTCCGCGACATCCTCCCAGCAGCCGTCCTTGACCATGGAGAGGTTTACGACCATATCTATCTCGTCGGCTCCGTTTGCCACCGCGTCGGCAGCCTCAAACGCCTTTGCAGCCGAGGACATATAGCCGTTGGGGAAGCCCACGACCGTGCATATACGCATTCTGTCGCCCACATAGCGCTTTGCGCCGGGAACATGGCACGGCGGAATGCAAACCGATGCACAACGGTATTTTATTGCCTGGTCACACAGCTTTCTGATCTCAGCCTCGGTGCAGTCGACTCTGAGCAGGGTGTGATCGCAGTATCTGAGAAGCTCTCTTATATCCATAGCATTTGTTTCCTTTCAATTTAATATTGGAAATATTATATTGCAAAGCCGCTGCATATTCAAGCATTTGTCCTTAATATACTCTAATAAAAACTATTAATTAAGGACCGGAACAGACATATGGATGAAAACACAAGCAGCAACTTCGCTCAGCTTACCGGCGTTATGGCATCCTCACCGGTATTTTCTCACTCGGGACGCGGTGAAGCATTCTACACATTCGCGCTGGAGGCAGCCCGTCTTTCCGGCGCGACGGACACGATAAATGTAATTGCGCGCAGGCAGCTTCTGTCCGCTATAGACGCATGTGAGCTCGAAAAGCTCTGCGTTATCGGTGAGTTGAGGTCGTTCAACAACAAAAGCGGCAAGGGCGCAAAGCTCGTTATAACCGTGTTTGCAAAGGAAATGTATCCCTGCACCGGCGAGGATGTCAATATCATCAGGCTCACCGGCACGCTGTGCAAGCCGCCTAACCTGCGTGTAACGCCGATGGGCAGAGACATATGCGACCTGATGCTGGCAGTAAACCGCAAATACGGTCGCTCGGACTATCTGCCATGCATAACATGGGGGCTCAAGGCACGCGAGGCATCCTACTGGGATACCGGAACCGCGGTGTCGCTCGAGGGGCGGATACAGAGCCGCAGCTACATAAAGCTCATTGACGGAGAGCCGGTTGAAAAAACGGCGTTCGAGGTGTCGGTGACGGAGATTGAAAAGCTGTGAGCGCAAAACGCCTGCACCCGTTTTTCGGCGGATGCAGGCGTTTTTTACAGGATCATAAGACGGTCACAGGTCGTTGAGGCAGATATCCGCGAGGCTCTCGCGCCTTACTGCAGTATAGCTCTCGCCGCCGCGCAGCATCACTATGGGCGGACGCGGTATGCGGTTGTAGTTTGACGCCATCGAGTAGTTGTACGCGCCCGTTGTGCACACGGCGACAATATCGCCGCGCTTTGTGCTCTCCGGCAGCAGGATATCCTCCTGGATTATATCGCCGCTTTCGCAGCAGCGTCCGACGAGTGAGCAGCGCATCATGCCCTCGCCGGCACTTTCCTGTGCCGCAAGGCAGCCATGCTTTGCGCGGTAGAGCGCGAAGCGGGGGTTGTCGCCCATGCCGCCGTCTATGGAGACATAATTCTTATATCCGGTAATGCGCTTTACACCGCCGACGGTATACAGCGTCATACCTGCGTCCGCGACTATCGCACGGCCCGGCTCCATAGATATTGCCGGCATATCCATGCCGAGAGCCCGGCACTCGGCCTTTATCGCCTGTGCTACCTCGGATATCTTTTCTCCGACATTGAGCTGCGGGTCGCCGTCGTCATAGCGCACACCGTAGCCGCCGCCGAGATCAAGCTCACGCGTTGCCATGCCGTACTTTTCCTTCATCATTGCGGCAAAGCTCAGCATTATCTCCGCCGCACGCTCGAAAACATCCTCGGCGAACACCTGCGAACCGACGTGGCAGTGGAAGCCGGCGAGATCAATGTGCGGCATGGAAAGCGCCCTTACCGCAAATGGCTCGGCCTGACCGGTCTCAATGGAAACGCCGAATTTGGAATCCACCCTGCCTGTGGACATTGCCTCATATGTATGCGGATCTATGCCCGGGGTCAGGCGCAGGAGCGCCTTCTGCACCGTTCCGCGTCTCGCGGCCTCAGCCTCGACTGCGTCGAGCTCGTCCTCGTTGTCTATGACAAAGCAGCCGACGCCGCTGTCCATTGCGAAGGAAATATCCTGCGCGGTCTTGTTATTGCCGTGGAAATACGCATTTTCGAGAGGATATCCGGCGAGCTTTGCCGTGTATATTTCGCCCGAGGAGACGACATCTATGTTCATGCCCTCCTCGCTCATTATCTCGTACATCCTTTTAAAGGAATTTGCTTTGCTTGCATACAGCACCTTTGAGTTTTTTCCGAAATGCTTTCTGAATGCCTCGCGGTAAACGCGGCAGTTTGCACGCACCCTGTCCTCGTCTATGAGGTACAGCGGCGTTCCGTAGCTTTCGGCAAGCGCCTTCACATTCTGACCGGCAAAGCGGAGAGCTCCGTCCTCGCCGCGGCTGATGTTTTCGCAGATCATAGCAGTTTCCTCTTTTTTACCTTCGATTTGCAGCGGCCGAACAGTGTGCACCGCCGCATGGGCGTATTATAGCTAACGGTTTCTTAACATTCAAGTACTTAAATATACTTAAATATTATGATCTATCATACGCAGATCATTTTCTGGGCGGGATGATCTCTATCCAATAGCCGTCGGGGTCCTCGAGGAAATAAATGCCCATACCGGCATTTTCGTAGCAGATGCAGCCCATTTTCTCGTGCTTCTCGTGAGCCCTTTCAATATCCTCCGCCGTAAATGCGAGGTGAAACTCCTGCTCGCCGAGGTCATACGCCGTATCGCGGTCGCGCAGCCATGTAAGCTCGAGCGTAAAGCCTGTAACGCCGTCGCCGAGGAATACGAGCTTATAGCTGCCGTCGAGTGCATTCTTCTCGCGCACAGGCTTGAGCCCAAGCGCCTCATCGTAAAATTTTATGCTTCTTTCCAGATCAAGTACATTGAAATTGAAGTGGTTAAACGCAAACATATCACACCTCCGACATTTATGCCCTCATTTTATTATGTTTTTGCAGCCGATGCAAGCAAAAACTTATTGGCATTTGCTCGGGCGTGCTTTATAATGTCTACATATAAGTAAACACTACATGCGGAGAAATGATATGAATTATTCCGAACCAATAGATAAATATGTGCCGCAGGACGATGTTTTCCTGTTCAACACCGGCAGCGCGGAAAAGGCGTGGCTGCTGCTCGGCTGTCATTATGAGGACGAGCTTAAAATGCATCGCTTTTCCGTTTGGGCGCCGAATGCCGAGGCCGTATCGCTCGTCGGCGATTTTAACGGCTGGGATCCGGAAAAAACACCGATGGAAATGCGCGGCGGCATATGGCACTGCTTTGCGGCGGGGCTCAAGAACGGTGATCTGTATAAATACTGCGTGACTCAGCGCGGCGGCAGGGTCGTGTGGAAATCCGATCCCTTTGCGCAGTGGTCGCAGACCGGACTGAACACGGCGTCGCGCGTGTGGACAGGCTCGCATGATTGGCGTGACGAGGTATATATGCGGCAGCGCGCTCACCGAAGCTGCTTTGAAAGTCCCATGTCGATATACGAGATGCACCTCGGCTCGTGGAAAACGCCAGAGGGCGGCGTGAACTACGCCCGCATAGCACCGGAGATTGCAGGATACTGCTCGGACATGGGCTACACGCACATCGAGCTTCTGCCGCTTACGGAGTATCCTTACCCCGGCTCATGGGGCTATCAGGTCACGGGATACTATGCTCCGACGAGCCGGTACGGTACGCCGGACGAGTTTGCCGAGCTTGTCGATATTCTACATGAAGCGGGCATCGGCGTTATCATGGACTGGGTGCCGGCACATTTTCCGCGCGACGAGCACGGGCTTGCCTGCTTCGACGGCACGCGGCTTTTCGAATGCAAGGAGGAGCGCATGGCGGCGCACCCCGAGTGGGGAACGCTCATTTTCGACTATGACATGCCAGAGGTGCAGTCGTTTCTCATATCCTCCGCCTGCTTTTTCTTTGAGCGCTACCACATAGACGGCATACGCGTGGATGCCGTTTCATCTATGCTGTACCTCAACTACGGCAGAAAAAACGGAGAATACACTCCGAACCGGGAGGGCGGCAACATAAACCTCGGTGCCGTGCAGTTTTTGCGGAAGTTAAACCGCGCCGTTCTGTCAAACTATCACGGAGCTGTCACCATAGCCGAGGAATCGACCGCATATCCGATGGTCACCATGCCGCCCTCCGTCGGCGGTCTGGGCTTCAGCTTCAAGTGGGACATGGGCTATATGCACGACACCCTCGATTATTTTTCGGCCGACCCTCTCTTTCGCAAGGGCTTGCACGATAAGCTCACATTCTCGATGATGTACGCTTTTTCCGAAAATTTCATCCTCGCATATTCTCATGATGAAGTCGTGCACGGCAAGAAGTCGATGCTCGATAAAATGTTCGGAAGCTATGAGCAGAAGTTTGCAACTCTGCGCGCTCTGTACGGATACCAGTTTGCCCATCCGGGCAAAAAGCTGTGCTTCATGGGCTCGGAGTTCGGTCAGTTTATAGAGTGGAATTTCGAGCAGGAGCTCGACTGGCTGCTGCTGGATTACCCCATGCACGAGAAGCTTCGGGAATACTGTGCCGCACTCAATCATATGTATAAAGGCTGCCCTGCGCTCTATCAGGTGGATAACTCGTGGGACGGATTCAAATGGCTCAATGTCAATGAGAGAGCGCTCAGCTCGATCGCGTTTCTCCGTTCTGCCCGATGCGGCACCGAAAGCTTCCTCGTGTGCGCCTGCAATTTCATTCCCAACGAGAATCGCGGCTTTACCATAGGGCTTCCGCAGCCGGGTACTCTGCGCGAGATACTTTCGAGCGACGACGCGCGCTTCGGCGGCTCGGGTTTACATAATGCAGAGCTTATACGCAGCCGGGATACTGGCTTTGACAATCTGCCCTACAGTGCAGTGATAGACCTGCCGCCGCTGTCGGCAGTATATTTTGAATACATTCCGGAAAGGACGGCTGAGAAAAATGAAGAAGCAATTTAAGAGCATCCTTAACGAAAAGGGACGCAGCGAGCTGCCCCGTATCCTGCTGGCTGCTGCCGAATGCGCGCCTCTGTCAAAGACCGGCGGGCTTGCCGATGTTGTCGGAACGCTGCCGAAGTCACTTAAAAAGCTGGGCTTTGACGCGAGGGTGATAACACCGTATCACCGCTGCATAAAGGACAGATACGCCGGCAGGGTCGAGCATATGTTTGATTTTTATGTAAACCTCGGGTGGCGCACGCAGTACTGCGGAATCGAGCGGCTTGAGCTTGACGGGATATGCATTTACCTCGTTGACAGCGAGTTTTACTTCGGCGATAAGATTTATCGCGGCGGCATGGCCGAGGGCGAGCAGTATGCCTTCTTTACGCGCGCCGTGCTCGATGCCATACCGAACCTCGGCTTTACTCCCGAAATCGTTCACTGCAACGACTGGCACACCGCCATGCTGCCCATGCTCGCAAAGACGCAGTACAGGGGCGCGATGCAGGAGGGACTGCGCTGGCTGCTTACCATACATAACATTGCATACCAAGGAAAATTCGGATTTGACTATGTTCAGGATCTGCTCGGAGTTGAGGATAAATACTACACTCCGGAATTTCTTGAATTAAACGGCTGCGCCGATTTTCTCAAAGCCGGCTGCGTATTCGCAGACAGGATAAACACCGTCAGCCCCACCTACGCCAATGAGATAAAAACCGCATACTTCGGCGAGGGGCTTGAGGGTATTCTCAGCGCGCGCTCAAACGAGCTTTCGGGTATCATAAACGGCATCGACACCAAGTCCTTTAATCCCCTCACCGACCCTGCTCTGCCCGCGAGATACCATAAGGGCAGACTCGGAAACAAAAAATTATGTAAACTTGTTCTTCAGGAGCAGTACGGACTTGAGCAGAGAGCGGATGCACCCTTATTCGCCATGGTAACGCGCATGACCGAGCAAAAGGGCTTTGACCTTGTTGAATGTATGCTTGATGAGCTCATGCAGTATAACGATATGCAGTTTTTCATGCTCGGCAGCGGAGACAGAGAATACGAGCAGTTTATGCGCAAGGCAGAGCAGCGCTATAAGGGCAGGCTGTGCGCGTTCATCGGGTATAACGAGGAGTTATCTCACAAGGTATATGCCGGCGCCGATTTTCTGCTGATGCCGTCGCGCTTTGAGCCCTGCGGTCTGTCGCAGATGATAGCCATGCGCTATGGCACTCTGCCCATCGTGCGTGAGACCGGCGGGCTCAAGGACTCGGTAAAGCCCTACAATCGCTTTACGGGCGAGGGCACCGGCTTCTCGTTTGCGGACTTTAACGCCCACGAAATGAAGGACGCAATCATGCTCGCGCTTGATTGCTGGCACAGGCCCGAGGTCATGGGCTCGCTCGTGCGGCAGGCAATGGAGGCGGACTTCAGCTTTGACCGCTCCTCCGAGGAATATGCAAAGCTTTATTTATGGATGCTCTGACAAGAAAGGTTTATACCTACGGCGGCTATGACGAGCACTGGCAAAACGGCAGGCTGTACATTGAGTACCGGCGTCCGCGTGACTACGATGTTGAAAGGCGTGGCGGCAGCTGGGTGCCGGTCGACAGTGTAAATGGGCTGATGGGTTCTTATCTTATATCATCGGCCGTATTTTACGATGCCCTTGAGCGATGCTCGCGCTATGGCTATCCGCCGGAAAAAATATACGAATTTATAAATTACGATGCCTCGTCGCTTATACCGTCGGAGCTTTTCAGGCTGCTGATGGACGATGCCGGACTCGGTATGGACGATGCCGTTAAAACGGTCGTTCGCTGCTTCGGAGATGCGCTTACTGCGCAGCCCGACCGCGATTGGCTGTTTGATATGCAGCCGCGCACGGCGTTTCTCGAAAAGGTTCTGACCGACGCGCTCAGGCTCCGTCCTCTCGCGTTTCACGATGAGTACAGCGAGAAATACCGAAGCAGGACAGGCGCCGTAGAGGAGGGCACCCGCGTTGAGCTCTCCGTCGTCGCATTCGGAGGCGTGAGCTCTGCCGAGCTCGTCGTCTGGGGCGATGATTTTCGCACCGAGCTTCCCATGCGGCAGGCCGGCGGCTTTTTCACAGGCGATTTTACCCCCGAAAAGCCCGCCGCACTGCTTTACGCATTTAAGCTCAACGGCGGTGAGGCTTATCTCCGTCCCGAATCCGGCGACGGCTTCCGCCTGACTGTTTTTAAGCGCGGATTTGAAACTCCTGAATGGTTTCGCCGCGGCATAATGTATCAGGTATTCCCTGACCGTTTCGGCTTTTCCGACGGCGATACGGCGGCGCGCGGTATAGAATACCATCGCGCACTCGGTCAGACGCCGCAGCTTCACGGCAGCATAGGCGAGCCTGTAAAGTGGCAGCCGAGAGAGGGCGAGCGCGATTACGCTCCGGACGATTTCTATGGCGGTACGCTGAGCGGCATTGCTGCAAGGCTGCCGTATCTTAAAACGCTCGGCATAACGGTTTTATACTTGAATCCGATCGTTGAGGCGCGGTCAAATCACCGCTACGATACCTCGAACTATGAAAATGTTGACCCGATACTCGGCACCGTTCAGGATTATGTAAACCTGTGTGCCGATGCCGAAAAGTTCGGCATATCCGTTATTAACGACGGCGTTTTCTCACACACGGGAGCAGACAGCATATATTTTGACCGCTATGGCAGCTACGGCGGCACCGGCGCATATCAGGATAAAGGGTCTGCGTTTTACAAATGGTTTGACTTCCGCTCGTACCCCGACGATTACCGCTGCTGGTGGAGCTTCAGAGATCTGCCGGAGGTAAATGAGGAGGACAAAAGCTGGCAGGACTACATCGTCAGCGGGCGGAACAGCATCGTCAAGCTCTGGCTGAGGCGCGGTGCGCGCGGCTGGCGGCTCGATGTGGCCGATGAGCTGCCTGACGATGTACTCTCGCTCATACGCGCCGCCGTCAAGTCCGAAAAACCCGACGGTGTTATCATCGGCGAGGTGTGGGAGGATGCCGTTACAAAAATAAGCTACGGCAAACGGCGTGACTACGCCCTTGGCTTTTCGCTTGACTCGGTCATGAATTACCCGTTCAGAGCCGCAGTGATAGCATTTGCGCGCGGAAAAGCGAGTGCGTTTGAGCTGCGCGATGCGCTCAGGCAGCAGCAGTATAACTATCCCGCTCCACTGTACTATGCGCTGATGAATCTTCTGTCCTCACATGATGTTGAGCGGCTGCATACCGCACTCGGTGCGGACTCGGACAATGTCAAAAACCTGAGCCGTGCTCAGCAGGCCGCATTAAGGCTCAGCGATGAGCAGTCAGAGCGCGCAGTGAAGCTGCAAAAGCTCTGTGCCGCCATACAATACTGCGTTCCGGGAGTTCCCTGCCTTTACTACGGCGATGAGCAGTGCCTTGACGGTGCAGGCGACCCATTTGACAGAGCACCGTTTGAGCCATCGTATTCTGGTTTACATAATTTTTATGCCAGACTTGGTGAAATACGAAGCTCAAGCGAAGCACTCATGGCGGGTGATGCCGTATTCTCGGCTGTGTCTCCCGATGTGCTCATTATACGCAGAGAGTGTGCAAACGACTGTATTGTCTGCGCTATCAACCGCAGCGCCGATGAGTATCGCCTGCATTTGCCGAACGCCGCTCCCCTGCTCGGAAAATGCGCGGACGGAATATTGCCGCCATACTCCGCGGAAATATTTAAGTTAACATAATATAAAGAGCTCACGGCGGATGCCGTGAGCTCTTAGGCGTGCAGACGCGCTGTCGGTTAATGCAGTGCGTTTAAATTTTTTCATTTCATTTATGCTCAGTCTTCCCAGCAATCGGTTTTGCCGTCGAGTCCGATGGAGGCCGCCTTGAACACGGGATCCTTGCCATGCTTACGCTGGCTCGTATAATCCTTCAGAGCGGCAAGCGCGGGCTTTGCGATGATGATTATTACGGGAACATTTATTATTACCATAAAGGCCTGAAGCATATCCGCAGTATCCCAAACGATGCCTGCCGACAGCAGCGCGCCTATAAAGACCAGTGCGGTTGCGGCAAGGCGGAATATGAGCATGAAGGTCTTGCTCGGACTGCGCTTGAGAATGAATTTAAGGCAGCCCTCGGTGTAATAGTAATTCCCGATGAGGGTAGTAAATGCAAACAGGCTCATGGCAGCGGCAATAAACACCGGTCCGAAGTCACCGAGCGCCATCTGCATCGAGGTCTGGACATATGCCGCACCGGCAGCGTCGGGGCTGAGACCCTCAGGATTTGCGCACATGCACATGAAGGCGGTAGCGGTGCAGATAAGCAGCGTGTCGATGAAAACGGAGAGCATCTGCACGAGCCCCTGCTTTACGGGATGAGACACGTCGGCAGAAGCCGCAGCGTTGGGAGCCGAGCCCATGCCGGCCTCATTGGAGTAAAGTCCGCGCTTTATGCCCCACATCATGCAGGAGCCCGCAAAGCCGCCGAATATAGCCTTAAAGTCAAACGCCGAGGCAAAAATATTCCTTATAACGGTTGGAAATGCATCAATATTCATAACGACAACAACAAGTGATACGATTATATACAGCAGCCCCATTACGGGAACGAGAACGCCGGTAATATTGGTAAGGCGCTTGCCTCCGCCGAGAACGCACGCTGCAAACAGCACGGCAAGTATTGCGCCGATAATGAGCGGTGTTCTGGATGCATCATAAAAGCCGAATGTCTTGAAGGTATCCTGAGTGTTGAACGAAGCAAGCATATTATAGCCTACGACATAGGTCAAGATGAGTATGACGGCAAACACAACGCCGAGCCAGCGCTGCTTCAGTGCCTCCTGCATATAGTAGGACGGTCCTCCGTAGTAGGTACCGTCGGCATCCCTCTTCTTGTATATCTGTGCAAGTGTGGATTCGACGAAAGCGGACGCGCCGCCGAGTATGGCGGTTATCCACATCCAGAAGATAGCGCCGAAGCCGCCGGTGCATATTGCGGTGGAAACACCTATGATATTGCCGGTACCGACACGGGAGGCCGTGGATACCATCAGCGCCCCAAACGAGGAGACCGACTTGGCATCCTTCGGTTTTTCGCCGACTACCTTTATAGACTCTCCGAACAGTCTTACCTGAAGCAGACCCGTGCGTGCGGTAAAATACAGCCCCGCTGCAACGAGCAGAAGCGGAACTATGTACGGCTGGTAAAGAAACCCGCTGATGGCGTTTATCACGCCGTGGATTTGTTCGATCATGTTTTCTCTTCCTTTGTGAAAATGATTTGTTGTTTTTTTCGCGATGTTTATATTATAGTCATGCTTGCACAAAAAGGCAAGCCATATGGACGGACTTCTGCCGGATATCTCAACACCGGAATTTGCGCTTTTGGTCTGTGTTGTCATTTCGGCGGTCGGAACGCTTATGCCGATACAGACGACGGGCGCACCTGAAAAAGATATCGGAGCACAAGGTGTTCCGATATCTTTTAATTCGTTTTATTAATTTTTGTTCATTCTACTATAATTTCATAGCTGCCGTCCTGAGCGATGCTGTCCTCAAGTCCTGCGTCGATGTAAACGGTTTTCAACGCCGTTAACCGGGACAGCGCCGACCAGTCGGGCGCGCCGCGCGTTCCGGTTATACGCAGCAGCGTAAGCCCTGTAAAGCCGTCGAGTCCGGCGGTGGTGCTCAGCGTGCAGTCTACCAGCTCAAGCTCGGTTATTCCGCGTTCCCTGTCAAACGATTTAAAAAAGCTGCCCGTAAGATTGCAGTTATAAAGGCGCACAGTTCGCAGTGAACTCATATCAAGTGCTTGGGATATGTCCGACAGCGAGCAGTTTGAAAACGCAATGCTCTGGATATTCACAAGAGGCTTGAACACCGAAAAGTCGGTGCAGGCCGCGCCCTTAAACGAGGCGTGCGTCAGCTTCTGGCACTTGTTAAGGTCCCCGAACGAGTTCAGCGATGTGCAGTTTGCACTTATCTGTCTCAGCTCCGGCAGGTTCCCTATCCCGCTGAGACTTGAGACGCGGCTGCCGTCAAGATTAAGGCTCGTCAGGGAAACGGCAGGCATTGTATCAAGTCCGCCAAGGCTCTGGTACTGTATCCACAGCGTCTTGAGTCCCGTGAAATACGCAAGGTCGGACAGATCCGTAATGCTGCCGAGCGTTACTGTGCGGGTGTTTCCCTGCCAATCGGTGTAATCGGCGCTCTTATCGCTCTGAGTGACCTCACCTACTCCGGCAGTCGGCTGACTCAGGCTGTACTCATTGCCGACGATATAAAGCTCCGTCATGCCCTTGAGCTCACCGACCGTTATATCGCCCTCCGACTTTCCTGTATACTCCCTCGCAGCCCGCTCGAACACATCGTTTTTGAAGCTGCAGACGGTTTCGTCCGGCAGGTTCTCCACCTCGGTCGTTTTCGTTGTAAGCCGTTCGAGATAACCGGTGAAGTAACCGACAATGAGCGCCGCGACCAGCACTCCGAACACGGCGACCGCTATGGACCAGCGGGCTATCTTTTTGACCTTTCCGGTCTTTTTCTTTTCTTTTTTCGGTTTTTTGGACGCCTTAGGCGGCTTGGAAGCCACTCTCTCCTCACGCTCGGCAAAGTTTTCGCTGTTCAGAAGCGGTGCTCCATAGAGCTTATCGTAAAAATACTCGTCACTTGGGTATGTATATTTCATAAGGGCAAATATATTGCCTATCTGAAGCTCCATGCCCGGAGTGAGCGCAGTATCCTCAATGAAAATATTTATCGTCTTTATTCTCTTTGACTGCGCATAGTGCATCTCCCTGCGGCAGTTATCCGAGCGCATATACGCATTCGAGATAAAAGCAACGACAAGGTGCGCATCGGCAAGATGCGAGGCTATGCACTCCTGCCACTCGCTGCCCACCTCTATCCCCTCATCGTACCAGATGTTATAGCCGCGCCGGTGCATATCCGCTATTATCGGCAGGACCTCGTCATCGTCGGCGTGGGCATAGCTTATGAAAATATACGGTTTATCGCCCTCATACGGCTTAAAGTATTCAAAATCCTTCATTATTGTCTCCATTTCCGTGATGTACCGATTATAATATCGTTCGGTACAAAATGCAATTACCATTCTGTTAAAGCGATTGGCTCCACTCCGGTAAAATGATAAAATTCCCGGACTGAGGATTGAGGTAAAGAGCATGGATTACGGTTAGGTTCTTATAAACACAAGAAGGAACATCGGTCCAGGCTGTAGTGGCTGCCCCGAATGCGGCGGACTTGAGTGCGGGAATTGATGCCGGCTCGGGCTCAAGGGCTCCCGGAAACGGTGCAAACGACAATTGGAAGGCTTGACGCGGCACTAAGCCGAATATTGACACGCTCGTGCAGGGCCCCGCGGTCGACACAGATACAGAGCTTTGGTGAAGTCTAAAAAAACAAAGGCTCAGCTTGCGCTGAGCCTTTGTTTTTTATGGGTTATTGGGAAGAGAGAGGATGAAAGAAAACCATCTGATCTGCTTAGTTATTGCTTGGGATCATTTGATCTCAAGGCGTCTTGCCGCAGGAACCTCGGGTGTCTTCTCCGGCATGGTGAGGGTCAGAACGCCGTCGTTATACTCGGCGGTGATGGCATCGGTATCAATACCCTTGATATTGAAGCTGCGGCTGAACGAGCCATAGTAACGCTCGCGGCGCACAAAGCCGTTCTCTTTCTTTTCTTCGTTCTCCTCGGACTTGCGTTCCGCGGAGATTGTCAGGCAATCCTTGTCGATGTCGATGTTGATGTCTTCCTTTTTGAAGCCGGGCAGCTCTGCCTCAAGGACATACTTGCCGTCCTGCTTTTTAATGTCGGTGCGGAAACCGCTGACCTCAGCGTCGTTCCAGAAGCTGTGGGACATTTCCTCAAGCTCACGGAAAGGATTATAGGATGCAACACGGCGATAGCCGAAAGGTGTAAGTTCAAACATAATTAATACCTCCATTTTTTGAGGAGAGCTCTAAATCCGTTAGTTGATTTATAACTCTCGTTTCTTGTTGTATATAAAATACTACATAATTGTGAACAAAAATAGTGTTTTATATTAACAAATTGTAAACCTTAGCACTCAAGTCATCAGAGTGCTAAGGTTTTTGATTTTATAATATTTCAGGATCATTCGCCTTTTTTGTTAAGTGCCTTATGTTTAACGAGAACGAGCACCGCGAACGCGATCGCGGCTGCCGCGATTGCGACGGATGTATACACAATGGCGGCATTGTATGTGTTGTTTATGTTTATCGCCTGCTCCGGGCGCGCCGGCACCGTGGGAGTCGGAGAGGCTTCGGGGTCATCGCTCTCTGCCGGGGTGGGGTCGGGCTTCGGATCGGCTATCATGGGATGCTCGGGCACCTTGACAGGTGCGACCGCCGCCGGCTTACCATCGGAATCGAGAAGGTCGCTCATGAGCACCCAGCCGCTGAATTCCTCATCATCACCTGACGCGCTTACGACGATATGTCCCCAAGGGACATCGCCCATATAGCTGACACGGTATTCAACCTTCAGCTGAGTGTCGTTTTTTATGAGCATATATTTGCCGTTTACATCGCACTCGGGTGTTTCCCATGCGACCACATAACCGTCCTCGTTATATGCCGTGTAAACGCCGCCGTCCTTTATGAGATTGTTCGGGTCGTCCCAAGGGTCGGCCACGGGCTTTATTCCAAGTTCAGCGCTCGCCGCAAACGGCAGTACAGCCGTCAATATCAGTGCCGCGACCAAAAAAATCAGCTTCTTTTTCATATAACAACGCCTCCTGCGCCTCAGCACAAACACCCGCAGTATAGCATATAGATGTCAAAAAGGAAAGTGTTATTTTGTTAAGGAGGCGAAATCACAAAAAACATATATATCTCACACGGGAAAACCGATATAGTCCCCTTAGAGCAGGCACTCGAAAAAGCAAAAATTTCGAGACTGCAATAAGGGGACTATTATTATGCCAAGAAAGAGAGACAAGAACAAACGATACAGC
>CAVGWF010000063.1:0-8191 GCA_963632825.1 Escherichia coli | reverse complement strand
AGTATTTAGGCAGACCTCATACCCTTACGGATACCGTGCGCAGTGGGTACCACCGCGGAACGCAGATGGGGACGCCGACTATAAATATGAGCTTTCCGCACGGCGTTATCGTCCCCAGGCACGGTGTTTATGCCGCAAAGGCTTTTATTGACGGTAATGAGTATATGTCCGTTACCAATGTCGGTGTAAGACCCACGGTAAGCGAAAACGGCAGCGTTAATGTTGAGAGCTTCCTTCTCGATTTCTGTGGAAATCTCTATGGTCATCAGGTTCGCATCGACTTTTATAATTTTCTGCGTCCCGAGCGCAGGTTTGACGACCTTGAGGAGCTCGCCTCGCAGATAAAGCACGATGCACAGACAACGCGGGATTATTTCGAGAGCTTGGAACGAAAGAACATAAATACATGAAAAATCAGCAGAGCAATCGGCTCTGCTGATTTTTTCGCATATCAATAGTGAAACTCTCAAAAGGTATACCTTTTGAGAGCTGCGGCTTTCTGTCGTTATGATAACTGAAAACCGGCAAAATAGCAATATGCTATTGCAAATTTCAGCAGCAATATGTTCATTTTGTTAATCTTTTTGTTTTTTCTCCGTCAAAAACGGGTAAATCAATTGACTCTCAAAAGGTATACCTTATGATAGCTGCGCGGAATTTAAGGAGGATAAAATTATGAGTTCTGGAGCCACACTGTTTTTAGTTATGCTGTTTATCTCAGTGCTTGCGTTTACGATTTATGCCGCCATGCAGTTCGGTGAAATCGTCGTCAACAAGGGATATCCGGAGAAGAAAACAATGATAATCGTTCTGTGCATTTTCGTGCCCATTGCGGGTTATCTGCTCACCTGCGCTCTGCCGGATAATACCCAGCGCGAGATCATAAGAAGCAGCGGAAACGGCGCTGACAGCAGACGCACGGTGGTCGGCAGCGACCTGCCCGAGCTTTAAGGAGACGGCAATGGCAGAAAGATATACAAGGCTGTTTTCACTGGAAAAACCGCTGTATGCCGAGGGCAGTCCGGTTATAATAGAAGCCGGTGCGCTGCTGATGGACAGCGTGGGCGGCAATGTGCTTGCACAGCTTAAATTTAAAAGCATATCACCCAAAATCATAAAGGCGCTGACAGTCAGCGTTACGGCAAAGGATACGGTCGGCAGGACTATCGGAGCTCCGACCGTGCATCAGTATCTTGATATGAACATCGGGCGCGACGCGGAGTTCGGACAGAAAGCCGCGGTAGCGCTGCCGAGTGCAAACACGCGTGCATTTGAGGTCAGGGTGCTCGAGGCCGCCTTCGCCGATAATTCCGTTTGGGCGGCGCCCAACGGTCTGAGCTGGGAGCCTCTGCCCGTGCAGGTACCTCTGCTTTCCGACGATGCTGAGCTGCTCAAGCAGTACAGAATGGATATAAACCAAGCCGCAGCGG
This sequence comes from Escherichia coli, assembly GCA_963632825.1. GTDB lineage: Bacteria > Bacillota > Clostridia > Oscillospirales > Oscillospiraceae > F23-B02. The sequence continues at coordinate 6,761 of CAVGWF010000063.1, read as the reverse complement.
TCGAGCTGCGCCGCGAAAAGGATCTGTGGTTCTGCACCTGCGGCGCCGCCAACAGAGCAGGGGAGAGCACCTGCCATTGCTGTGGAAAATCCCTGTCCGCAATGGAAAATGCGGATATTTCAAAGCTCAGGGAAAGGTGCGCCGCCCGCCTTGAGGAGGAAAGAAGGGCTGCCGAAGCAAAACGCATAGCAGCCGAAAAGGCAGCGAAAAAGACTAAAAAGCTGTTGTCAATAGCAATTCCGGCAGTTATTGCGGTTATTGCGATTGTACTTGTTGTGACCAAAATCGTTATACCAAACAGCAATTACAACGCTGCTGTTGACCTCATGAACAGCGGCAAATATGAAGAAGCGATTACCGCATTTAAAGCGATGGACGGGTACAAGGACAGTGCTGACAAGATTTCTGAGTGCAAATACAAAGCGGCTGTTGAGCTGCTTGAAAGCGGAAAATATGAGGAAGCAATCGCGGCATTTGAGGCGATGAATGGGTATAAGGACAGTGCTGACAAGATTTCTGAGTGCAAATACAGAGCGGCTGTTGCGCTCATTGAGAGCGGCAAATATACGGAAGCAATTGCTGCGCTTGATGCATTGAATGGATATAAGGACAGCGCTGAAAAAGCAAAGAGTGTTTATGAGCAGCATTATATGGAAATGCTGAAAGTAGCCGAAGTCGGAGACACCGTGTATTTCGGCACATACGAGCAGGATAACGACACATCCAACGGCAAAGAAAAAATCGAATGGCAGGTGCTCGCCAATGAGAATAACAGAGTTCTTGTTATCAGCAAATATGGTCTCGATTGTCAACAATACAACATTGCAAGAACTGATGTAACATGGGAATCCTGCACTCTGCGCGCATGGCTCAACGAGACATTCCTCAATAGTGCCTTCAGCTCATCGGAACAGGCGGCAATAGCGCAAACGACAGTCACGGCGGATAAAAACCCGGAATATGATACAGACCCCGGTAATGCAACGACGGACAAGGTTTTCCTGCTGAGCATTGACGAGGCAAATAAATATTTCTCGTCATCCAGTGCGCGGCAGTGCAAACCAACGGCCTATGCAGTTGCCAATGGAGCTTCTGAAAGCGGCAGCGGCAACTGCTGGTGGCTGCGGTCGTCCGGCTACCATCAGGACTACGCAGCAATTGTCCTCAATTTCAGCTTCGGCTCTGTCGATGACTCCGGCTCCTATGTCAACTTCGACACTTATGCTGTGCGTCCCGCTATGTGGATCGATCTGGGCTCATGAAGAAAACCACTCGGCGAAAAGCCGATGAGATTGATGCGATAGAACATTTGGTAGGATTTATTGAGGAACATCTAAAGGGTGTTCTGATTGCCTTATGTCTCGCCATTGTTTTGCTGCCCTTGGGTACTTGGCTTATTTACAGCCTTTGCCTGCGCGGTAATTCCTGCGGAGGGATATCTGCTGATGAATTCCTTGCATACGCAGGGGCGGTTTTCACCGGACTTATGTCATTATTTGTGGCGGCAATCGCCTTGGTTCAGGGTAAAAGGGCGGCAGAAGCCGAGGCGGAGCGTGAGAGCGAAAAGCGCAGAAGCACCGTGCGCCCATCCTTGCATATCGAAGTTGAGCCCTGCGGGGAGAGAATATTTAAACTGACCATCAGAAACAATGGCAAGTATGCAGCTCTTGATGTGTATCTGTTTACAGAACCCTTTGCACGAGTTATCAACGGCGGCAAAGAATTTAAAAGACAGTTCTCTGTAGGAGCCGCTGCACAAAACATTTTTGCCGTTGATGAAAGTGACTGCAAGCTAAGAGATGGTATGCCGGAAAAACTGTATTTTGCCTTTGGCGATATCGACAACAATGTCTGGGGGCAGGAGTTTCATTATACTGCTGACGGCTATTTCTGCCGAGAAGGATTAACTCTGCTTTGATTAAACCGCAACAACAAAAACGCACCGCAGGTAATCCCTGCGGTGCCGATTTTTGATATTCAGTTTCAGTTAAAAGCAATTCCGTCCGTGCTGTCGAGCGGAGCAATGCTGATCCAGGTCTTGCCGACGCTGAGGTTGAGGGCGGTGCCGTCCTTGAGAGCGTAATGGAAGTTGTCGGCGCGGTCGGCGCGGGTCCAGTTTATTTCGACATACTGACCGCCCGTGAAGAAGTAGCCGGAGCCGGAGCCGGTGAGCTCCATTGCCTGACGGCCGTAGCTGTCGATGGTCTTGGTCGGGATGTTCAGAACGATGACATTTGCAAGGTCTATCGAGCTGTTGTTTCCGCCGTCTATGTACTCACTGCCGCTGATGTACGCGTTGTAGCACTTTTTCTCGGCATCATACTTGAAGTTTGTCTTGTAGTAGCCGTAAGGCACGGTGAAGTCGGCAGCGCTGCCGGCGGTGCACTGGGAAACAGCGTCCTCTGCAAAGTGAAGACCGTAGGTCGTATCATAGTCCGAGGAATGCTTGAGATCATAGTTGTTTGCAGCAAATTCTGCAAGCTTGCTGCCGTCGGCAAAAAGCGTGTGCTCAACATTCTTGCCCTCGCTCAGACGGGTCTTGTCGCGGTAGTAGCTGGATGCCTCGCCTGCGCGGGAGCCGCGGACACCGTCCATGTTGTCAATGCCGAGAGATTTGATGTCCGAATATGCCTGCTCACTGCCGCCTGCGTGGATGTATATCGCATCGTAGGCCTGAGCCATGCTGATATAGTAGGGTCTTGCACTGCGCAGTGAGCCGATGGTTATACCGTCAACATCGTTAAATACCGCCATCATACGGGTGATACCGCCCTCAGCAAGAGCCTCATATATAATGGAAGCCTGAGAAAGACCGACTGCGGGACGGGCATCGGGATGGTTATTTATCATAACACAGTATGGGCGAAGATCACTTATATCCTCACTGACTGCCTCACCTGTCAGAGGATTGACAGGACCGCTCGCGGTCTCGTGGCTGTTAAGACCGTCTTCATTGACGCCGGGAGCGTCGGGATCGTCCTCATCTTTGCCGCATCCCGTAAACAGGCACAGGACCATGAGCATTGAGAGAACAAGTGCAATTAGTCGTTTCAAATCGAAACACCTCACATATTGTAAATTTGCTTATGAGCAGGTCAATTATACTCTTTAACGGTCTTATTGTCAAATTCATAGAAATGTGGTACTATCTGCACAGGAGATGATTTTTATGTACGAACAGATAAAAGCCGAAACAAAAAAAGCCGTTGAGGAGCTTGTTGACAGAGCAGGTCTGAAAAAGGGCTCGATGCTTGTAGTCGGCTGCTCTTCAAGTGAAATTTTAGGGGAGCACATAGGCAAGGGGTCATCACCGGAGACCGGCGCCGCGGTCGCGCAGACGGTTCTGCAGGTGCTTGACGAAAAGGGAATATACCTTGCGGCACAGTGCTGCGAGCACCTCAACCGGGCACTTGTTGTGAGCCGTGAGGCCGCCGATAAGTATATGCTCGATGAGGTATGCGTTCGCCCGATTCCTAAGGCCGGCGGTTCATTTGCCGCCGCGGTATACGAGCTTATGCCGGATCCGGTAATGGTAGAGCATGTAAAAGCCAATGCGGGGCTTGATATCGGCTGCACTCTGATAGGAATGCACCTTAAGGATGTTGCGGTTCCGCTCAGACTTTCGGTCAAGCAGATCGGCAGCGCGCTCGTAAACGCGGCGTACACAAGACCTAAGCTCATAGGCGGCGCAAGAGCTCATTATCCGGAATAACAAATATTGAAGGCATTGGCTGTCCAATGCCTTCAATATTTCGTTAAGCCTTTATTCCTATCCCGCACTCCCGCATGGAGCTTCTGAGCTTCTCTAAATGCTCCGGAGAAATGTCGGTCAGGGGTAGCCTGAGCTTCCCGCAGCCCATGCCTATGAGCTCCATGGCCGCCTTTACCGGTATTGGATTAGTCTCGATGAAAAGATCAGAAAACAGCCTTGAATACTTGAAATACAATTGCTGCGCCTGAGCAAAATCACCGTCGAGACACAGAGAGCAGAGCTTTGCTACGGCGGCGGGAACAACATTGGATGCAACGGAAATAACGCCGAGCGCGCCGAGCGCCATCATCGGTACGGTGTTGTCATCGTTTCCGCTCCAGACATACAGATCATTCCCGCACTCTGCTCTCGTCGCAGCGAATAGACTGAAGTCTCCGGATGCCTCCTTTATACCGTTTATATTCGGATGCTGTGCAAGCTGTCTGTAGGTTTCAAGCTTTATTCCTATGCTTGTTCTTGACGGGACATTGTATACTATCATCGGAAGATCTATCCGATCCGCAACATATGTAAAGTGCTTGATCAGCCCATCCTGAGTTGCTTTATTATAGTACGGAGTCACCATAAGCACGCCATCGGCATCGCATCTGAGCGCACATTTTGCGAAATTGAGCGCCTTGACAGAATCGTTGCTGCCTATGCCTGCGATTATCTTCATGCGGTGATCGTTATACCGGCACACAAATTCTATGAGCTCCTCGTGCTCGTATCGACTCATCGTGGCATTTTCACCGGTAGTTCCGCAGACTACTATTGCTGCGGTTCCGTTGTCGTATTGATAGTCAATGAGGTCTTTCATGCGCTCATAGTCTATTCGGCTGTCTGAAAAAGGAGTAACGATCGCGGTACAGGATCCTTTGAATACAGGCGTTTTGAACATAATATCCCTCCAATACAGTGCTCGAATATAAATATGCTCACACAACTGCTTACATGACATAAATATTGAATTTAAACGGCATCTATATTATAATGTACGGGCACATTGGTATCTTTACTTACGGAGTATAAACGGAATGAACAAATCGGATTTTGATTTTTACCTGCCTGAGAGACTTATCGCGCAGACCCCGCTTGAAAAGCGCGATTCGTCAAGGCTCCTGCACCTTGACAAAACTACCGGCGCGATCGAACATTGCCATTTTCACGATATAGTTAAGTATCTGAAAAAGGGCGACTGCCTCGTGCTCAACGATTCACGCGTGCTTCCGGCGCGGCTTATCGGCTCACGCAGTACCGGCGGCTCGGTCGAGCTTGTTTTGCTGCGCGACCTTGGCGGCGGATTCTGGGAGTGCCTCAGCAGACCGGGCAGAAAAACAAAGCCAGGTACAGAGCTTTATTTCGGTGAAGGTGAGCTCACCGCGACGGTCATGAGCGTTGCCGATGGCGGTAATCGCGTTGTTAAATTCCACTACGAGGGTGTATTCCTCGAAAAGCTGGAGAAGCTCGGCAAAATGCCGCTTCCGCCATATATAAAGGAGGAGCTTGAGGATTCGGAACGATATCAAACGGTTTACTCCAGAGAGCTTGGGAGTGCAGCAGCACCTACAGCCGGACTTCATTTTACGAAAGAGCTTCTTAATGAGATAGAGAATATCGGAGTGAGTGTCTGCTATGTAACGCTCCATGTGGGGCTCGGCACCTTCAGACCCGTCAAAGCGGATAAAATAGAAGACCATGAAATGCACTCTGAATTTTGCATGGTGCCGGCTGAGACCGCGGAGATCATAACGAAAACCAAGCGAGCCGGAGGAAGAGTCATCGCAGTCGGAACGACATCATGCCGAACGCTCGAGAGCTTTGCGGATAAAAACGGCGAGATAGAGGAAACCTCCGGCTGGACAAATATTTTTATTTATCCGGGGTACGACTTTAAATGCATTGATGCGCTGATAACAAACTTCCACCTGCCCGAGAGCACGCTCATAATGCTCGTTTCAGCGCTTGCCGGAAGAGAAAATGTGCTGCATGCCTATGAGGAGGCAGTCAAAGAGGAGTACAGATTTTTCTCGTTCGGCGATGCAATGTTCATAGAATAGGAGAGAGCAGATGTACAGGTTAAAACAGCAGGAGAATAAAGCGCGCCGCGGAGAGCTCGAAACTCCGCACGGCACCGTACAGACGCCGGTTTTTATGAATGTCGGCACCGCAGCGGCCATAAAGGGCGCTCTTTCGGCTGCTGATTTAAAGGATATCGGCTGTCAGGTCGAGCTTTCCAATACATATCACCTCCACCTCAGACCGGGGGATGAGCTCGTAAGAGACATGGGAGGACTGCACAAGTTCATGACATGGGACGGTCCCATACTCACCGACAGCGGCGGATTTCAAATTTTTTCACTCGCAAGTCTGCGAAAGATAAGCGAGGAGGGCGTAAAATTTAATTCGCACATTGACGGCAGACATATATTTATGGGCCCCGAGGAGAGCATGCGCATTCAGGCAAATCTGGGCTCCGACATTGCAATGGCGTTTGACGAGTGCATAAAGATCCCGTCGCCGAAGGATTATGTTGAAAAATCATGTGCGCGCACATACAGGTGGCTGGTCAGGTGCAAGGAAGCCCTGAGCAGGTACAACAGCATGGACGATGCGGTAAACCCCGGTCAGATGCTGTTCGGAATAAATCAGGGGGCGACCTTCGCCGATATTCGCATAGAGCATATGAAAAAAATTGCCGAGCTTGACCTTCCGGGCTATGCCATAGGCGGGCTTGCGGTAGGGGAGAGCCATCAGGAGATGTACGATACCATTGCGGCGGTTGAGGAGTATATGCCTAAAGACAAGCCGCGCTATCTGATGGGGGTCGGAACTCCGGGCAATATCATTGAGAGTGTTGCAAGAGGCGTTGATTTTTTCGACTGTGTAATGCCTGCCAGAAACGGACGGCACGGGCACCTTTTTACATGGAACGGTATTATAAACATAAAAAACGAGAAGTACTTCCGCGATGAGCTTCCGATTGATCCGGAATGCGGCTGTCCGGTAT
>CAVGWF010000062.1:0-7444 GCA_963632825.1 Escherichia coli | reverse complement strand
TCATGGACAAGACAATTGCAGAGGAGTTGAAAAGCAAGTGAAATATAAAATTCGGAACTATTCTGCGAAAACGAGCGAAGAGTTCAAAAAGTACATGGACAAATATTACAGCAAAGAGAGCGGAAAAATTAAAAAGTTTTGGGATGGTGCGAAACATTGGCTAGGCTTTTTTACAAAGAATAAAGATAAGATCAACGGAGATGCAGAAAAGTATATCAAGTCACTTACAGATCGCCGCTCGGAAACGGAGCAAACGATTGTTAGAACATGGAAAGAAATTGCGGCGGTTGAGAAGCAGTATTCGGCTGACTTTGGAAAATTTGAGTCTATGTGCGAGGCATATGTAAATGCTGCCAAAAAAGCGGCAGAGGTAATAAATATTGATTCCTTTTCGAGCCCCGCGTCATTTGGAGGATTACTGAATAGCTGCGCTGATGAATATATGAGGCTCATTGAAACGAAGGTTGAAAATATTCTAAAAAAATCAGCGGATGATCTCACGGATGCGGATATTGAGATTCTTGCTTATGTAGCTATGAATACAGCCGACGAGGAACTCAAAGGGCGGATTTACAATGCGTTTTACAATGAAACGACCGATGAGCACATTACATATTTCGGTGAGGCTCCAGATTACCAACCATTTCACTATTATGATCGCAACGAAGAGCAGTGGAAGAAATTCATTGCGTGTGAGGAAATGTATTATTCATCATATTATGCGGACTACCTGAATGGTGAAATCAGTGACGAGGAAATTAATGGTTATATCAAAAACCATATGGTAATCCAGTACTTGAATGACAATGGGAAGATGCTGTTTGTTGGCAAGGAAGATGGACCGCCGATTAGCATTGGTAAATCAGGAGAGATCTCGATCGTTGTCCCCAAAAAGGAAAAAGTTAGGCTGCGCGGAATGAACGACAGACCTTGGAATCCCAACTCGTCATATGCGGATCGATGGGACCCGGACTCCCCTTTCTTTGACAGCGAATATCAGGATATAGTAAGGCAAATCCCACGCGATGCGAGTATCTTCGGAGAGGATATGAAGGTTCAAAACGGACAAAATGCATCAAATACGATTTCGGATAAACAAGATCAATATATTGAAGACACAATCGACTGGGCAAAATTTGGGGAGAATGTATACAAATATGTTGGTAAGAAGATTGCAGATACAATTCTTCCGGGTTCTGGTGAAGTACTTGATGCCATTAAGGATTACGGCTACGATCCTGCGAAAAAAGCCAACGGGATAATTGATGACATTACCGACTACAATGAGAAAAATTCACCAACTTACCTGACAGATAGCCAAAAGACGGGGTATAAATGGTTCATCACAAAATTCAATGTCAAGTGTGTAATTAATGGCGACAGTTATACTTTGTTGCCGAGTCAAAAAACATATGGCATGATTGATGAAATGCTAGTGCAAATGAAATCTGAAAATCCTGACATGTATAGACTTATGGGTATTCCAGCCGATGAAGCTGCTCGTAATGGCAAAACGGAAGCAGAGTGGCTATTTGATGCCGCATGCAGGAACCCAGATATTTTGTACAGGAACTTTGAAGTGATAGACACTCTTTGAAGAATAAAAAACATATTGACATCTACGGCGTATAACACACAAAAACCAGCTGCGTGAGCAGCACAAATCACAAATATAGTTGGAGGAGAAAAAACTATGGCAAGCAATCAGATCAGAATTACCCCGGATCAGATGCGCGAGAGAGCAAACCAGTACCGCGCAGAGGCGGAGACCGTAAACGGCGTTATCGGCAAGATGGACAGCCTGCTCCAGCAGCTTCAGGGCGAATGGGAAGGCTCGGCAAGCGAGTCCTACGCAGCCCGCTATCAGGAGCTCAAGCCCGGCTTCATGAAGGCCGAGGAGCTTATCCGCGAGATCGCGGCAGCCCTTGATTCGACTGCAAAGATAGTTGAAGAGACTGATATCGGCATCGCCAATCAGTTCAGAGGCTGATACACCTGCGCAAGCCGTCTCCTGCCCGCTGCAACGAGGCGGCTTGCATTTAAGCTGACGGAAGCTGGATGCCTGCTGTCAGCTTAAAGTATATTGAGGAGAAATACTATGGACAAAATGAAGATGCAAATCGAGCTGAATAACCACCCGTATGAGCAGGATGTGCTTTACGCTGCCGTGAGCCTGCGCGGTGGATTTGTGACGCGTGACTTCATCTTGGGAGAGAAAGAGCATTTCGTTTCAAACTGCGCATTTTATAATGTCTTGTTTAATTACTACAGACTCGAGAGCAATATGCCGGGTCTGCATTTTGACATACAGAGGGCCGTTTCGACGATTTCGTTCAGCAGGAAGAAGACGGAGCTTGTTCCTGCGCTGAAGCGGGTCATATTGGCTCTGCTAAACCATGAATACAATGAGGAAGCATTTAAAAAGGCCAAGCATACCGCGAGAGAGGCATTTGCCGCGCGGTATAAGGAGGGCGCGTTCCGCGCACAGTACAAGGCCTATGAGTTTTCCGATTTAAACAAGCGCTTCACTCTCAGAGCGCTGATAGATGATATTGAAAAAATAGATTTCGACACATTCGTATCCTGTGCACGGGCGCTCCTCGTGCCGGGAAATATATGCGTTTATGTTATAGGTCAGACGGATGATCTTGACATTTCCGAGCTGTCATTTGAAGACGGCGAGCTTCCGGAGCTGCACAATGTGCGCATTGCCGGATACGGTTACGATCCCTATCTGCGTCAGGATGCCCATATCGTGAATGTCGCGCGCCAGGATGTCAGCCTGATGGTCGAGGCATTCGATTTCATGAGCGAGTGCATAACAAATTTTTCAAAGCTTGTGATAACCGAGCTGCTTGCAGAGCACATAGAGGCACACGGCGCGGAGGTCTGGGTCGATGCGCTGGATGCGAGCATAATTTTCCCGGTCTCCTGTCTCGACAGCCGCAAACGCAGACTGGTCTCCTGCAGCGAGCAGTCGTTCCTGTCTGCGCAGAAGCGCCTGCTTTCAAAGTATATCATTCTGATGCACGGCAGTCCGGAGCTGTTTGCGATAAAAGCGGCGGGACTTATGACAGTGGGTATTTATATAGACCAGTATCTCGAATTTCTTAACGGCTGCACATACGAGCTGTTTGACGAGATGTGCGCGAAGGCGGACTTCAAGATATCGGAGGCGCAGGTTGTGCTTAGAAAGGAGATAAAATAAATGGCGGAAATTTATTTAGATCCAAAAGGGTTCCAAGGTCAGATAGATTCGTTCGAGACTGCGGCGGCAGACATCAAGGCGCTCAAGTATTCGTTGGATAAGCAGGGGGTCAGGCTTCGGAGCATCGACAGATACATCGAGTGTGCAAAGGCCTTTAACGATGCCATCGAGTTGTTTGGCACAATGCTCGATATGGACACCGAGAGCATGAAGCGGATAAAGCTCAGGTGGATGCATGTTGATGAGGATGTTGCACTTAAACCGGTCATGGATATAATACTTGGGAAGTGAGGTGAGTTCGGTTGGCTAACAAGGGTGATTTATATCTTGATAATGCTGCGGTCATCAGTATGCATGACGCCGTGAAGGCATACGGGACGACCGTGCAGGATAAGTTTTATTCGCAGTTTAAATCCGCGTACAAGCTGTCCGTGTCAAACTGCTTTCGCGGCGACGCGGCGGATGCATTTAAGAGCTATCTCACTAACGGTGCAATCAATATAATCGGAGGGATGATGGACATTGCTTCCGATATGTCCATGATGATCCAGATCTTTGCCGAGGCGTTTTACCAGTATGAGTTCAGCTTCAACGGCAGAGTTGACGAGAATGTGCTCGACTACATAAATAAGGGGCTTATATTAAAAGAGCAGGTGTACGACGGCACGAAGGCAGAGCTGAATGAGGTCATGCAGCTTGCGTCAAAATACATAGCGACCAAAGCGCTGGAGATGGGCACGGTAAATCAGGGCTACTCCGAAGCTCAGGAGACGCTGAAAAAGATACGAGAGAATCTGTACGAGGCCGACGATCAGGCGTATAATGCCGCTAACGAGCTTATGACCCGCATAGTGGAGGTCAGCACTCTGATTGAAAGAATGATGGAGTACTGCTATAATGGCGACGGCAGGTTCGTTACCGACAATGCTAAGGATCTTCAGGCGCAGGATTGGTTCCACAAGACCGGCAATGTGGCTCTGTACTTGAAGCTTCAGGAGGACCCGTTTGAGTATGTGGCGGGTGAGGTCACTGTGGCGGAGGATCAATGGGCAGCGGGGCTGTGCCTTGATGTATATGCTTACGCAGGGTATGCGGTCCTGACGGCGTCCGGAGAAGCCGGAGTTGAGGACGGGACGGCATTTGCCAAGGGCAAGGCTGCCGTACTTGCCGCCAACGGTTATGCACAGTTTACCGATTACCTGAGAGGGAGCGCAAATGCCAAAGTCGGCTTTGCAGAGGGCGAGGCAAAAGCCGGCTGGTCGGATAAGTACAAGGGCTACAGGGTCGAGGCAGAGGCCGGACTCATCGAGGCCGACGGCTCTGTCGTTCTCGGCTCAGATGATCTCAATGCTTTTGTTAAGGGTGAGGTGAAGGTCCTTGCCGCCGACGGTAAGGCTGCGTTTGAATTTGAGGATGACGGTGAATTTGCCGTCGGTGTCGACGCATCCGCGTCGCTTGGATCGGCAAGCGTTAAAGCCGGAACGACGATACTCGCATATAAGAATACCGATACGGCAACCGGAGAAACTGAATCCCTGCTCGGCTTCAAGGTGGGTGCGAAGGCCAAAGCCGGAGGCAGCTTCGCAATTTGGGCAGAGAGCAAGACGGCGATAGAGACCGAATATGTCAATATTAATGCCACTACCGTAAAGGTCGATGCCGCACTGCTGCTGGGACTTGACTTTTCCGTTACCGTACCGACTCCGTATTTCAAATGGCCTTGGTGATCGAAGGGAGGAAATAAAGCATGGCAATGGAAACCTTAGAGGATTTCAAAAATGCGTTTGACCGCTATAAAAGACAGCTTGCGGCAAAATTGGCGGAGCGCCGGAAATATATGAACATCGCAAACGAGATCGGCGCCGTGTATAACAGAATGGCTGACGATAAAAAGGTCATAAAGGAATACCGCAACGGCTTAAAGTCGTTTGCCAACGAGCCGTACGATACATTCAGAGGGAAGCTCTACATTGAATCGTACAAGGCGAGTACAAAGGCTCTGGCGAAGGACTACGATGTTGTTATCGGCAATATAGATACCAACATGGACAGGCTGAATCTTGCACGCTGCAAGTATGAGAACATGGCGTACGAATGTGACGGTGTGATCGGATGGCTTGAGGCCCAGATAAACACGGTCTCCCACACGATCCAGAACTGGGTAAACTGAAAGGAAGTATCACATGTCAATTAAGGTAGTGCCTGCAAAGGCACACGAGGGGCAGCTGTCCGATCCCGAGATCAAAAGGGAATTTGAAAGCGTAAGCGAGGTATATAAGGATGCCGAGCTCAATTATGCCGACGGAACGGTCAACTTCGTTTTTGTAAAGGGCATTTATCTGCACCGTGAGCGGAAAATGATAACCGCCTGCCTCTTTGTAAACCGTATGGACCGGCCGATAAACGAGCTCCACGGAGTCATAAGGCTCGGCTTCACGAACAGCGAGGCAAGGATAGCTATGACTACAATAAACTTCGACAAGGAATTTATGGGCAGCCTGCAAACAAACGAGGGGCTTCTCGTCCACCTTGGTATTCCGGTCAAGGGACTTAAAAACGACGAGGAATTTCGCGCCGGAGATATAACGGGAACATTCAGCGATGTCAGGGTGACCTTCGCGGAAGAACAGAAAGTCGGGGAATGACGGCTATGAAGGTAAACAAGGCAAACTGTACGGCGATCACAAGCGGTACAATAGTCGATCTGCGGGTAAAGGGACTTGATTTTCCGACGGTGATAACGGTCCGATACGAGGCCGGCGGCAGGACCTACGAGATTGAAGACAGCATAAAGCTCAGAAGCGAGGCAATTAAAATCGGCTTTCTGCCCGTGGGACAAAAGAGGGTACCGGTCATGGGCAGCACCTCTGTCGGCAGCGCCGCCAGAGTCAGCTATAATCCCGCTGACCCCGCAGAAGCTTTTCTGACCGATAATATCGGGAAATGCAATGTATAACAAATCCATAAACCGCATTAAAAGTGCCGGGTGCAGACGAACCGTTTCGGATCGCTGCCCCGGCATTTTTATGACCGTATGCTGCGCTTATTATGCAGGCATCACATTCTGCTCCTGCTTTGCCTTTATGAACTCGTAAGCGGTCAGACCGCCGATGAGCACCAGACCGAAAAGGTCGGTCTTCCAGCCGGGGATGATAAGTCCCAGACCGCCGACAAAGAACAGGATGCGGACAAACCAGTTGAGCTTGCGCTTTACGAAGCCGTTGAGACCGGCCGCGACGCCGTAGATGCCGAACATCGCGCTGATGCAGATGGATACGACCTCTACCCAGCTCGTTACATCAATGAAGAGCATCGAGGGGCTGTAGGCAAAAACATAGGGGACGATGAAGGCCGCGATTGCGAGCTTTGTCGCGTTTACGCCGGTCTTCATGGGGTTGGACTTCGCTATCGCGCTGCCCGCGTAGGCCGCGAGCGCAACGGGCGGAGTGATATCGGCGACGATGCCGAAGTAGAACACGAAGAAATGCGCGGCAACCGTGGGAACGCCGAGCTTTTCGAGGATGGGGGCGCAGGTGGCTGCCATGATGCAGTAGTTTGCGGTGGTGGGAACACCCATGCCGAGGATGATGCAGCAGACCATGGTCAGGAACAGACCGATGATCAGCGTGTTGCCCGACAGGGCGACGATCGCCGCGATGAGCTTGGACGCAAGACCCGTTACGGTGATGCAGCCCGCGATAACGCCCGCCATCGAGCAGGCGACTGCGACGGTGATGGTGCCCTTGCCGCCGGCCTCAAGAGCCTCAACGATTTTTGAAAAGCTCAGCCTGCTGTCCTTGTTTATAAAGCCGACGATAATCGCCGCAAAGATGGACAGGGTCGCCGCAAACTGCATGGTGTAGAGGTTGAAGCTGACCAGAACGATGAGCAGCACGATGGGGAACAGCAGGTATATCTTGGCTGCAAGCTGCTTGCCGGGAACCATTTCGCTGCGCGAAACGCCCTTCAGACCGAGCTTCTTCGCCTCAAGGTGCACCGCAATGAAGATGCCCGCAAAGTACAGGAAGGCGGGCAGGATGGCCTTGACGGCTATCGTGCTGTACGGCAGTTTTACATACTCGGCCATGAGGAATGCCGCAGCGCCCATGATGGGGGGCATGATCTGACCGCCGGTGGAGGCTGCCGCCTCGACCGCGCCCGCAAACTCGGGCTTGTAGCCCGTGCGCTTCATCATGGGGATCGTGACGGAGCCCGTGGTGACGGTGTTGCCGACCG
>CAVGWF010000061.1:0-10778 GCA_963632825.1 Escherichia coli | reverse complement strand
GGGCGCACTCGGCGCAGCAGAGTATGCTCGTCAGAAGGGCCTTGCAAAGAAGTAATCTTTTAGAGGCGTATTTAGGATTTAATGAGTCTATACTGCGGTCGCCCGACCGGTAACATTGTACCGTGTCGGGGGACTGCGCCCCGAAAAGCATTTCTTTGACACCTATACAGGCGCCAACAGATCTGATTGATCGAACTGTTTGGCATCAATAACAGCTCAAAAAGGAGAAAACGCTAATGTGCAATTTCTGCAAAAAGTCCGTTAAGCTGTTTAGCATGGTAGTCGGCGTTCTGTTCGTTGTTTATTTCTGGAACCTCGATCAGAAGGTGCTCGGCTGGGCATACAAGCAGGTTAACACCATGTTCGACAGAAAGCCTGTCGATATCAAGTTCTGATTCCTTGAGAGTACCGGCATATGCCCCACATCATATGCCGGTACCATAAAAAACTCCGAAGACATGATCTTCGGAGTTTTTTTATGCTTATAAGAGTTCTTTTTTTAGCTTTAGGCTGTCCTGCGGGGTGATCCTGCGTATAACGCGGCACGGGTTGCCTGCTGCGAGCATATTTGGCGGTATATCGCGTGTTACAACGCTGCCGGCGCCTATAACACATCCGCTGCCTATGGCGACACCGCCGCAGACGGTGACATTTCCGGCAAGCCAGCAGTTATCACCGATGCTTATGGGCTTTGCGTATTCAAGGTCATACATGGTGCCGTCAGGCTTAAAGCGTATATTCCGCTCCTCGCTCAAAAAAGCGTGCATCGGAGTCAGCAGACTGCAATTGGGACCGAAGAACACATTGGCCCCGATGTGAATCGGACAGCAATCAAGAACGGTGAAGTTAAAATTCGCATAGCAGTTTGCACCGAAATGCGTGAACAGACCATAGTCAAAATAAACCGGACCCTGTAAGAACAAGCCGGAGTCGGCATCCGGAGTTAGCTCGGCAAGAATTGCGGCGCGCTCGGCAATCTGATCCTCGTCCGTTTCGTTATATCTTCTGCTCAGCTTATGGGCATTGAGCCTCAGCGCGGCAAGCTCCTCATCGGACGGATCATACAGCTTGCCGGCAAGCATGAGCTCCTTCTGAGTCATCACAGCTCGGCAATAACCTCACACTCGACAAGAACGTCCTTCGGCAGACGGGAGACCTCAACGCAGCTGCGGGCAGGGAAGGGCTCGGTAAAATACTGAGCGTAAATGCCGTTTACGGTCGCAAACTCGTCCATATTCTTAATGAAAACAGTGGTTTTAACAACCTTGGACATATCGCTTCCGGCGGCCTTAAGCAGCTCGGTGAGGTTTTTGAACACCTGATGAGCCTGAGCCTCGATACCATCCGGGACGCTGCCGGTGGCGGGGTCAATGCCGACCTGACCGGAGGTATAGACCATGTTTCCGACTATCTGAGCCTGAGAGTAGGGACCTATTGCTGCGGGAGCCTTGTTGGTTGATACGGTTTTCATTTTTTGTTCCTCCTTATTAGTTCATGCTGATCTTAAATCCGTTGTCCTTGAGTGCGTGCAGAAGCCTGTCGCCGTGTTCCTTGCCGCCAACCTCACAGGAAATGTGAACATTTGTCTGATTGGGATTGAGACCGGCACTGAGGCGGTCGTGCTCAACGGTGAGAATATTTGCGCCGAGCTCGGCAATGTCATTGAGCAGCTTAACAAGGCTGCCAGGCTTATCCAGAAGCGTTACGGTAAAGCGCATCTGGCGGTTTCGGGCTACAAGACCCTGCTTTATTATGCACTGAATGAAGCTGACATCAATATTGCCTCCCGAGAGCAGGCACACGACCTTTTTGCCATTGACATTGACCTTGCCCTTGAGGACTGCGGCAACGGGAGTTGCACCGGACGGCTCGACTATCTGTTTGCAGCGCTCCATGAGCAGGAGTATTGCCTCGGAGATCTCGTTGTCGTTTACCGTTACGACATCATCGGCATACCTGTTTATAAGCTCAACCGTCATGTCGCCGGGGGACTTTACCGCAATGCCGTCGGCGATAGTAGAAACGGAATCCGCAGATATGTACTTCTTTGCCTTAAACGACTGTGCGATGGCGTCGGCACCCTCAGCCTGCACACCTATGACCTGAATGCGCGGATTTATCTGCTTTATGCAGGCTGCAACACCGGCAAGCAGACCGCCGCCTCCGGCGGGCACGATAACCATATCGGCAGTCGGGAGATCGCCGAGGATCTCAAGACCAAGCGTACCCTGACCTGCCATGACCTCAGGGTCGTTGTACGGGTGCAGAAATGTTGCACCCTCGTCCTTGCATATCTCACAGGCGCGAGTGTAAGCGTCGTCGTAGCAGTCACCGTAGAGGACGACCTTGGCACCGTAGCCCTCGGTAGCCTGAACCTTGGCGATAGGCGCGCTTGCGGGCATGACTATGGTGGCGGGTATGCCGAACTTGTGAGCCGCATATGCAACGCCCTGCGCGTGGTTGCCGGCAGAGGACGCAACAACGCTGCTTACGCCGCCCTGCTCAATAAGGGAGGCAATCTTGTTGCTTGCACCTCTGATCTTGAACGAACCGGTTTTTTGACGGTTTTCGCATTTGAGATATATCTCTCCGCCGGTCATTGCAGAAAAGGTGGAGGACATATCAAGCTCGGTATGATGCAGAATGGGCTTAAGCCGCTCAGCGGCAAGCTCAATATCGGATAATTGTAATTCCATCCAATTCACCTCGCTGCCGCCGATTGACAAGAGTATACACGGTTTTGCCGGGACACAAATACGCTCATGCTGCGTTAAAACTCTTGTCAATCGACAGTATAATTTATATTTAAATTCTACAGCATTTGAATCGGTTTTACAAGTCGTTTGGTCAAAAAATGTCCCTGCATCAGTAACAAAAAGCCTGAGATGTCCACGCCATGAAAACAAATGACTTCAGAAGTCAATCCGCTGCCGCAAGTGAGTCAACAAAGCTTTTCATTTCACTGCTGCTTTTGACCAGCTTGCTTTTTTCTATTATCTGCTTCTGCCGATTTGCGTCAAGTGCGGAGAAGTATAGAAAAGCATCGGCGTTCCGCATAAGAGCCATTCCGAGACCGAGCGGCAGCTCACCGCCATTTTTTGCGTTCATAGTATCACCTCAATAATATGCTTGACAAAATGTAAAAAAATATACGGTGCGGATGCACCGTATATTTTCCAGCGTGTCAAAAAACCTGTGACTTTTTTGATTATTGTGCTTTATCCGTGATGGTCGGGATAGTGAACATGCAGCAGCTCATGAGCTCTGCCGCGCAGCAGATTGTAAATACCGTCAAGTGCGGGATTTTGCTCTGAGGAGCGCAGCTCACAATCCTCGTCAGCTACGAATATACCCTCGTTGCGGAGCTCCTTCTGCTTTCGGCAGGCAGGCGGCTGACCGCCGCCGCCGATACATCCGTTGGGGCAGGCCATGACCTCGACAAAGTGGAAGCTTTCTTCGCCGCTTTCGATCTTCTCTATCAGTTTGTCGGCATTTCCGAGACCGCTCACCACTGCGATCCTCAGCGTGAGCTCACCGGCAGTTACCTCAAATGCCTTTATACCGTCGAGACCACGGACGCCGCACCTGGCTATACCGGATATCTTCTCCTCGGTAGTGGCTCCGATGACATGACGCACTACCGCTTCGGTAACACCGCCGGTAACGCCGAATATAACGCCTGCACCGGTGTACTCGGCAAAAGGCTGATCGGGCGCGGAATCGGGGAGGCTGGCAAAGTCTATGCCGGCCTCGGCGATCATTTTTGCAAGCTCCTGAGTGGTCAGTACAAGATCAATGAGCCTCTCGCCGTCCTTAACAAGCTCCGGACGCTCAGCCTCAGCCTTCTTCGCCGTGCAGGGCATTATTGCGACGGAGTACAGCTCCTCGTCGGTGTAGTACTGTCTGAGCAGCGCACCGAACATCTCCATGGGCGAGCCGCAGGTCGACACCTGAGGCATGAGCTCCGGATGCATATTTTCAACATGCTTTATCCAACCGGGGCAGCAGGAGGTGAACAGCGGCAGCTTGTCGCCGTTTTTGAGCTTCTTCAGGAACTCGGCCGACTCCTCAATGATCGTGAGATCGGCGGTCAGAGAGGTATCAAAGACATAATCCACGCCGAGCATTTTCAGCGCCGTGACTATCTTGCCCATAACCGGCTGCGATGCCGGAATGCCAAACTCCTCGCCGATACCTACTCTGACGGCCGGAGCTATCTGTACGGCGACCGTTTTTGCAGAGTCGTAAATTGCCTTCCACAGGTCGGCGACCTGATTCTTGATAACGATGGCACCGGTGGGGCATACCGCCGCGCACTGACCGCAGCTGACACACTTCGTGTCGGCAAGCTTGTTTTCAAAGCCGCATGAGATGTAGGTCTCAATGCCGCGCTCTGCAAAATCAACGGCGTGGATATTCTGTACCTCCGAGCACATTCTTACACACTTTCCGCAGAGGATACACTTTGAAGGATCACGGATAAGGGCAGGGGAGGAGTCGTCGATTGGCTGCTTGCAGTAATCGTTTGCAAATCGTATGTTTGTAACATTATACCGCCTTGCGTAGGACTGGAGCTTGCACCTGCCGGATTTTTCGCAGGTGGTGCATTCGGATCTGTGACCTGCCAGCAGCAGCTCAAGTATCATCTGGCGGTGCTTTCTTAGACGGGCGGTGTTGGTTCTTATGACCATTCCGTCTCTGGGAATCATCGTGCAGGCAGCCTCAACGCCGCCGCGCTCATTCTCTACAACGCAAAGCCGGCAGCCGCCGTATGTCGACAGGCTTTCGCAGTAGCACAGATTGGGGATGTCGATATGATTTTCACGAGCGATCTCGAGAACATTTCTTGCATTTTCAAATTCACAGCTTATGCCGTCAATGATTATGTGCTTCATATCATCATACCTCCTTTATCGCATGCTTCGGGCAGCCGTGCTTGCATTCACGGCACTTTATGCACTTCTCAGGATCAATCTTATGCGGCTTGCGCAGCTCTCCGGTTATAGCGCCGACAGGGCAGAGCCTTGCGCACTTTGTACAGCCGATGCACTTGAGCGGATCGATCCACATCGTGCACAGGCTGCGGCATGCGCCTGCCGGACATTCCTTGTTGACTATATGTGCGATATACTCATCCTTGAAATACTTGAGCGTGCTGAGCACCGGGTTCGTAGCTGTTTTGCCCAGACCGCACAGCGAGCAGGTCTTTACGACGCTTGAAAGATCCTGGAGCATATCAATATCCTCCATTGTGCCGCCGCCGTGTGTTATGCGCTCGAGTATGGCGAGTATCTTTGGTGTGCCCTCGCGGCAGGTTGCGCACTTGCCGCAGGATTCTTTCTTGGTGAAGTTCATGAAGAAGCGGGCTATCTCGACCATGCAGGTATCGTCACCCATGACAACGAGACCGCCGGAGCCGATGATCGCACCGATCCTCTTTGTCGAGTCAAAGTCGAGCGGCAGATCGAGGTGCTCCTCGGTCAGGCAGCCGCCGGAGGGACCGCCGATCTGAACGGCCTTGAAGCGACCGTTTTTTACGCCGCCGCCTATATTGAAAACGATCTCTCTGAGAGTGGTCCCCATGGGGACCTCGATAAGACCGGTGTGCTTTATGTTGCCGGTCAGGGCGAAAGCCTTGGTGCCGGTGCTGTTTTCCGTGCCGATGCTGCGATACCATGCCGAGCCGCGCTCAATAATGGGCACGACATTTGCAAAGGTCTCAACATTGTTGAGCGAGGTCGGTGCGTCAAACAGACCCTGATCGACGCTTCTGGGCGGCTTCGTCCTGGGCATGCCGCGTCCGCCCTCTATC
Organism: Escherichia coli; assembly: GCA_963632825.1. Taxonomy (GTDB): domain Bacteria; phylum Bacillota; class Clostridia; order Oscillospirales; family Oscillospiraceae; genus F23-B02. Next base: position 4,966 of record CAVGWF010000061.1, on the reverse strand, counting down.
GAAGCGGTCAGAGCCGAGCCCTCGCCGCAGACGAATGCGCCCGCGCCGCGGTTTATATGCAGTCTGAAATTCTTGCCGGAGCCGAGTATGTTCTCGCCCAGTATGCCGTGCGCCTCGTCGTCGGATATCGCCAGCTTAAGACGCTCGACGGCAAGGGGATACTCTGCACGGACATAGATATAGCCCTCCTCGGAGCCGGTCGCTATGCCGGCGATTATCATGCCTTCGATCATTCTGTGCGGATCGCCCTCCATGATGGAGCGATCCATGAATGCGCCGGGGTCGCCCTCGTCGCCGTTGCAGACAATGTATTTTACCGGTGCCTCCTTGTGAGCGGCAACCTGCGCCCACTTCTTGCCGGTCGGGAAGCCCGCGCCGCCTCTGCCGCGCAGTCCCGACTCCGAGATCTCGCTTATTATCTCGTCAGGCGTCATGTCGAACAGTGCCTTTTCGAGAGCCGAGTAGCCGCCGACGGCAATGTATTCCTCGACGCTTTCCGCATTTATATGTCCGCAGTGCTCAAGCGCTACTCGCGTCTGCTGCTTATAGAAGGGGATATCCTCCTGACGCACATAGCTTTTACCGTCCTCGTGATATACAAGGCGGTCTATGATCTCGTCATTGAGGATGGTCCTTTCTACGATCTCCTCGCAGTCGTCGACCGTGACCTTGATGTATAAAAGTCCCATGGGCTCAATGCGCATCAGAGGTCCCATCTGACAGAAGCCGTGGCAGCCGCTGTGCTTGAGTCCGACCGAATCGTCGTGGCTTTCATGCTGCAGTACGACATCAACGCGCAGTCCGCGGCTTTCCATGAGCTGCTTCATTCTGTCGTATACCTTCAGTGAGCCGCCGGCGACGCAGCCGGAGCCGCCGCAGATAACGACCTGCTTGTATTGACAGGCAAGAGCTTTTTTGAATTCCTCGCGGCAGCTTATCAGCTGCTGTCTGCTTTCGATCTTCATATTTTCTCAGCCTCCCTCAGCTCCTGAATGAGCGCATACGCTTTTTCCGGGGTCATGGAAGCATGGACGACGTCGTTTACGGTGCACACGGGCGCAAGACCGCAGGCACCGAGGCAGGAAACGCGCTCAATGGTGAACAGTCCGTCGCCGGATATGTGATCCGTGGGCTTCATGCCGGTCGCGGCGTATATGGCCTCCTGCACATCGTCAGCCTTTCTGACATGGCACGCCGTACCGTTGCACACTCTTATGATGTACTTGCCCTTTTCCTTCAATGAAAAATTCTCATAGAAGGTAGCAACGCCGTAGATCTCCGCTTCACTTTTGCCTATCCTCTTGGCAATATAGCGCAGTGCCTCCTCAGGCAGAAAATTGTATTTTGCCTGAACATCCTGCATGATTGAAATGGTGTTGGTCTTATCACAGTCATACTTCCCCAATATGCCGTCGATAAAGCCGTAATCAACCTTTACCAAGCAATATCATCCTTTCTATACATTTTTTATAACTCTTCACTCTGATATATCCTGCTAAGTTTAATTATATGGAAAAACTTTTTTGATGTAAAGAATAATTATTTTTTTGTTAATTCAGCGTTACGCGAAGGAGGGGAGAACGGTGTAAGAGAATATGATAATTTTGTAACAATGCGTGCAGCCATGCATATGCAGTTTGGGCAACATGACGACAAAACATGATATGAATGTTGCATTTCAACTAAAAAACAGAATGGAATCATGCAAAAATGCCAAAACAAAAAAGCGAAAAAGCATTGCTGCAAATTTGTGATAATTGCTTGACATTTCAGCACTTTTGACTATAATTAAAGCATAAGCTGTCTCATATGAGACAATAACGGAGAAGACCATGAAGCTCAGCAGCGCACAGATTACCACGCTTCGGCATACGGGCATTTTTTATGCCGTTCCGATGTCTACGATAGAAAAGATCGTCGCCTCGCCGGACTGCGAGGTGAAAGACTACAGGAAGGGTCAGCTTATATACGGCGGAACGGAATTTTCACGCAGTCTCGGCGTTGTACTGTCCGGCAGTCTCAGAGTAACAAAGGGCAATGCCGGAGGGCATGCCATGATAATGAGCACACTCGGTCCGTCCTCGCTTTTCGGCGCTGCGGCGCTGTTTAACGACGAAAGCGAGTATGCCACAGATATAACCGCCATAAGTGATACAAGGATAGTTTTTTTCGCGCAGCGTCTTGTCTGCCGTATGCTGCACTTTGACCCTCAGATAGCCGATAACTATATCAAGTATCTGTCCGGCAGAATACTGTTTCTCAACAAGAAGATGTATTTTCTCACTGCCGGAACGGCTGAGCAGCGCCTGAGCAGCTTTTTGCTGGACAATGTGCCGCAGGGGAGACCGTGTGAGCTGCCGATGCCGATAAGCAGGCTCGCCGGAGCTCTGAATATCTCAAGAGCGTCGCTTTATCGTGCATTTGACACGCTCACCCGGAGCGGAGCCATCGAAAAGGACGGTAAGGCGATCCGCATAAACGATGCCGAGAGGCTTAAAAAATATATGAGGTGATAATATGAAAAGAGCGATATCCATTGTGCTTGCGGCTTTGATGCTCGTATGCCTGCTTACCGGTTGTACGGACAGTGCACCCGAGACTGCCGAGACTCCCGCTGTCAGCGAGGAACCAACGACCATCCGTGTCGGCGCGATGACGGGTCCAACCGCCATGGGCATGGTAAAGCTCATGGACGACAGTGATAACGGAAATTCTGCAAATAAATACGAATTTTCGCTCCAGAGCGAGGCAACGGCGTTTGCCCCCGCGCTAACAAAGGGCGAGATCGACATTGCTGCAGTGCCTGCAAACCTTGCGTCCGTTATATACAATAACACTGACGGCGGCATAAAGGTGCTTGCGGTCAATGCTACAGGTGTTCTGTACATCGTTGAGCGCGGTGATAGCATAAATGGCTTCGCCGACCTTGCCGGAAAGAAGCTCTACGCCACCGGCGAGGGTGCAACTCCGGAATTTGCACTGAGGTATCTGCTCAAGGCAAACGGTCTTGAGGGGGATAAAGCGCCCGAGATCCAGTGGTGCGCTGATACGACCGAGGCACTGTCATACATCAGCAATGATGAAAACGCCGTGGCGATGCTGCCACAGCCGTTCGTGACGGCGGCTCAGGCAAAGGTCGGCGACCTGCGCATAGCCATAGACCTCAATGAGCAGTGGCAGGCCGCAAACGACGGCGCATCCATGGCGACCGGCGTTCTGGTCGTGCGCACGGAGTTTGCCGAGAAATATCCGCAGCAGCTCAAAAAATTCATGGAGGAGTATGAGGCCTCCGTCAGGTATGTAAACGAGAACACCGAGCAGGCGGCACAGCTCATAGGCAGCTACGAGATAGTCAAGGCTCCCATTGCTCAGAAGGCTCTGCCTTACTGCAATATCTGCTGTCTCACCGGCGATGAGCTCAAGGAGTGCCTCGGCGGATATCTTTCCGTGCTTTATGATATGAATCCGCAGTCTGTCGGCGGCAAGCTGCCCGACGACGGTCTATATTATGCCGAAAAATAAGAGCCGGGCAGGTAAAGCGACCGCAGTATTGCTTGCGCTGCTGATCTGGCAGATCGCCGCAATGGCAGTGGATCAGAGCATACTGCTTGTATCGCCCATAGCTGTGGCGGTGAGACTCACTACGATATGGCAGGTGCCGGGCTTTGCATCCTCAATATGGTTCAGCTTTTACCACATTGTCGGGGGATTTCTGATAGCTCTTGCAGCCGGCATACTGCTTGCATCGCTTGCCGGAAGGTTTCCGTGGGTAGAAACGGCGCTCTGGCCGTTTATGATAACGGTAAAAACCGTGCCTGTCGCGTCGTTTGTGGTGATATGCCTTATTTGGCTTTCCGCGCAGAACCTATCGGTGTTTATATCGTTTCTCATTGTTCTTCCGGTCGTTTACGGCAATGTGCTTGAGGGAATAAAGGCCGAGGACCGAAAAATGCTTGAGGTCGCATCGGTTTTCAGAATGCCGTTTGCAAAAAAGGTACTGTACATCCATATGCCGCAGCTGAAGCCGTTTATTCTTTCGGCGTGTACAACGGCTCTCGGAATGTCGTGGAAGGCTGGCGTTGCGGCGGAGATAATAGGGACGCCCGACGGCTCGATAGGCAAGCAGCTGTACTATGCCAAGATATATCTCGATACCGACGACCTGCTGTGCTGGACGGTGATAATAGTCGTGGTGAGCGTGCTGTTTGAAAAGCTGTTTATGCTTGCCATGCGCACATTCTGCCGCAGATTGGAGCGTGGCTGATGGAGCTTAAAAACATATGCAAGGCGTATGGAGACAATGTCGTTTTAAGAAATGTCAGCCTTGTTATCCCGAATGGGAGCAGAACCGTTATAACCGCGCCGTCCGGCAGCGGAAAAACGACTCTGCTCCGTATAATGATGGGACTTGAAAAGCCGGATGCGGGTGAGGTGATCGGCAGACCCGCAAAGCAGGCGGCTGTGTTTCAGGAGGACAGGCTTCCGGATGAATTTACTCCCGTAAACTGTGTCAGAATGACCTGTCCCCGCGGTATTGGCAGGCGGACCGTCACGGAACACCTTGAGCTGGTCGGGCTGAAGGGACACACGGATAAGCCGGTAATGCAGCTCTCCGGCGGTATGCGCCGCCGCGTCGCTATAGTGCGTGCAGTGCTCGGCGAGTCGGAGATAATATATTTTGACGAGCCCTTCACAGGACTTGATAATGACACAAAGATGCTTGTTATCGACTATATTGACCGCTATACCAAGGGTAAAGCGCTCGTTTTTGTCAGCCACAGTCCGGGGGACGAAAAATTGTTGAATGCAGAAAAACTCCGTATCTGAACGATACGGAGTTATTTTTTTAATAAAAGTGCCTGCCGGCAAGAAGGACAAAAAACCGGCAGGCATAAAAACTGATCGGTGGGCTCAGTTTTCCTCTTTTTTATTTCGCTTGGTCGTCAGCAGCAGGACGATGCCGCAC
>CAVGWF010000060.1:0-2249 GCA_963632825.1 Escherichia coli | reverse complement strand
AAGTCTTTCCGCAGTGCGTTACCGTGACGGCGCAGTTAAAACAACTGCCAATATTCGTAGCGCATTGCCCGCCGCGGCGAGCGGCACTGATGAGGTAAAAACCAATCTCGGCGCAAGCCGGCACAATGTTGAAGGTGCGGTGCATTGTCTTGCACCGCACCTTCAATTTATATGTTATATGATTTTTCACACCGGCGCCGTACCGGACGGACGGCTTCCCCTCGACGGCGAAGTCTGCGTCATCCCATGAGGATGATGCCCTCGACGATGAGAAACTGCGCAAGCAGATAGGTCAGCATGACCATGAAATGCGTTTTGAAAACACAGTCCTTCCTGAACCGCACGAAGAACAGTATCGAATCGGATGCAAAAAACAGCACCGCACCGATAAATATCATGGCGCTTGCGGCACACGGCGCCGCAACGAGCTGAAACAGCGCAAAGCAGTTCATGGCGCCGTTTGTCACGAGATAGCCCGCCATGCCGGGATACAGCAGCTTTGACGGGATATGCCCCTTCAGCCCGCGAAAAACGAGCAGCACCGCAGTCAGATACACCAGCGGGGCGAGCACCGTTATCCACACCGGCACCGCAGTCAAATCGGTTTGCATACAGTACGCCGCGGCATACAGCAGATGCGATATAAAAAAGCTGCCGCCGCCGGTGACAAAGCCCGCCATGCCGCACATCAAAAGCACATCTCCCAACCAGCTCGTTGCGATGGCGGCAGCGACGACAGGCGACGGCTCCGCAGCCGAGGTCATGTACCAGCCGAGGAGCGTTGATATCAGAAAAACCTTGGTGACACCGCGCAGCACCTTGTCGCACTTGGCGCTGGCATAAAGATGCACGGCGCTGAACGCGGCAAATGCCGTAAGAAATACAAATCTCATCCGATCTCTCCCTGCCTTGAACTGCGGCTATAATATCATACGTTGTGTATTATTTCAAGACTCGCCATACCTGTTGAAACGGCACGGACAATATGATAAAATCAGTGCGGAAAAGGATGGTGCGAAAATGAAAACACCTCTTATGATGATAATAAACCCTGCCGCCGGCAGGGGTGGGTTCAAAAAAGACCTGCCCGAGGCGCTCAGGGAGCTGTCAAATGCCGGCTACACGGTGAGCGTTTATTTCACCGAGAGCCGCGGTCACGCAGCGGAGCTTGCCGCGCAATATGCCGCGGACTATCCGCGTCTGCTCGTGCTCGGCGGCGACGGTACGCTTGCCGAGACCGCCGCGGGACTGATGCGGCTTTCCGAGCGCCCGGAGGTCGGATACATACCCATCGGCACCGCCAACGACATAGCTCGCACGATAGGTCTTCCGAAAAACGACATTCTTGCCGGCGCACGGCGGTTCGTCTCCGGCGTGCCGCACCCGTTTGACGAGGGCAGCTGCGGAGACGGCTGGTTCAACTATGTCGCCGCATTCGGCGCGTTCACCGAGGTCAGCTACGCAACGCCGCAGGACTTCAAAAAGAAGCTCGGCGAGGCGGCATATCTCATCGGTGCGGTAAGGAGCCTTTCAAGCCTGCACAGCCGGCATGTGCGCGTTGAGTATGACGGGGGCGTGCTTGACGGCGATTTCCTCTACGGCGGAATGTCCAACTCATATTCCGTTGCGGGGCTCATTGACCTGCCGCGCGAGGGCATCGAGCTCGGCGACGGGCTGCATGAGCTGATACTTGTAAAAAAGCTGCCCAACGCCGCCGCGCTGGCATCGCTCGCGGCAAAGGTGCTCAACCACGATTATTCCAGCGAATACATCGTGCTGCTGCACACCCACCGCGCGCGGTTTATCTTTGACGAGCCGGAAGCATGGTCGTTCGACGGCGAGGACGGCGGTACACATGATGACATCATCCTTGAAAATGTCCCGCAGGCGATCTCCCTCATCTTTTAAGCCGATACGCTGCCGCTGTGAATCGGCGCATCCGTATTGCTGCCTGCGGCACGATTTTATCGGCGGCATTGAAAAACAGGCAAAACAGCATAAATGCCTGAAATTTGGGCGTGAAGCTGATATTGCCTATGTTAAAGAAAGTTATTTTAGTGTAAGTTTAGCTTGACTACGAGTCGATGTAAAGGTGGTAAAATGAAGAATACATTCAAAATATTCTTTTCCGACATCAGGAGCCTTTCGAGGCACTTCTTTGCGATAGCAGTCGTAATCGCCATAACGATCCTGCCGGCGCTGTATGCCTGGGTCAACATCTACGCAAACTCCGACCCCTACGGAAACAC
>CAVGWF010000059.1:0-2680 GCA_963632825.1 Escherichia coli | reverse complement strand
CTTATTTAGCATAAGCTGTTCTTACATTATCTAATTTTCAAGGTACACTCGCTCACGCAGTCACGCGGTGAGCTTTTTTATATTAGCAAATTCAGCACAACTTGTCAAGAACTTTTTTCAAATCTTTTAAATTTTTTTATTTCGTTCTTATGTGTCGTTTTCCGAATTGCTTAGATAGAATAGCACCGCAAACGCCAATTGTCAAGCTGTTTTTGAAGCTTTTTTGTTTCTTTTTTGCAAGCTCTAAATCTTGTGTCTGCGATGCCGTTCACACTCAAAATATGCCAAGGTGAGGCGGCTCAGCCGACCGTGTTTTCAAGAACGCCGATTCCGTCGATCTCACAGCGGATCACATCGCCGCTTCTGAGATACTGCCGTGTTTCGGGCGGCATTCCGAGCGCGACGCCGCTGGGGGTACCCGTTGCAATAACGGTGCCCGCCTTCAGCGTCATTCCGGCAGACAGCTCCTCTATAACATACGGGATATCAAATATCATATTGCGCGTATTGCTGCTCTGACGAAGCTGTCCGTTTACATAGCAGCGAATGTCAAGCTCCGGCATTGCGCCGAGCGTATCGGCCGACACTATGCACGGACCCATAGGTGTGAAGTCATCGAGGCTTTTTCCGAAGTACCACTGCTTATGGCGAGTCTGAAGATTGCGTGCGGATACATCGTTTATGATGGTGTAGCCGAATATGTAGCCGCCCGCATCGGCTGCCTTGACCTTCCTTGCATCGCGGCCGATGATAACGCCGAGCTCAACCTCATAGTCAAGGCTGTCACATATGTCAAAATGACCGTCGATCACGCCGTCGGGTGCTACCGCTCTCTGGAGCCTCTTGGCAAAGTATACGGCATCGCCGCGCTGCACATCGAAAACCGCGTCGGCACGCGTTGCCTCATCGACATGGTCGCGGTAATTGAGTCCGAGGCACACCACATCCTGCTTCGGCTCCGGTATGGGAGCATCGAGCTTTACTTCGGACAGCGGTATGCTCCCCGCAGCTGCGGGGATAACCGGCAGACTGCCGCCGAGCTCGCATATGAGCTCATTCATGCTCCCTGCCTTCAGCCCCAGCTCCGATGCCGGTATGACGGCGCACTCGTCAGTGGAAAGTACGCCTGCCGCTGACGCACCTTCATATATATATGTAACGAATTTCATTTTACAGCTCCTCCATGATCATCGAAATTATCTGTCCGATAAACGGTACCGGCTCTTTTTTGCCGAAGTACGCATTGCGCGCACCGAGGAATGCCAGAACCACCAGCAGCGCGGTATTCAGCTTTTTTATCGGCTTGCCGATATACGGCACCGCACCGACGACTCCATTGAGCATATGCATCGCAAGCAGCATTGCCGACTGCTTTGCGTGGTACTTCACGAGCTCGGAGCTGCCGTCTTTGAGCAAAGAATAAAGGAATACCGGTCCGATATACCCCGTGGCTGCGAGATCCCGCTCGCGGTACTCCTCGGGGATCGTGTCATTTTCGGTCATCTCGGGGCTGGCTTTCTCAAAGGCCTCCTGCATATACTTCAATATCGGATTATCAAAAAGGCCGTCAGCCGTCTCGGGCTTCCAGCCGCAGGACAGGCACACCTTGCCGCCGTCGGGTATATAGGTTCCGCATTTCGGGCATTTGTTCATAGTGATCACCTTTCTATGTACGGCGGCGAACCGCCGAATAAATATTTTCTACATTTTATTATCATCGTCATTTTAAGTCAAGCGCAAAATATATGGCTGCCGATGGTGAGCAGCTGCGGGCGTGACCATATCCACTTGCTCGTGGCTGTGGCGGGGTTGAAGTAGTATATCGCGCCTCCGGTCGGATCCGAGCCGGCCAGCGCTTCACGCGCGGCGCGATATGCGCTGTCGGCTATCGGCTGATCAAACTGGCCGTCGTAGAGGCAGGAAAATGCACCGCTCTGGTAAATGACGCCTGACAGTGAGTTCGGAAATGAAGGATGGTCTATTCTGTTCAGTACCACTGCGCCCACGGCGACCTGACCGATATACGGCTCACCGCGCGCCTCGGCTGATATGAGCCGTGCGAGCAGATATACATCACCCGACGATGCCGACGCCCCTTCGTTCTGTTCATATATCCCCAGAGCAGCGAGGGTCTTGTCGCCAACCTGACCATCGGCGCTCAGACCGTTTTTGCGCTGAAAATACTTCACGGCATTCTCGGTAGCGCTTCCGTAAACACCGTCAATGCTGCCGGTATAGTAGCCCCAGCTTTTGAGACGGGTCTGTATCTGCGTTACGGTCGCTCCGGACGAGCCGCGCTTATACACGGCGGCGTCGGCCGACTGCGCAAGCGCTATTATGAGGATATTCACCGCGAATATAAGGGCGACGGCAAGCACAAGCTTTTTTCGTTTTACGCTCATATGCATCTCTCCTGCTTTTTGTTCTATTTTTCCGCACTGCAAAATTCGTATACATGAAAAAAATACCTGAACGGCAAGCGTTCAGGTATTTTGAAATTTAATGAGCTGTCAGCTCTGGAGCTTGATGATGTGGCGCGGGCAGATCTCGGCACAGTGACCGCACTGTACGCACTTGGAAACATCAATGCGAGCCAGATTATCCTTGACGACGATCGCATCGGCAGGGCACTCGCGCTGGCACTTCATGCAGCCGATGCAGCCCTCGTCGCAGATCTTCA
>CAVGWF010000058.1:0-35279 GCA_963632825.1 Escherichia coli | reverse complement strand
CAATTTGAGGCGGGACCTTGTCCCCCTCACACTCCCCCTGCTGCGTATTGGATTTTATGCTCTTGCATCTGCTTTTTCATGTTCTTTGACAGGCTGAATAGGGGTAGAGCAAATGTGCTCTACCCCTATTATTGTATCCGTTTTCAATTATATATTGAGTAATTGCTTTTTCTTTGCGTCAAATTCTTCCTGTGTGATAATACCTGCATCCAGCAAGTGTTTTAATTCCTTAATTTCGTCCGTCACTCCTAAGCTAACACCGTTTTGATTGCTTCTCCCGTTATTGGAGAAATTTTTCAAAACAGAAAAAGCTGCACATATCAGCAGCAATATAACTTCGACATAAAACAGTACACTCATTTCCAGATAGCTTCTTCCTACATTGCCATCGCTCCAAAATGTGCCTCCGGTTAATGAGTCAACATAGCTTGATATTGCCAAGAAGGCAATAAGCGCGGCAATCGGCAAGGCTGTCTCAATTATTTTGTTAATTTGTTTGTTTTTAAGCGTTTCCACAAACAAAATAATAAGAGTGATTGATACCAGTGCTATAAATATCCATCCATACGGGAAGATATTGTCATATATTGTAAGACCATCTATGGAACAATCGACAAATGAGAAATCAATTGAATTTCTATAACCGCCTTGGATAGTCCTCGCGATAATTTTATATGTACCGTCTACCCAAGAAAGGACGAGTATAATTATACAGCAAACTATTTCTGCAATATTAAAACTTTTTTTCGTCATCATATTCCCCCGACATCAACGCATGTTCCATCGACTGTTGCATAATATGCTTCTTGATTTTCATCAATCACTATAGCAACTATATGAACATCAAATTCCGAAAAAATATCTTTCAGGCCATCGTAGATAAATTCGCAGCGTCTCGGGGCGCTAGAGGCTTTGGCAAAATCCGTTTCATCGGCCACAGTTAACGAATATGTTGTTACAATAAAAGCATTTGAATCCTCACTGTATTCGCCTTTGTATCCATTCCCGTCTATTGTTTTTCTGTCCCATTCTCTAACAAGCCGGTCTGCTTTATCACAAGCCTCATCTAAAGTTTTCGGAGACCCGCAAGAGCAAAAACTGAGGAGCAGCGCAAACAGCAGCAGCGCAAGAACCGTCTTTTTATTCATTTTTGTACCTCCGTCCTAAACGACATAGCAAAGCATGCAAAAAGGCTCACCGCTTAATTTTTTATGCTCTTGCGGGAACGGTGTATGTGAATGTCTCGTACTCTCCGCTTGAGTTCGGGACATTTACACTCAGCTCAAATCCGTCGGTCAGGTTTTCCGGATCAACGGCAACAACGCCTGCCGCTCTGATGGTTACGGTCTTTCCGGCGCGCAGCAAATAGTTACTTGTTTCAATGTGTTCGATATAAGCTCCGGTTTCTTTATCAACGGTAACCGCATATTTCATTGAAAATGTTTCACCGTTCTTATCATTAAGATCATAGGAGTTAACGGGATATTCCTTGCCCTCGTACTCCAAAACAAAATTTGGCTTCCATTGGTCTTCAGGAAAAGCGTCGCAAAAGCTCAGATGACCGCCGCGATCGATATTTGTGAGCGTAAATGTCAGGGAAACTAAGCAATGTCCGGTGCTTGCAGCATACATAATGTTTGATTCATCGGTCGGGGTTAAATAGTTATCGTCAACGACATTGCGCAAATAGTACGCAAATTGTGCATTCTCCAGAGTGAACTCCGCTATATCGGTGGATGCGGTCTCGCCGACCGCAAGCTTCACTTCCTCCTCGCCGCAGGCGCACAGCGAAAGGCACATAGCGGCGGAAAGCAGCAGTGCAGTAATTCTTCTTTTCATCTTCGTCTCCTTTAATATTAATTATATAGGCATAAATTAGCCTACACAGTTTATTAAAGAATAGCATTATTGCTCATATAATTCAAGTGTAATTAAACTATATGAGCGGTGAATTTTGATGAATTACTACGAGATCGGTCAAAGAATACGAAAAGCAAGGAAGGCTCACGGCTTGTCGCAGGAGGAGCTCGCCGAGAGGATAGGCATTTCCACAACGCACATGAGCCATATCGAGACCGGAAACACAAAGCTGAGTCTGCCGGTGCTCGTTTCGCTCGCACAGGTGCTTGAGGTGCAGACCGACGACCTGCTGTTTGAGCAGAAAGCCGCCGCTCGCAGCAGCACCATGAGCGAAATAGGCGCAATGCTCGATGCCTGCTCGACACAGGAGCTTAAAATAATTCAGGACATCATCCGCGCAGTAAAAACTGCTCTGCAAAAATACGGATAAATAAAAACCTCCGGTCCGAGCCGGAGGTTTTTATTTATCAGGTTATGATGCGTTTTGCGCCGGTGTAGTGGTTGAGATAGTAGCTGGCGCTCAGCGAGGATATGCACACACAGCCCTTGCCGGACGAGGCGTGGATAAACTGCCCGTCGCCGATGTACATTCCGACATGACCGATGGGGTCAACGCTGTCGGAGAAGAACACGAGGTCGCCGGGGCGCAGGTCACTCTTGGCAACGGAAACGCCGTTATTGTTATACTGGCTCGTTGCACCGCGCATGAGCGGGTAACCGTACTGCCCGTAAAGATAGTAGATAAAGCCGGAGCAGTCAAAGCCGCGCGGAGAGCTGCCGCCATAGACATAGGGCGTTCCGAGATACTGCTTTGCCGTGGCAACTATCTGATCGGCGACATCATTTCCGGTGCTCAGGCGGACATAGTCCGCACTCATATAGCCGCTCAGACCGTTATAGCTTACCGCGTACCAGTTGCCGGTCTTGCCGGTGACCTTGAGCTGTATGCCCTTATTGTAGTAGCCGACTGTGGAGTAGCTCGTATCGGGGCCGCTGCGCATACGCACGCCGCTGCCGGTGACGATGCCGACATTATCGAGCTTTTCATCCGGCTCAGGCACTGACGAGCCGAGCTTTATGTAGTCGGCGCTCATGTAGCCGTACTTGCCGTCTACGCTTATCTCGTACCACGAGCCGGTCTTGCCGGTGACCTTTACGCTCGTGTTCCTGTTATACGAACCGAGGACGGCAAAATCGGTGCCGGGACCCATGCGCAGTCTGACGGCATCGCCGCTTACGGTGCCGCTTTTTGCGGTGAAGCTCTCATCGGGAGTCACGCGCATATACTGTGCGGAGATATAGCCGGTCTTGCCGTTATACGAAACCTTGTACCAGTCCTTGACCGAGCCGAGAACGCTCATGGTAACGCCGTTTGAGTAATAGCCTAAAACATCACTGCTCGTGTTCGGCTGGCTTCTCATGCGAACGCTTGTACCGATGACCGAGCCCTTGAAGCCCTCTGCGGAGGTATCGGCAGGAGCGGTCGAGGGAGCTGAAGACTGAGTGCTGCCGACGGTCAGCTTCATGTAATCGGCGCTTATGTAGCCGGTCTTGCCGTTATAGCTCACCTCGTACCAATTGCCGGAGGCACCGACCACTGACATTTTCGTGCCCTTCTGATATGTGCCCATAACGGAGTAATTCGTGCCCGCTCCGCTTCTCATGCGGACATCGCTGCCGCTGACGGTGCCGGTGCCGAAATTGCCGCTGACCTTGCTTACGGAGGTGAGATATTCCGCGGAGGCATAGCCTGCGGTGTCGTTATAAACAATCTTGCACCAGCCGTTCTGCGTAAGTCCGACTATGACCTCCGCGCCCTTGGGCATGGTCATGATTATGCTCTTGTTCGTGCCCGCGCCGCTTCTGAGGTTCAGTGCCGTTGTCGTCTTTGCGCCGCTTATTCCGGCAGCATCGGCCGGAGCCGGCATCAGGCTCACGCAAAGAATGACCGCGAGCATTAAGCTTATCAGTCGTTTTTTCATTTCACACTCTCCATGTTTAACACTGTTTGTAATCAAATTGTAACACGGAAGTCGAATTATGTCAACATATGCAGCCGCATATCCGGCATATTTGCTGTAAATATTCTGTAAACGCAAGTGTTTTCCCGTTTTGTACTATATATTGTGTTTGTTTCCGCTTTTTACGAATAGTTATTGTGTTCTTCTCCTTATCAGTTCACAAAATTTCGGTTTTCATTTGGTTTTTTATATGCTATACTATAAAATAAATTAGAATTGCCGAGGAAAAAATATATGAAGCGCTTATTTGATCGCCGCAGGATAATTGCATCCGCACTGTGCATTTTTATGGTTCTGCCGCTGTGCGCCTGCACAAACGACGAGCCCGTGCAGAAGCAGATATTTGCGATGGACACCGTCATGAACTTAACCGCCTACGGGAAAAACGCCTCCGACGGCATCGACGCCGCAGTCGGCGTTATTAACTCTCTCAACGATGTGCTCGACCCCGACAACGAGGGCAGCTATACCTATCAGATAAACCATGCCGAGGGCAATGATGTTATCGTCACCCCGCAGGTGAACGAAATGCTCAGCACCGCACTCAGCGTTTACAATCTCTCGGGCGGCGCTCTCGACCTTTCGGTATACCCAATCTATGAGGCGTGGGGCGAGTTTAAGGAGGAGACCGGCCGCATACCGAGCGACGATGAGCTCAAGGAGCTTCGCAAAAGTCTCGGCTTCGGCAAGACCGAGATAAATGCCTTCGAGGGCGAGGCAAACTTCTCCGTACGAATGCCCTCCGGAACCCAGATAAGCTTCGGTGCGGTCGCAAAGGGCTGCGCCGCGAAATACGCGATAGACGCAATGCGCAAAAACGGCGTTACCAGCGGCATCGTGTCGCTTGGCGGCAATGTTCAGACCCTCGGCACAAAGCCAAACGGCGAAAACTGGACCGTTGCGGTGGAGGATCCGAATAACACCGGCGCCTATGTTGGAACTCTCAGCGTCGGCGAAACGGCGATAGTAACCAGCGGCAGCTATCAGCGCTATTTCATAGGAAGCGACGGTACGAAATACCATCACCTCATAGACCCGAGCACCGGCAAGCCCGTAGATAACGACCTTGTTTCCGTGACCATAGTCTGCGAGGACGGCACCCTTGCCGACTGCCTGTCGACCGCCATGTTCATTCTCGGACAGAATGCCGCGCTGCAATACTGGCGCGACAACGGCGGCTTTGATATGATAATGATAACAAAGGACAACGAGGTGCTGTGCACGACCGGTCTTATCGAGGTGTTTACGCTGACAAATACTGCTGATTACACGGTCAAAATGGTAGAGTAAGTTTACATAATATTGAGCTTGATGAAATGAAATATCTTGACACCGATATCCGATACTGCAAGGGCATAGGCGAGAAAAAAGCCCAGCTTTTTAACAGGCTGGGCATATTCTCGGTTTATGACCTTGTTCGTTATTTCCCGAGAAAATACGAGGACCGAAGCGATTTCAAGCCAATAGCGCTGACCTGCGACGGCGAAACGGTATGCATTAAAGCCATCGTTGCCGACTCGCCGCGCCTCAGCCACATCCGGCGCGGTATGGATCTTGTGAAGTTCCGCGTCGTCGACGAGAGCGGTTCGGTTGACATAACATTCTTTAATCAGCCGTATGTCAAGGATCATGTACATCGCGGCGAGAGCCTCAGCATCTACGGCAAGGTTATCGGCATCGGCTCAAGGCGCACCATGTCAAACCCCGTTATCGAGCGTGAGGACGCTCCCGCGGTAGTTACCGGACGCATCGTTCCGGTGTACAGGCTCACGACCGGTCTTTCGCAGAAGCTTATCATGAGCGCCGTGCGTCAGGCGCTCGACGCCTGCGGATCCGAGCTTCCGGAGGTGCTGCCGGAGGCGGTGAGGGAGAAATACCGCCTTGCGCAATCAGTGTACGCATATGAGAATATCCACTTCCCCGCCGGCTTTGAGGAGCTTGAGCTTGCGCGTCGCAGACTTGTTTTCGAGGAGCTGTTTCTGCTCGCCTGTGCGCTCGGCAAAATGAAGGACAGCCATAAAAAATCCGACGGAATTTCAATGCACAATGTGCCGCTTGACGAGTTTTACGCCTCCCTGCCGTTTGCGCCGACGGGCGCACAGAAGCGTGCCGTGGCGGATGCCGTCTCGGATATGGGCTCGGGCCGTGCGATGAACAGGCTCGTTCAGGGGGATGTCGGCAGCGGTAAAACGCTCGTTGCAGCGGCACTTATCTGGTATGCGTGGAAAAACGGATATGCCTCCGCCTTCATGGCACCTACCGAGATACTCGCCCGGCAGCATTTTGACACGCTCAGCGCATTTTTGGGTGCCTTCGGCATCCGTATCGAAAAGCTCACAGGCTCCATGACCGCAAAGCAGAAGCGCGAGGTCAAGGCGGCGCTCAAAAGCGGTGAAATTGACCTGATAATAGGCACTCACGCCCTGTTTTCCGACGATGTCGAGTACTCGAACCTCGCGCTCGTCATAACCGACGAGCAGCACCGCTTCGGCGTTAACCAGCGCTCGAGCCTCATATCCAAAGGCGCAAAGCCCCATGTAATGGTCATGTCGGCAACGCCCATACCGCGCACGCTTGCACTCATGATATACGGCGACCTCGACATTTCCGTAATTGACGAAATGCCCCCCGGACGGCAGAAGGTCGACACCTTCGCCGTTACCGAGAGCTACCGCACAAGGCTCAACGCCTTCATTCGCAGACTTGTGGGAGAAGGCAGGCAGGTTTTTGTAGTGTGCCCGATGATAGAGGAAAGCGAGGAGCTGCCGCCCGGCATGAAGTCCGCGCAGGAGCATGCCGCCGAGCTTCAGCGGTATTTTCCGGATCTGCGCGTTGCCTGCGTGCACGGAAAGCTCAAGGCAAAGGAAAAGGAGAATATTATGTCAACCTTCGTAGCGGGTAATACAGACATTCTCGTCTCAACGACGGTGATAGAGGTCGGAGTCGATGTGCCCAATGCCGCGCTTATGATAGTTGAAAATGCCGACCGGTTCGGTCTCAGCCAGCTTCACCAGCTCCGTGGGCGCGTAGGGCGCGGAGGGCATAAAAGCTATTGCGTTCTCGTTTCGGACACGGATAATGAGGTCTCGATGTCGCGCCTCAAGATAATGACTCAGACAAATGACGGCTTTAAGATTGCCGAGGAGGATCTCAAGCTGCGTGGTCCGGGTGATTTCTTCGGTTCGCGGCAGCACGGACTTCCCGCAATACATATTGCGGATCTGTGCTCGGACATGAATGTTCTCCGCACCGCACAGGAGGCTGCACAGGAGCTTCTTCAAGCCGATCCTGAGCTCACTGCGCCTGAGCATACGGAGCTTAAAAACGCCGTCGCACGCCTGTTTACCTTAAGCGCCGACACTCTTAACTGAAGAAGGAAAGCTCCTGCAAATACAAGAGTATTTGCAGGAGCTTAATTCATATGGACGAGGGATTATTATGTTACAGCCTGCTGTCTATGAGCTTATAGACCGTAAACAGCACGGCGAGCAGAGCCATGTCCGCAGCGATGTGCGGAGCAAATATGATTTTTTCCGGCAGGAGCAGTGCTGCGGCAAGGGCTGCCGCTATTATGAGCAGCAGAATGCATACAAGTCCGGCAGGCCTTGTGTCAAATGAATTTTTAGTTATGTAAACCACAGTCCACGCAGCCGCGATAAGCAGTGCCGCGCCTGTAATGACATCGGAAACGCTCAGCGGCGTTAAGAACCACGCTTCACCGTTCAGCGCCTGCTTTACGGCAGCAAATACTGTCCAAATCGTAAAGAGCATCATCAAAGCGGGCAAAATGTCCCTTACAGAGGTCATTATGCGCTGTTTTGTGCTCATTTTCGGTATCTCCGCCATAACGCTGTCGCAAAACGCCCTATAGTCGTCTCCTATTACATCGGCAGGGCTTTCACCGCGCTCCTGCCCGTCGATGAGCATCTGCGTTATATCACGGCGCACGAGCTCCTGATTCAGATCACTCACATTGCAGCTTCTTATGTAAACCACAATGTCGGTCAGTATGCCGTTTGCATCGTCATTGAGCTGCTTTTCGAGGCGGTTATTTTCTTCCCTCAGCGTTTTTGCTTCATTCTTCATTGCTTTTCCCTCCCAATGCAGCGTTTACCGCGGTCTCAAGCTCGCGGTAGCTCCTGATGAATCCTTCCAGCTCCTCACTTCCCGTCTGCGTGAGCCTATAATACTTTCTCTTGGGTCCGAGCTCCGAGGCTCGATAGTCGGTGCTCACAAAGCCGCTGCGCTCAAGGCGCAGCAGCAGCGGATATATCGTGCCCTCGGCTATTTTTCCAAAGCCGAAGCTAACGAGAGTCTGGGCTATTTCATATCCATATGTCTCGCGCCGCGCAATTATTGCGAGAATGCATCCCTCAAGGGTGCCCTTGAGCATTTGTGACGGTATCATCTGTGTTTCACCTCTACTGTGTTTTGCAAGGTACTGACTATATTGTAATGCACAGTAGGTGCTTTGTCAATAAAAAAACTACGGATACATGATCCGTAGTTTTGAGCTTATTTAAACCGCTTCAGTCTCAGCGCGTTGGAAACGACCGATATGGAGCTCAGTGCCATCGCCGCACCTGCAAACATCGGGCTAAGCAGCGGTCCGCCGAAGGCATACAGCACGCCGGCTGCAAACGGTATGCCGACACTGTTATAAAAAAACGCCCAGAATAGGTTCTGCTTTATATTTCGTATGACAGCCCTGCTGAGTCTCAGAGCCGTCACAAGTCCACTCAGCTCCGAGCCCATCAGCACGACATCGGCCGACTCTATGGCGACATCAGTGCCGCTTCCTATCGCAACGCCTATGTCTGCTGACGCGAGCGCCGGAGCGTCGTTTATTCCGTCGCCCACCATACACACCCTGCTGCCGCCGGCGCGCAGCTTTTCAATCTCTCCCGCCTTGCCCTCAGGCAGCACTCCCGCAAGCACCTTGTCTATATTTGCCTTGTCCGCAATGCTGCGGGCTGCTTTTTCGTTGTCTCCGGTTAACATAATTGTGTTCATTCCAATGTTATGGAGACTTGCAATTGCATCCGGACTATCCTTCTTTATCGTATCGACAGCGCCGAAGAGTCCGGCAAAGCTTCCGTCTATGGCGGCAAACATCAGCATACAGCCTGCATTTTCGAGCTCAGTCTGCTCCTTTGCAGCATTTACCTCAACACCGTTTTCCCGCATCAGCAGGGCGTTGCCGATAAGAACCGTTTTTCCCGAAACGGTGGCTTTTATGCCGCGTCCGGGTACTGCGGTTATGTTTTCGGCTTCCGGCAGATCTGTCTTGCGCTCAAACGCCGCCTGAGTTATCGCCTTGGCTACAGGGTGCTCCGATCCGTTCTCTGCCGCCGCGCATATGCCCAAAAGCTCATTTTCCGGAAGCGATACCGAGTAAATGCTCATGAGCTTGGGCTTGCCCTCCGTGACGGTACCGGTTTTATCGAGAACAACGGTGTCGGCAAAAGCCATTGCCTGAAGTGCTTCGCCGCTTTTGTACAGTATACCCATTTCGGCTCCTCTGCCGGTGCCGACCATGATTGCCGTCGGCGTTGCAAGTCCAAGCGAGCACGGGCAGGCAACGACGAGCACGGACACAAACACATTCAGGACAAACTCAATGTCCTTTCCGCACAGTGCCCAAATTATCGCCGATATAACGGCTATTGCCATGACGACCGGCACGAACACTCCGGCGACCTTATCGGCAAGCTTTGCGATAGGGGCTTTCTTACCCTGCGCATCCTCGACCATGCGGATTATCTGCGCAAGCGCGGTATCTCCGCCGACCTTCGTTGCCGTAAACACAATGAGTCCCTCGCCGTTTATGCTGCCTCCGGTGACGGTGCTGCCTACATCAAGCGTTACCGGAAGGCTCTCGCCGGTGAGCATGCTGAGATCTGCGCTCGACGCGCCGCTCGTGACGGCGCCGTCGCACGGAAACCTCTCGCCGGGGCGAACGGTTATGATATCTCCCTCGCGCAGCTCCGATACGGGAACCTCGCCGGTCTCGCCGTGGCGGGTGACGAGCGCCGTTTCGGGGGCAAGCTCAGTCAGCGCACGGATGGCATCGGAGGTATGCCGCTTGCTGCGTGCCTCGAGGTATTTGCCGAGCATGACGAGCGTTATTACTACCGCCGCACTTTCAAAAAACAGGTTTTCTGCATAGCTCATATCACCGAGAGCTATTTTGATCAGTGCGTACACGCCGTAAGCAAGAGCGGAAAATGTGCCCACAGCGACGAGGGTGTCCATATTCGGATGACCCTTTACGAGGCTTCCGAAGCCGTTAGTATAGAAATTCCTGCCGCCTATAACTATGGGCAGAGTAAGCAGAAGCTGAACAAGCGCGAAGGTCAGCGGCGCATGGTGCGGCATCACAAATTCCGGCAGCGGCAGACCTATCATGTGTCCCATCGAGACATACAGAAGCGGCACGGCAAAGCAGACGCACATGATAACGCGCTTTTTCATTGCGTCGAGCTCTGCCTGCTTTTCCCGCTGATCCTTTCTGCGGTTCTCGGCCGCAAGCGCATCGGCGGATATATACTCCTCCGCACCGAAGCTCAGGCGCGAGACCAGCTCACAGATCTTCGGAACATCGAGCTCATCGTCATACACGATATCCATTTTCTCCGTAGTGAGGTTGACGGATACGCTCTGAACGCCCTTCTGACGCTGCATGAAGCGCTCAAGGCTCGACGAGCATGCAGCACAGTGCATACCGCTTATCTTAAATGTCTTTTCGGTCATGTTATCACCTCAGTTAACATTCGCTAATCTTTTGAATATATATTACACCGGCATAAAGAAAAAATAAAGTGATTTTTTATACAAAAAAGTATTCCCGCCTCGCATACTGATATAGTCCCCTTAGAGCAGACACTCGAAAAAGCAAAAATTTCGAGACTGCAATAAGGGGACTATATCATACAGCCGGGCGGGAATTTGTTCACATTATAAAATACATCACTGCTGCGGCTGCTCCGCTGCCGAGAAGCGCCGACAGTACGGCAACAAGCCCCGTTGCAGCCGGTTTCCGAGCTCTCTGACCCTTTACGGAGCCAACATACCTCCCGGCAGCCTGCTTTGCCTGATTCAGGAGTTGGGTGCGGCTTATGCCGGCGGAGTTCATATAATCCTCGCGGACGATGAATATCGCCTCCTCAAACACCTTCGGATCCGGTGATCTGACAACGATCACCCGCTTTGCAACGCCCTTTACCACATCTGCCGCCTCCCCGCTGCCTGTTCGTTGAGTATAGTTTATCCGTTTTCCCATATTTCTATACCTCACGAGCGCTCCTGCACACGGACGGCAAGCACGGTCATATCATCGGTCATTCCGCAGTTTTTTTCGGCGGCGCACAGGGTATCGCGTGCGAGCTTTTTCATATCCTCGCAGCCGCCGGACAGAATATTGCGCAGCCATGCGTCGTCGGCATCACCTACCACGCCGTCGGAAGCTATTATCGCGGTGCTGCCCGGCTTTAAGCGCATTCTTACGGTATCGGGTGCTGCTCCTGCGGTGCCGCTGAGTCCGGGTGCGAAGCTTTCGCACTTTATGCGGCGTATGCCCTTGCCGCCGGCAACATAGCTCGGTGCAGCACCGTATTTATAAAAGCAGGTCTCACCTGTGAACAGATCAACACACATGAGGTCTACCGTTGCAAAGCCCCAGTTATCGCCGCATTTCAGGAGCATCACGGAATTGAGCGTTTTCATGGCGACTGCGGGATCTATTCCCGCCCGAAGGAACCTCTCAAGTATCTCAAT
The DNA here is from genome assembly GCA_963632825.1 of Escherichia coli. Lineage (GTDB taxonomy): Bacteria > Bacillota > Clostridia > Oscillospirales > Oscillospiraceae > F23-B02. The sequence goes on along the minus strand of CAVGWF010000058.1, from coordinate 23,622 downwards.
GACCTCCTGACTTTCCCCTGCCGCGTCCGGTCCGCAGCCCATGCCGTCGGAGAGGATAACGCATAATACTCCGGCATCGGTTTTGAAATATGTGCCCTTGTCGCCGCTAACCTTTTCACCCTTTTTCTTCATGGCGGCAATACCGACCGACACTGCCAGCGGCTCTGCCTCCATCAGGATCAGTCTCGCCTCGCTGCCGCCGTTTTTTATTCGGCACAGGCGCATGCCGAGCACCTCGGAGAGCTTGTCAAGGTAATTGTCCTGCTGCGTGAGCTTGCTCAGCGAGCCTCCCTCTATGACAGCCCGCAGTCTGCCTCGGGCATCGCGGTATACCGCCGCATCGGCATCAATATCCAATGACAGCAGATAGCGTATGAGCCGCCTTTCAGCAAGATGATCGGCGCCGTTTGTGCCTGCCAGCTCCTTTGACACCTCGCGGAGTATATTCGACATGTCCGCATACTGTCCCCATGCCGTATTGCGGCTCTCGCGGAGGCTTTCGGCAAACTGCCGGCGGTAGGCCGATGCGCGCATTTCTCCGTTAACGGCCGTCACGAACGCCTCCGGCATTCTGCATTTTTCGGTAAATCTGCGCGGAAGATCGCCTATTTCCAGCATTCCGCGGCGGAGCATTTCTCCCGTAGCATCGTTGAGCGAGGTCAGTGTGTCGAGGTAATCCCGGTTCCAGCAGCGGTTCTTCTCCCTGCATCCGAGGCACACGCTGTCGGCAGCACGGTCAAATATCTTGGCGGGGTCGGCATCGTTATACGGCTGCTCTACATTGCGCCGCACTATCTCGTACAGACTGCCGTATGCAGTGCTAAGGCTCATGACCTTACGCGATACATACCGCCTGAGTCCCGACTCTCCGCTGCCGCCGGTTATCGGCTGAACAACAGAGCCTGCGCGGCTCAGAAAGCCCGACGGCAGCAGAATGAAAATGACCGATGCACAGAACACCTCAAAAAGCGAGTCCGTCTGCGGCCGCACCGTCCATGTTCCTGCGGCAGCGGCAGCATTGGCGGCAATGAACGCCATTATAAACAGAAGTCTGCCGCGGCGGTTGAATACGCCCGACAGCAGCCCCGCGAACGAATACGCCATCGTGTAAAACGGCACGCCTCCGGTCACAAGGTCCATTGCGATACCAAAAGCGGCAGCTATGGTGCAGCCGGTCATTATACCGCAGCGAAGCGTGCAGGTCATTACCATGAGCAGCGCAAGCAGTCTGCCAAGCGATATCGCACCGAACAGCATTATCCGCGACAGTGCCATGAGCAGTATCGCAACGGTTATCAAAACACTTGCGGCATGGCTGAGCTCCTCGGACTCGGTAGCTTTTTCGCTGCCGTCGAGTGCCTCGCGGAAAAACCAGCAGCCGCCGAACGCGAACACCGTCTCAAGCATTATGACCGCAGCAGCCGGCGCCTGACTGAAAACGGCCGTGAAGCTTGCCAGTATCCCCGTTCCGAGCGCACATACCGCAGCAGCCGCCGGTGGGAATATCCGACTCTCGGCGGCGCGGGTATCCTGAAACGCAAACGATATCGTATACACGAGGACTATCGCCGCAAGGTACCGTATGCTTCCGGAAAGTCCGGAGCTTATTATGTAGCCTATCGCAGCTCCGGCAAGCGCACACACTCCGTTGAGCCCCGCTCCCGATGCCGCCACCGCCGCCATGCCGAACGGTCCTGCCGTTCCAAGCAGGCGCGCTCCTGCAAGCATCACACCGCCGGTAAAATGTATCACGGCCCACGCCGCCGTCACCACCTCGGGTGAGGTTCTCTCGCCCGAGCTTTTCATGATCGCGGTCTTTATTGACGCGATCGAACCTTTCACACTCATTTTTGCCTCCGCAGTTTACATAAGATATTATTTATTATACTTATGTAATTCTCCGAAGCGTGTCACTCGGCGCTGTAGAGAAATGTTATTTGCGCGGGGGAAATACTGAGAAATGATCTCACGAAAAAACAGGTACAGTCCGGAGACTGTACCTGTTATAAATAAGCTGAAGGATTACTGCTTTGCAGCGTCTTCCTTACCGGCCTGAAGAGCCTTCATGTTGCCGGGCAGGAACTTTGCCTTGCGCTCGCCGAGCTCGATGCGGATGGCTTCGCTCATCTTCTCATCGTCAACGACGGGAGCCTTCTCAAGCAGTGCGCCAAGGATAGCGACATTCGCGCCCTTGGGGTTTCCGACTTCCTCTGCTATGCGGTTTGCATCGCAGTAAACGACCTGAATGTCGTCGCGCTCTGCCTTGCGGTCGATAAGGGAGCTGTTGATGACCAGAACGCCGCCGGGCTTGACATGAGCCTCGAACTTGTCCAGAGAAGGACGGTTCATGGCAACAACAACATCAGCCATATCTACCAGCGGGGAAGCAACGGGATCATCGGAAACGATGACCGAGCAGTTAGCGGTACCGCCGCGCATCTCAGGGCCGTAGGAAGGCAGCCAGGAGACATGCTTGCCGTCGAGCATGCAAGCCATTGCAAGGAACTTACCGATCAGGAGCATGCCCTGACCGCCGAAGCCTGCGAATATAAACTCTTTTTTCATATTATTCGGCCTCCTTGTCTTTCTTTACGCCGAGGGGATAGTAGGGAATCATGTTCTCTTCCAGCCACTTCATGGCCTCGATCGGGCTAAGACCCCAGTTGGTGGGGCAGGTGGAGAGGACCTCGATAAGGCAGAAGCCCTTACCCTGCATCTGATAGGTGAATGCCTTCTTGATGGCCTTCTTGGTCTTCAGGATGTTTGCGGTGGTGTTGACAGCGCAGCGCTCGATGTAGTAGGAGCCGGGGATGGTTGCGAGCATCTCGGAAACGCGGATAGGTGCGCCGCACCATGCCTCGTCACGACCCTTGGGGGAGGTGGTGGTCTTCTGACCAACGAGGGTGGTAGGAGCCATCTGGCCGCCGGTCATGCCGTAAATAGCATTGTTGACGAAAATGGTGCAGATGTGCTCGCCGCGGTGTGCAGCGTGGACGATCTCAGCAGTACCGATGGAAGCGAGGTCGCCGTCGCCCTGATAGGTGAATACGAGGGTATCCTTGCCGACGACGCGCTTTGCGCCGGTTGCAACTGCGGGTGCGCGGCCATGTGCAGCCTCGTACATATCGCAGTTAAAGTAATCATATGCAAATACGGAGCAGCCGACAGGTGCTACGCCGATGACCTTACCTTCTTCGATAACGCCTTCCTTTTCAAGCTCCTCGATGGACTCTGCTACCAGACGATGAATAATACCGTGGTTGCAGCCGGGGCAGTAATGGAAAGTCTTGTCGGTAAGGAGTTTAGTTCTCTCAAATACTACGGACATTTATTTACCCTCCTTCATGCTCTTGATCTTTGCAACGATCTCGTCGGTGGTGGGCATCTGAGAGCCGCAGTGGCCGAAGAAATCAATGGGCTTTGCGCCGTTTACAGCGATCTTTACATCTTCCAGCATCTGGCCTTCGTTCAGCTCTACATCGAGAACTGCCTTGACGCCGTCGGCATTGACTGCCTGTGCAACTGCGTCATACGGGAAGGGCCATACGGTGATGGGACGGACCAGACCGACGTTTATGCCCTCTGCCTTGAGCTGATCAATTGCAGACTTAGCAATACGGGCAACCGTACCGAATGCGGTGATTATGTACTCTGCGCCTTCAAGGTTGTAGTACTCCCACTTCTGCTCGTTCTTGGTGACCTCGGCGTACATTGCCTGAAGCTCTGCATTATGAACGGACAGGGACTCGGTGTCGATGTAGATGGAGTTGATAACACCGCGCTTTGCGGGATCGTCGCCAGGCTTCCAGCCGGTGCATGCCCAGGGCTTCTTCTCGGGGTCGATCTTGAAATCGACCATTTCGGGCATTTCAACAGGCTCCATCATCTGAGCGATGATGCCGTCTGCGATGAACAGAACGGGGATGCGGTACTGCTCGGCCTTGTCGTAGGCGTACATCATGATGTCGACTGCTTCCTGAACGGAGGAGGGAGCATAGGTCAGCAGATGGTAGTCGCCGTTGCCGCCGCCCTTAACTGCCTGGAAGTAGTCGCCCTGAGAAGCCTGAATGTTGCCGAGGCCGGGGCCGCCGCGCATGACATTGAGAATGACACAGGGGAGCATTGCGCCTGCGCAGTAGGAGATACCCTCCTGCTTCAGGGAGATGCCGGGGCTGGAGGAGGAAGTGATCGCACGGGCGCCGGTGCCGGCTGCGCCGTAGATCATATTGATAGCCGCAACTTCGGACTCAGCCTGAAGGAAGCAGCCGTTTACATCGGGATCGAACATACGTGCAGACATGTATTCAGGAATCTCGGTCTGCGGGGTGATGGGATAGCCGAAGAAATAACGAGCGCCGGCTCTGATGGCTGCCTCTGCAATAGCTTCGCTACCCTTCATAAGAGTTTTTGCCATTATAATTTCCTCCTTAATCCTTCTCGATGTGGATTACCACGTCGGGGCAAGTGCGTGCGCAGGATGCGCAGCCGATGCACTCTTCAGGTTTTACAACCTCTGCCGGGTGATAGCCTTTTGCGTTGATTTTTGCCTTGGAAAGTTCAATGCAACCCTTGGGGCACGCTCTTGCACAGAGACCGCAGCCCTTGCACAGGTTCTCATTGATGGTTACCTTTACCATGTTGCTACCTCTTTTCTTTATTTTTGCTATTTGCTGATATATTTATAATCCGCGTAATGCGGGGTCGCGCAATCAATGCTTGAAGTTTTTCTGAGGATCGACCGTGTGCAGTCCGTATTTGATGTAGGAATCCCAGTCACGGTGCATATAGACATCAATGGGAATCGGTCTGCCGATGTACTTCGGGTCATGCCCCTCGGAGAGGAACTTGTCAAGCAGGTCCTTTTTGCCGGTGGTATAAGCCACGGGGATGCCGGTGCGGTCAGACACCTCTCTGAGCATCTCATATCCGTCGCGCAGCTCCTCGACGCTTGTCTCGGTCGCAAGGTTCGTATTGTTTATCATGCCGGTTATCTGCAGTCGGGAATGAGCCTGCATACCCTCCTGTAGTCTTATGAGCTTCTCCACCGTTCCTGAAAGAGGGCGGCGGATGTTAACGACATTGAGCACTTCGAGCTCCCCCGGCCCGAGCTCCACGAAATCCTGATGGTATCTGCCGAGTGCCGTTGCGCCGACATCGTCGCCGCCGACATCGAACACGACGGTGTCCCAATCAAGGACGAACGCCGACGCAACCTCGGCAGGAAGCGAAAGCGTTTCGATACCCGAGCAGGCATAGTTCGGGGATACCAAACGGATCTCCTTCTGCTCGACCATCTTGCCGCGCTCTGTAAGTCTGAAATATGTGTTGACCATATCAAGGTCTATAAGCTCCGTCCTCTCACCGCGGGCGGCAGCCTGTATCGCAAAGTTGAGCGCAAGCTCGCTTTTGCCGCTGCCGTAGTTTCCGATGAGGACTTTAACATTCTTCATTAGATGACCTCCGTTCATTATATGAACGCACTGAAACACATATATTGTAGCATCCTGTAATTTTTCCGTCAACATTTCTACTTGTTAATTTCAAGATTATCGCCCGCAATAATCCACAAAAATTGCTCTGTTTTTTTGTGGATTTAGTCAAATGAAATATTTTAATCTGTATTTTGCTTCAGTTTTGGTGCATTACCCGAGTTTTATGCTTCATTTTGCTTCTCTAATTGAAAAAATGCAATTTTGACGCAGTTTTCTTGATTTTGATGCTTAAAATGTGCAGATGCGGCATTTGCCATATCTGCACATTTGTCTATTGAAGCATTCCGTATTTAGTTTTTATCCTCTTCAGTTTAGACAGAAGCGGATCGCTGAGAAGCCACAGGAAAATAACGGTGCTGCCGGCGTGGATGAGGTTAAAGACAAAGCCTGAGGCATACATGGCCAGCAGTGCCTTCCATGACACCGCCTGCGAGTACATAAACAGGCTTCCTGTGTCAACGATAACTCCGTATACGATAAGGACGGAGAAAAAGCCGTACAGCAGAAGCGGCAGTTTTTTTATCTCTCTGTCATAGAACATGAGTCCCGCAAGAAAGCCCACGAGCCCGAAGCCGAGCATCTGCCACGGTGTCCACGGTCCCTGCCCGAAGAAAAAATTTGAAACGAGCCCTGAGGCAGCGCCGGTCATAAAGCCCGCCTCGGCGTTGAAGGCGGCCGCCGTTATTATGACTATCGCGCAAACGGGCTTAAACTGCGGCGCCCAATAAAACGCCGCCCTTCCCGCTACCGCAAGAGCCGTCATGACGGCAAGAATGACTATCTCGCGTGCCTGCGGCCGTCTGCGCTCAAAGCGGGCGAAAAGCATCGCAAAGGCGAGCAGTATGATGATCACCGAGGTCAGGTAATACTGCTTGTTTTTCCACAGGGCAGTCTCAACGGCAAGCAGCACGACCGACAAAGCGATCGCGGCGGCCGAGACCAAAGCGCTGCGGCTTTTCACTGTTTCAGGCACTCTATGACCTCCTCGCACAGCACGGCGCCGGGCACGAAGCCGCGGCTGAGCTTGGCTGCGGCGGTGGTATAAAAGCAGTTTCCGGCGAAAAACTCGTGCGGCGTGTTTTCGGTCACGAGCTCGCCTCTGAACAGCATCGCGCATCTGTCGGAAAAGCGTGCGGCAAACTCAATGTCGTGGCTTACGATGAGCACCGCCTTTCCCTGTTTTCTGAGCGCTTCCATAAGCCTTCCGAGGCGCATTTTCATCTGCCCGTCCATGCCTTTCGTGGGCTCGTCAAGCAGCAGCACATCTGGCTCCGTCAGCAGCGCCTTGCCGAGGGCAAGCCTCTGCTGCTCACCGCCGGATATATCGAACGGATGGCGCTCCAATATATCTCCGAGCTCCATAAGCTCGATTATTTCGTCAGTGCGCTCGTGCGGTGCATCCATCTCTCCGAGCTCGTCAAGCACGCTTTCTCTTGACAGAAGCTCGCGCGGATCCTGCGGCAGAGCCACTGCGCGGCTGCCGCCCAGCTTCACCCTGCCGCGATACGGCTTGATGGTTCCCGCGAGTATGCCGACGGTGGTGCTCTTGCCGGAGCCGTTGCTGCCGACAAGCGAGAACACCTCTCCCCTGTGCAGTCTGAGGCTCAGTCCGCGCAGCACATCGGGTGCGTTTTTCTCGTATCTGAACCAGCACTCCTTCAGCTCCGCCGCCGTCTCCGACGGCTCGGGCACCATCCGGCTCGGAAGCGCTCTTTTTGGCTCAAGCCCGGATATGAACGCCCTGCCCTGTCCTATGGTCAGCGGTGCGCTGCCCTCGCCGCCGAGCGCCGAGAATATCCTCACCGCAGCCGGCATCGACTCAAACAGCGGATTGTTTTTTATTTTCAGCACCGTCTGCTCCGGAGTACCGAACGCCACGAGCCTGCCGGAATCCAGAACGGCAAGCTTATCCGCCATGGAAAGGGCCTCCTCGAGCCGGTGCTCGGTTAGTATGACCGTCAGCCCGAGCTCGCGGTTGAGCTTCCTCAGCGCGGCGAAAAAATCGGACGCCGCAATGGGATCGAGCTGACTTGTGGGCTCGTCGAGAATCAGCACATCCGGGTGCACAGCCACTGCCGACGCCAGATTCAGAAGCTGCTTTTGTCCTCCGGAGAGAGCCTGAACCTTGCTCTCGAAGCTGTCGGTCATGCCGAAAAAGCTCGCCGCCTCGGCAACGGCAAGGCGCATTTTATCCTGCCTCCAGCCGAGGCTTTCCGGTCCGAACGCCAGCTCGTGAAACACCTTGTCGGTGACTATCTGGTCGTCGGGGTGCTGAAACACGAACCCTATGCGTCCGGCCTGCTCCTGCGCGGGAGTTTCATCGAGCTCCCTGCCGAAAAACAGTATGCTGCCGCTCGCCGTGCCATGGTCGGCAAGGCAGGTTTTCAGCCGGCGCAGCAGGGTGCTCTTGCCGCTGCCGGACGCGCCGCAGATGAGCGTTATCTCACCCTCGGGTATATCCAGCGTGATGTTTTTTATGGCAGGCTCCCGCTCCTGCGGATATGTAAAGCTCAGATCGCGGATACTGAACGCCGCCATATGTACGCCTCCCTTGCTTCGGTAAAATGCGGGATAAAGCACAGCACCGCAAAAGCCGCCGTTCCGCATACGGACACGGGCGTTGCCGCGCTTATTATGATGCTCGGATAATACCTTGCGTATATGCCGCCGGCAAGCACCGCCGCAATGACCGCGGCGGCGGCGGCGACCGCTGCCGCAAGTGCCGCGGCATCACGGGAATCGAAGCGGTAGATCGAAAAGCTCGTGCGCCGCGCCGTACCGTAGCCGCGGCTCTTCATCGAGTCCGCTGCCGTTATTGAGCCCTCAAGCGCCCAGCTCACGGCTGCCGACAGTATCCTTGCTCCGTTTGAGAATCTGCGCGCCAGGCCGCCGGTCTCGGTGCCCATGCCTATCTGGGCTCTGCTTCTTGAAATGCTGCGTATCTTTTCGCCGAATCTCGGGACGAGCCGCAGAGCCATTGAAAGCAGCAGAGATATTGCCGGACTGAATCTTCCGAAAAGGAACAGCAGCTTATCGCTCGTCATTATCTCGTTGAAGCACGCAAACCACAGTATAACGCCTGCGAACATCATTGAGGCGAAAACGCCGTAGACAAGTGCCTCGCGCGTCACGGCATTGCCGTTGCCGAGGTAAAAAAGCGGGGTCTGTCCGGCATGATTGAACAGTGCGTTGAAAATGCCCATGAGCAGCATGAACGGGATGATACAGGCAAGCGTTTTTGCAAGCGCTTTCATTCCCTTGAGTATGCCGACATAGCTTGCCGAGGCAAGCAGGCTTATAAGCATGAGCACCGGATGCATATAAAGCATGGTGAGCGTGAGCACCGCCGTAAAATATGTAATCCCGACAAACGGGTGAAGCGATGAAAACGCACTTCTCACCACATACCGCCTCCTACATCGGCTCCGAGATCACAGGTGTAGCGCCAGCGCACCACGTCGCCGTCATGCAGTACATAGCGGCTGCATCCGTAGTTGGGGAACCAGCCGTTTACGCTGTACATCCAGCCCGAGGTCTCGCCGCAGTCAAACTCATAGAGATTGTGTATGCCCTCTACATAGGCGCTGTTGTAGCCCGGCGTGAACGACGCCTCAAGGTGTATCCCATTCTCCCGGCAGACGCGCTGCAGGAGATCAAACACCGACTCGCCCTCGTAAAACTCGACCGTGACCGCGCCGAGCACTATCCCGTCCTGAGGGAGCACATCAAGCTTTGCCGGATCGAGGTTTTCAATATTATCGAGTATGGTAGTGCAGTCTATGGATATGGTACAGTGCAGCTTCTTATCCGTGTCTATCTCGGAGTCCTCCGGCTCCACCGGCTCGGGCTTTCCCTCCGGCACCGGATCGGTGCCGTACTTGTCCTGCTCGGTGCGGCTGCCGTCGGAGAGCTTTACATCGGGTGAAGCCGTCTCCGGCGCCGCAGCGTCGGCACGGACCGCATACTCGAAAACGCCTTCCGTAAGCTTGAATGTGAGCGTCGTATTGTTCGTCCCCGTAAGGGCCGCTTCGCACAGACGCTCGCCGCTGGAAGCATAAACGCTCGCGCTCTGGGCATCCCATTTTTCGGGCAGTGTCACAGACAGTGTCGGCAAAAAGCCGAACGATTGCGTGCTTTTCAGCTTTATGTTCACGGTGCCGTCGTCACCGGCGCTTATGTCAAGCGCCATGCAGATATCCTTCTCCTGCGTTACATCCGAGCCGGAAACCGTCCACTTATACTCATAATCACCGCTTTTTCCGTGCACCGAAACGATATTCCCGCTCCGGTGAAGCTCCGAAAGCGTCTGCGCGGTGACGACGCCGTCCGAGCCGAGGTAAATGTCCTCGGCTAAATTTACCGCCTCCTCGTTCTTCATGCAGCCTGCAAGCAGGCTGCATAAGATCAGAACGCAGAGGAGGAGCGCTATCCTCCGTTTTTTCATTTTCAGGCTGCCGCGCGATAGATAAAGGTCACTATCTGTGCCCTCGTGCAATCGTCATTCGGGCGGAAGCTGCCGTCGGGGAAGCCGTTTGCAACATTGCGTCCGGCCGCCCACACGACCGCATCGTAGTAATACTCGCCTGCGGTGATGTCCGTGAAGCTGCAGCCTTGGTCATTGCCTTGAGTACCAATGAAGCGGTATAGGAATGTCACCGCCTGTGCGCGGGTGCAGGTATCGTCGGGTGCAAATACCGTGTCGCTGTAGCCGAGGGCTATGCCGTTCTCGCTTGCCCAGATTATCGCATCCTTGTAGTTTTCATCGGTGACATCGTCGAATTTGCACTCGCCGCTCACCGCCGGGCAGTCCGCACAGCGGTAAAGGAATGCTACTATCTGCGCGCGGGTGCAGGCATCGTCAGGTGCAAAAACCGTGCTGCTGTAGCCGCGGACTATGCCCTCGGAGCTTCCCCATGCTACGGCATCATAATAATAGTCTGCCGCGGAAACATCGTTAAAGCCGGGCTGCGGGATGACCGTTATCCTGCACTCTGCGGGAACTATCGCGTTATTCTCCGCGGCCGCAGCAACGGTGTACTCCCCCGCCTTGTCAAAGCTGAGCTCATATTCGCCGTTTCCGATGCTCTTGTATGTAAAGCCTTCTGCCTTCTCACCGTTTGCATACGCCGTAAGCACGGCCTTGTCAAAGCCGGAGAACACCTCATTGTAGCTCTCGTCATAGCCCGACCGGTAGTTGAGCTTTACCGTCACGCTGCCGCCGGCCACAGCCGACAGCGCATATGCGTCAAAAAATGCGTAGGCATCGTCATTGGGATAGGCGTTTGCGGTTATATAGGCGTAAACATGATCTCCCTCGGAGACCTCATCGGAAAGTCCCATGGACATCTTGTCATTGACATGGTAGCCGAAGTTGCCGCTCTCGTCGCCCCAGAGCTTTGTTATGTATGCGCCGTAGTCGCTGCTTGCACAGGCGTAGCCCGCTGCCGCGCCGCCGTCGTAGTATTCGTCGTGAGCCGCATAAAGCACCTCATCAATGTCGATCTTTCCGTCGGCATTACGGTCATATGCCGTTACCTCGGCACGGCTGAGCTCTACGCTGCCCTTATCGGAAACGCTGACGGATACATCCGCGCTCATGCGCTGAGTAAGGCAGAAAACGCAGCCGCTGTCGTTTTTGTAATAGAGATTGCCATTCTTATCGGTTATGACGCTTGCGATGCAGTACTGCGCATAGCCCTCGGCATCATAAAGCTCTATGAGCTCCGTGTCACTTATATCGTCCGCCTTGACCTTTATGAGCGAAACGCCGCCGGGATTCATGTTATAGGTGCTGTAGAAATACAGATATCCGGTGCTCTCAAGATACGCCGTTGAAAGGAGCATCTTGCACTGGGGATAGCCCTTGAGCGCTACATAGCTTTTCACCTCGAGCGTTTCCTTGTCCGCAATGACGAAATTGCCATTGGAGCCGGAATCGGATATGCCGCTGCCCGCGCCGAAGTAAATGTAATCGCCGTAAATTACGGGAGTTGAGGTGCTCTGAGCACCGAAGGATACGGTCTTGAGGTCGCTTATGTCACCCGTTTTCTCATCAACGGCTGCCGAGCAGAGGTATCCGCCCTTTGTAGTGAAATACGCCCTGCCGTTATCCATTGTGATGCTGCTGCGCGCATCGCCGCAGCCGGTCAGGACGGCAGCCGATACGGGCTCCGCCGCTTCGCCATCGGCATAGGTCTTCTTGAAGCACAGAAGCGAGCTGTCGCCGGCAGTGCCATTTGCGCCGTCATCGGTGCCGACTACGACATAATCGCCGGCCTCGGCAGCGCCTGCCCAGTAAAAGCCGCCCTTAACGGTGTAGCTCCAGTCAAGCTTACCGGTAACGGCATCAACGCAGACAAAGTTTGCGTTCTTTTCCTCACCATTCCAGAAGCCGGTGTAGAGCTTTCCGTCGGCATACAGGATCGGCGAAAGTGCCTGACCCTTGAGCTCGTCGCTATATGCCCACCTGCTTTCGAGCGTCTTTGCATCGAATGCCTGAAGTGTGCCGCCGCCGAGCGGAGCTATAATGCTGTCGCCGGCTATAATGCACGGCGTATAGCCGTAGCTCGGAGACGCGCTCATCTCACCGCTTGCGATGATCTCGCCGTCGTCAAAGCCGAGCTTATTAATGGTCTTTCCGACCATTACGATAACGCCGTCGTCGGCTATAGTGGGTACGCTGGGAGCGTTCATCCAGCCGGTGCCAAGCTTTTTAGCCCATTTGAGCTGAGTGCTCTCAGCACTTGCGGGAGTCTGTACATCAACGCTGTCGGCAAAGGCCGCGGTACCGGGCACGATGAGGCTCAGCACCATTAAAAGAGCCAGAAGCAGGCTCAATGATCTTTTTTTCATGTTTTACCTCCAAGTAAGTTGTTTTTGTTTTTGATTTTTGTTCTACTCGTAGGTAATATTGAGCGTCCATGCGTCCTCGCGCATATATCTCACCTCCTTAGAATTTCAAATACCCTCACTGCGGCAAGTCTTCCGGCTCATGGGTCTGCCTCAGGCGCGCCTTCCCGTAAAAACACAGTGGCTTTATGCGCCCTCGTCGCCATTCACGGCAGCGGGACTGCTTCGGATTTTCACCGAATTCCTTGTTAGGCTGCGTAAAGCACCGCAGGCGGCATTTAATCAGTTTATATTATATCAGCTTCAGCGCCCGTACACAACAAAAACCGCGCTTTTCAGACGAGAAAAGCGCGGCTTATAAACCTTTGGTATGAAATTTTTATTGCTTCCACTTCCGGCAGCGGTTGGCTATGCGTTTTTTCCTTCTTGCGCCGTGGATGACGAAGTATGCCGTGAGCAGCACGGCGACGGCGCACATGGAAACTATCGCGTAGGTATCGACGCCTCCCTGTGTCTTGACCTGAAGCCAGAGCGAATCCGTAAAACGGCTGGTATCCTCGGAGAGGTTAATGAAGGCCTTGCCTCGTGAAAGCGTCTCGGCGGTGGGATATGCGATCTCGCTTGAGGCTGTCTCGGGATCCATATACTGCTTTGCCTCGGATATAGGCGTTGAGTAGCCGAGGTAGTCGAGATTCTCGCCCGATATCTCGGGATCGCACAGGAAGTTTATATACGCCTCGGCCGCAGCCTTGTTCTGACAGCCCTTGGGTATGCATGCAGCATCAATAAAGAGGTTATAGCCCTCCTCGGGGAAATAAAAGCCGAGATCGGGGTTTTCCTGAGCCATGAGCAGGTAGTCGCCGGCATAGTACGGCGCTATCCACGCCTCCTCGCGCTCCATTTTGCTGAATATCTGGTCCATGACATATTCCTGCACGAGCGGCTTCTGCTCGATAAGCTTATACGCCGCCGAGCGCAGCTCGTCCTGATCCTCGCTGTTTATATCTATCCCCAGCATGAGCTCCGCTATCGCAAACGCGTCGCGCGGATTATCGAACATGAGTATCTTGCCGGAATACTTGTCATTCCACAGAAGCTCCCATGAGCCGAGATCGGCTTCATCGACATATTTTTTATTGTATATAACGCCGACCGTTCCCCATGTGTACGGCACCGAGTATTTGTTCTCCGGATCGTAGGAGGTATTTTTATATGCATCGTCTATAAGCTCATAATTGGGAATATTGGAGTAATCAAGCTCCTCAAGCATATCCTCGGCTATGAGGCGCGCAACCATGTAGTCCGAGGGGATAATGACATCGTAGGTGCTGCCGCCGGTCTTGAGCTTGGTATACATGGTCTCGTTGGAGTCAAAGGTCATGTAGTTGACCTTGATGCCGGTTTTTTCGGTGAAGGCCTTGTTTACATCAATGTAGCCGTCGGTGCCGTCGGAGATATACTGCCCCCAGTTATAAACATTTATCGTTACCTCCTCGGCGCTCGCCTTTACCGGCATGAGCGAAAAAAGCATGACCGCGCACAGCAGAACAGGTATTATTTTCTTCATGCGTCCACCTGCTTTCTTGGGCGGAAGGCTCTGCGGTTTTCCTTCGTGCGTTTGGCATCATGCTCCTGCAGGAGGTTCATAAGCACCATTACGATAAGTATCGCCGCAAACAGAAGCGTAAACAGCGCGTATATCTTCGGCTGAAGCGGCTTTTTGGTGTAGTTATATATCTCGACCGGCAGGGTGACGAATCTCGGGCCGTAGACGAAATAGCTTATAACAAAGTCGTCAAGGCTCATGGTGAATGCCATGAGAGCGCCCGATATTATGCCCGGAGTCAGCTCGTGGATAACGACCTTATAAAACGCCTGCCACGGCGTACAGCCGAGATCCATCGCCGCCTCGCGCAGATTCGGATCCATCTGCCTGAGCTTTGGCATGACCGAGAGGATGACATACGGCAGATTGAAGGTTATATGTGCTATAAGGAGCGTTGCAAAGCCGAGAATGTTGTTTATCTTCATCACCGTTCCGACAAACGCGAACAGCAGCGCCAGCGAAACGCCGGTGACGATCTCCGGGTTTGTAAGCGGAATATTTGTTACGCTCATGGTGAATCTGCGGAGCCGCGGTCCCATGGAGTATATGCCGAGCGAGGCTGCCGTTCCGAGGATAGTTGCAAGCACCGAGGACAAAAGCGCGATAATGACCGAGTTTAAAAGCAGCGGCAGCAGAACTCCGTCACGAAACAGTGCGGAATAGTTATCGAGCGTAAAGCCCTTGAATACGGCAATATCCATGCCGCTGTTGAACGAGCCGACAGCAAGAACTATCATCGGGATATACAGAAACAGCAGAACGATGACGGTAAAGACCTTGTTGAAATTCTTCACAGCGTTACGACCTCCTCTTCCTCATCGCCGAAGCGGTTCATAACGCCGATGCAGACAAAGATCATCACCATCAGGATGAGGCTGAGCGCTGCACCGAGGTTGGGATTATATGCCGTTTTGAACTGGCTTTCTATGACATCGCCTATGAGCGTCGTTCCGGAGGAGCCGAGCTTCTGGGATATGTAGAAGGTGGACACCGCCGGCACGAAAACCATCGTAAAGCCCGAGATTATGCCCGGCACCGACAGCGGCAGGATAACGCGGCGGAATACATTCACGCCGTTGCAGCCGAGATCCTGCGCAGCCTCGATAAGACGCCGGTCTATCTTCATGATAACGGTGTAGAGCGGCATTATCATATACGGCAGATAGTTGTATACCATACCGAGCACTACCGCGCCGTTATTGCGGATAAGCGGAAGCGGCTGAAGCCCGAGCGAGGTCACGAAATTGTTGATTATGCCGGTGTCCTCCGTGAGAGCGACCCACGCGAGAGTGCGCAGAAGAAAGCTTATGCACATCGGCAGCATAACGAGCATATACAGAAAGCGCTGCGCCGTCTCCCTGCAGTTTGCGATGTAATACGCCACGGGGTATCCGATAATGATGCAGATAAGCGAGGATATGAGCGCGAGCCATATGCTCTTTATGAGTATCGGCAGATAATTGCCGAGGTTTGAGATATTGGCGAGCGTGAGCTCACCGGTCGCGGCATCGGTGAATGCATAATACACAACGATGGCAAGCGGCACTACCGTAAACAGTGCCATCCACACGAGGTAGGGCGCGGCAAGAGCTTTATTCTTCATTTTCTCCGCCCTCCGCAGGCTCCTCGCTCTCCTCACCGTCGTCGGGATAGAGGTCGGGGTCGTCCATCTCGTCGTACTCTGCGGAGTAGGAGCTGTAGTCGCCGAACTGTCCGGAGTACTCGCTCTTGTGCATGATGTGTATATCCTCGGGCTCGAGGCGGATACCGATGTATGAGCCGACATCATAGAAATCGGTCGTCTGTATGAGCCACTTGAAGCCCTTGAAATCGACTATGGTATCGTAATGCACGCCCTTGAAGGTGACTGAGGTCACCGTTCCGCACAGGTGCCCGTCGTCGGGCGTTACGATGTCAATGTCCTCGGGGCGTATGACGACATCGACCGGCTCGTTTTTCTTGAAGCCCGAATCGACGCATTTGAATCTTCTGCCGAAGAATTTAACGAGCCTGTCCTCTAGCATGATGCCGTCGAGAATGTTGCTCTCGCCGATAAAGTCGGCAACGAATGCATTTTTCGGTTCGTTGTAAATATCCTCCGGAGTTCCGATCTGCTGGATGCGCCCCTTGTCCATTACGACAACCGTGTCGGACATGGACAGCGCCTCCTCCTGATCGTGAGTTACATATATAAAAGTGATGCCCATCGCCTGCTGAATACGCTTGAGCTCGTTCTGCATATCCTTTCTAAGGCGCAGGTCGAGAGCGCCGAGCGGCTCGTCGAGAAGCAGCACCTTTGGACGGTTTACCAGAGCCCTCGCAATGGCGACACGCTGCTGCTGACCGCCCGAGAGCTGAGACACCTTGCGGTTTTCAAAGCCCTTGAGGCTAACTATCTCAAGCATTTCGGCAACGCGGTCGTCTATCTCCTGCTCGGAAAGCTTTGCAAGACGCAGCCCGAAAGCCACATTCTCGTATACATCCAGATGCGGAAACAGCGCATACTTCTGAAAAACAGTGTTCACCTTTCTCTTATGAGGCGGGACATCATTTATCCTCTCGCCGTCAAAAAGCACATCTCCGCCGGTGGGCTTGATAAAACCGCCGATTATTCTGAGCGTGGTGGTCTTGCCGCAGCCGGAGGGACCGAGCAGCGTGAGGAATTCCTTATCATTGAAATACAGGTTAATATCGTCTAAAACGATCTCGTCGTCAAACGCCATTTGACAGTTCACAAGGCGAATGAGTTCTTTGGACATTTATCCTCCCCCATTTCTTAAAATAAAATATGAGAAAGGACACCCCGGACCTGCGTCCGGAGTGCCCTTTGCATCGTGAACAATATACATAATAACCCCCGTAAAGTCAAGGGTTTTCATCCATAAGAACGTATTTTTTTATAAGTGGCAGACCGCAGGCTGTCCATGCACATATCTGGTGCGTCCTTCCCTGCCGCGAAGCCCGATGCACCGGGCGGAATGTGAGCAAGCACCGAATAAATGCAGCCGGCGTCTGAACGGATGGCTTGCGCCCAGCCGGCCGGTGCATTTAACCGGCGCTCACCCGAGGGGCGGAAGCGTCCCCTCGGCTCAGGGAGGGTAGGAAGGATATGCTATGAAGATCACATATGATCCGAAAGGAGAACCTGTATGCCGGGAATTTACGGTCTCACGGTCTCGCCGTCGCCGTTTGCGCCGTCTATGACGGTCTTGGTACCGAAAATGTGGGATGCCCACGGTGAGATATAATACAGAATGAGGTACGCGACTTCCTCGGGAGTTGCGGCACGCTTGTCGTAGGTGCCGGAGACGAGTGCCGCGTAGCGCTCCTCCGGGCTCATTGAATCACCGAGTGCGTTTTCGCCGATACGGGTGAGCATGGAGGTATCAACGCCGTCGGGATTGACGCTGTTGACATTGACGCCCTTGGGACCGAGCTCGCGGGCGGCAGACTTCATGAGTCCCTGCACGGCATGCTTGGAGGCACAGTAGATGGCCATACCGGGGCTGCCGACAACGCCGCCTATCGACGAGGTGATTACGACTGAGCCGTGTCCCTGCTTTGCAAGGGCATCGCCGCCATACTTGAGCATATACATTACGCCGAGAACATTGATGCCGAAAACCTTGTCGAAGTTTTCCTTGCTCATCTGGCTGTTAAACTCCCACTTACCCTCGTAGCCTGCGTTGGGGATAATGGAATCAATGTGTCCGAAGTGGGCGAGTGCGCCGTCGACAAATGCCTTGACCTGCTCCTCGTCCGTTACATCGGCAACATTTGTCCACAGCCTGTCAGAGCCGAGCCCGAGGTCGGCTGCGAGCTTTGCAACCTTGTCTGCATCGCGTCCGGAAAGTGCTATCCTTGCACCCTCCTCTTTAAGGGCAAAGCACACCGCTCTGCCGATACCGCCGGTCGCGCCGTTGATGAGAACGACTTTATCTTTAAGCTTAAGATCCATGATTATATCCTTTCCTTGTCAGATTTGGTTGTCAGCAGCATGTCCAGCCGCCGTCGCAGGAGACGATCGCGCCGTTTACATACGACGATTCGTCTGCCGCAAGATAGATTATCGTGCTGTCGAGCTCACCGTCAACGCCGGCTCTGCCCATGGGCACGCGGGAGTTTATCCACGGTCCGAGCATTTCCATAGCCTCGGGGCTGTTGGACTCCGAGGGGAAGAAGCCGGGGCACACGCAGTTGCAGGTAATGCCGTGTCTGCACATCTCACAGGCGACCTCACGCGTGAGGTTCACAACGCCGCCCTTGACTGCGCAGTAGTTGGAGATCGCTATCTCTCCCGTGCCGATGCGGCCGAACAGAGATGCATTGTTGATGATGCGGCCATAGCCCGCCTTGATCATCTCCCTGCCAAACTCGCGGATGCAGCGGAATACGCCGGTGAGCTCAAGGTCAAGGCCGTGCTGCCAGAAGTCGTCCGGAGTCTCGGTTATGGGATAGAACGGTCCTCCGCCCGCATTGTTGACGAGGATATCGACCTTGCCGAACTCGTCAACGGCAGCCTTTACGGCTGCTTTTATATCGTCGAGCTCACAGATATCGCACTTGACGGGCAGGCAACTGACGCCCTTTGCTCTGACCTCCCGTGCAACTGCTTCGAGCTTTTCCATGCGGCGCGCAAGCAGGACTATATCTGCACCCTGACCCGCGAGCGCGAGTGCGAACTGACGGCCAAGACCGCTGGATGCGCCGGTAACGACCGCTACTCTGCCATGAAGATCAAACATATCGTACCTCCTGTTGCCTTAAAGGGGCAGACACTCGTACTCGTAAAGGTCGAGCATGAGCTTTGTGGGTTTTCCTGCGTTATCAAGTCTTCCGACCGCAAAAACGAACATCTTGTCAAGCCTGGGATCCGTCGATTCGATGGGGCTTGCGAAGTAGACATCGGTACCGCGTTCGATATTGCCCGATGCAAATTCCTTTATCTCGTCGACGGTACAGAAATCGGCTCTGCCGGTATAAGGCACATAGACCAGCGTGCCGTCATTGAGCTTTAAGGTGATGCGTCCGTCGAGTTCAAAAACGCCGTTATAACGCAGAAGCTGCGTTACCTCTCCGCCGGGGACGACCTCGCCGATGACCTCTGTCCGCGTGAACACCTCGCCGGACCTTGGAACGGAGTTTACGCGAACGCCGCCGCCGACGGAGGGGTAAAAGCCCCAGCACTCAAGGTCGATATCGGCGGAAAAAAGATGGTCGATACGGGTCTTGTTCAAATCGTTAGCCATATTTCTTCTCCTTTCTCACTTCTTGGTGCTAACGGCGTAAACATCGTAGCGCACGACAACGGGGTCGGTGAATTTTGCCACGCCGAAGCCGATGCAGAAGGTGTGGTTGAGCCATTCGTAGCGGGGATCGTCGGTCTCGAGCTGGTAGTGTATCGCATTGCGCACCTGCTCGGGGAAGATGAATTTTTTGTACTTGAGAACATCCTCGTAGCCGCCGATGTCGTTTCTGCCCTGATACGGCATGTAGATCTTTGCGCCGTCGTCCGTCTCAATGGTCGCGCGTACATTCACATTCTGCGTTCCGTTCGGCGTGCCGTGGCACCAGTCGCCGCCGAAGGGCTTCAGTCTGCCGTTTATCCTGTCGCCCTTTACCCAGCCGCCGATGATGTAGCCCGTAAGGCGGAAGCCGCCGAAGACAGACGGATCATAAACTTCAAAGTTAGGGTCGCAGTCGGCCGCGTAGGAGAAAAGGTACTCTAATTCATAAGGAATGGTATCTCTCATAACGATTTTGCTCCTTTCTTTTGAGCCGTCCGTGCCGCGTGACGGCACGGACAGCCGTTTCATGCTCAGCGATCTATACTCATTGCCGCAAAGAAGCCGCTGCGTACCGCAGTGCCTATCTTGCCCATCCTGACGCTGTCGCCCATGGCAATGGTCTTGTTGTAGTACTTTGCCTTGAGCGCGTCCACCAGCTCCGTTCTGGGCTTCATGCCGAGAGCGTTGATAACGGTATCTGCGGGCAGGTACTCGGTGCTGCCGTCGGCCTTCTCGACGGTGACGCCGTTTTCGTCGACGCTGAGCACCTTGGTCTTGGTCATCAGGCGGACGCCGAGCTTTTCCATCTTCGCGCAGATGCAGTCGCGGTTTATAAACATTGCGTCCTTTGCCATGATATCCGCCATTTCGACGATGGTGACATTCTTGCCGTAGTCGAGAGCCAGCTCGTAGCCGCCGTCACAGCCGGACTCACCGCCGCCGCAGATGACGATATTGTCGCCCTTGACAAGACCGTGGTCCTTATGCACCTCGTACATATTGAAAACATTGCTGCCGTCAAGGCCGGGGATCGGCGGGCATACGGGAACGGTGCCGGTGCTTACAAATATCCAGTCGGCAGCTTCCAGAACGGGATCGTCTGCCTTGATTTCGGTGTTCAGATGTATCTCGACACCGAGCTTATCCATCTGCACTGTGTAGTACTCAAACAGAGCACGGATGTAATTTTTGAATGAGGATGTCGCTATTACACGGGCGGTACCGCCGAGGTGACCGTCCTTCTCATATACGGTGACCCTGTGTCCCTTGAGCGCGGCAACACGGGCAGCTTCAAGGCCGGAGGGACCTGCGCCGATGATGACGATATTCTTCGGGTCATTGGTCTTTTCGATCCTGAAGGCTCTCTCCTCGCCCACTCTGGTGTTGACGGAGCAGGATATCTTGGTACGGCGGTTCCAGATACGGCCGATACAGTCCTCGTTGCAGCGCAGGCAGGGACGGACATCCTCACGGTGACCGGCAAGCAGCTTGTTGGGGATATCGGGGTCGGCGATGAGCGCACGGCCGAGGATTGCGAAGTCAGCCTTGCCGGAGGTAATGAGCTCGAGCGCGGTATCGGGGTCGTGAGTGCCGCCGTTGAGAATGGGCTTGCTGATATTCTCTCTTGCGAAATCGCAGACATAGCTCATGCAGGCGGGACCCTGATAGGAGGGCGGGAAAATGTAGTCAAGGCGCTCGTAAGAGCCGGCGTCGACATCGAATGCGTCGATGCTGCACTTCTGGAGCCACTCGACAAGCTCCTTGGACTCATCGAAGGTACGGCCGCCTTCCCAGCCGTGGTCAAGTGCGATGCGGAACAGGATGGGCATATCCGGACCTACTACGGAGCGGACCGCCTCGACCATCTCGCGGGCAAAGCGTGTGCGGTTCTCGGCACTGCCGCCGTACTCGTCGGTGCGGTGATTAAAAACCTTGGACATAAACTGGTCGATGAGGTAGCCCGCATGAGCATGTATCTCAATGGCATCGAAGCCTGCGTCACGGGCGACGCCCGCCGCGTACCTGAAGGTCTCCTGAAGCTCCTTTATTTCCTCCCTTGTCATCTCACGGGTGAAAACATCAGGCTTGAAGAAGGTGGGCTGCTCGCATGAGGAGATGAGCTTGTCGCCAAACTCGTTGGGGTAGCCGTTGCGTCCCGTGCCCGGAGTCATCTGAAGGCAGATCTTTGCTCCCCAGCGGTGGACTCTCTCAACGAGATCCGTGTATGCGGGAATGGGAATATCACTTTCAAGAGTTCCCTCGTGAGAGCCCTGCGCGATCTTCTCGGTAAGAGGAGTGCAGCCGGTGATTATCATACCGACGCCGCCTCTTGCGCGTTCTTCATAGTAATCTATCTCCCAATCGGACTTTGCGCCGTAAGGGAGAGATGCATTGTGACCCATAGGAGAAAGCACAAGGCGGTTCTTGAGCTCCATCTTACCTATCTTAAACGGGGTAAAAAGAGGACTGTAATCTTTCTTTTCCATTTTCGGTTTGCTCCTTTGTTTGTTTTTACCTGATATCATATCGTCTCCCCGCCGCCGGCTCGGATGAGCCGGCAGCGGAGAATGTACGGGGGGTACTTATTCGTTCGCCGAGGCGGTCTTACCGGATTCGATGGCCTTCTTCTCGTCTACGACCTTCCTGATGGGCTTGCAGCCGATGAAGATCATGACGGCAAGGACGATACCGAGGAAGCCGAAGAGCCTGAACATGCCGCTGTAAGAGCCGGTGATGTCATATGCGGCGTTCAGCACGGGCATACCGAAGGCAACGCCGCAGTTCATAACGGCGATCATGATGCCCATGATCTGACCCTGTGCACGGTTGCCGAAGATCTGCAGGGTGTAAACGGGAAGGGTCGCCTTGAGGATGCAGAACGAGCCGCCGAGAAGGACGGTGCCGACATACATCATGCCGATGGCAGGTGCAGTGGCATAGATGAACACCGAGGCGATTGCCATGATCGAGTATGCAACCATGCAGGTACGGATGCCGAGCTTGTCGGCGAGGATGCCGAACGGCAGCTGAAGGATGATGTTCGCCGCATACATGACAGACAGCATCACGCCGCCGTCATAGCCGAGGTCGGATGAGAAAATCGCGATATTGCAGATAGCTCCGTAGATGATCAGTCCGAACAGACCGATACCGATCGTGCCGCACCAGAACTGTACGGATTTGTATGCTTCCTTGGCGGTGACGCCGTAGGGGATGATCGCGCCGCTTTCGTCGGCGATCTTGACCTTGTCATTCCACATGGGCTTTACTCCGTACTTTTCAGGGCTGTCCTTGAGGAACACAATGAGAACGACTGCGGTGAAAACGACGATCGCGCAGTTGATGTAGAGCGAAGCTGTCCAGCCGATGGTGCTGATCCAGTTGGAGACTATCGGGCTGAAGATAACGCCTGCAAGTCCGGAGCCGATCGCTGTTGCGGAAAGCAGAGTGCCGGTGGAGTGGGCAAACCATTTGCTGAATATGATCGAGCAGGAAGCGCCGGAGCAGAAGCAGAGGGAAATGCCCTGAAGGATCGCTGCAAGGTAGAACATCCAGATGACGGTGCCGTTTGCATACAGAAGAACGCCGGCTATCATCAGCAGCGAGCAGAAGGAAATCATCTTCTTGAGCCCGAACTTTTCAACGAGCTTGCCGAAGAATATACTGATTATGGCATTTGCGCCGCCGTTGAGGGTGATCGTTAGAGCATATGCGGTACGGGACACCTCGGGGTGTGCATTGAGGATGGGCTCCATGTACAGGGTAACGGTGCTCAGCGTGATACCGGCATATACAAACTGCATGAGTATAAGCAGTGCCAATACGACCCACGCGTATTTGCTGCTTTTTACGAGTCCGCTTTTTTGCATTATTTCATTCTCCTTTATACATTTTTGTTGTCCGATTTCATTTGACGCTTGCAAGTGCCGCAGCGTTAGGTGCTGTTTCCGTTCCCGTCGAAACGGTTTCCTGCGCTGCCTTTGTTAAGACTTTATCATCCCTCTCGGGGCTCATCAACTGCATTTCGCCAAAAGGTTGTCAATCTCGATTTATCATTTGCACAAGGAAAAATAAGGCAGCCTCAAAGGCAAAGAAAAACAACACCGGAGCTTTTTGCAAGCTCTGGTGTCGTTCTGACATAATGTTCTTGTATCTGGCTGCTATTCGTTAAATAAATGACAGTATTTTGCTTAAGCATCGGTATTGTGAGTCAATGAAAGTTAGTTATATCACATTCTTTGTCTATATGCATCGTCATTTTTGTAAAAACTTCAGTGCTGCGTTTTTGCAATCACACGAATTGCGCAATGGTTACTTGAAAAATTAATAATAATTTGATAATTTATTATCAGCTACTGCGGTATAGCTTCTAAATTAACCGTTAAAC
>CAVGWF010000057.1:0-3158 GCA_963632825.1 Escherichia coli | reverse complement strand
TTTAAATAAGCGGAAGGGGTTGCAAATGAAAGACCTAAAACATCTGATCTACTTTGAAAACCTGCTGCAGGAAGCTCAGAACGAGCTTGTCACCAAGGCAGTGGAGGAAGGGCAGATAGCACTCGGTTACAACTGCTATTACATACCCGAAGTCCTTCTTAATCTTGAAGGCTGCTTTTCTTCAAGACTTCGCGCTCCAAATTGCACATCCACGGACATTGCAAATTACTACATGACCAACCGTACCTGCCCCTATGCGCGTTCCATTCTCGAGCGTGCCATCGAAGGCGGCTACAATTACCTGAGCGCTCTGTTCGGCGCCGAAAGCTGCGCCACCATGGAGCGTATGGAGGAGCACTTCTTCCTCATAAATCCCGTAAAGCACGACGGATTTTTCGTCACCCAGATCGACCCTCCCATGAAGGGTGATAAGACCAACCTCGATTACTACAAGGCACAGCTCAAGCTCAAGGTCGTTGATCCCATGCACGAGCGCCTCGGCGTCGATGTTTCCGAGGAAGCGATGCGCAAGGCTATAGCCGAGCACAACGAGCTCAGCCGCGTTATCACCGAGATCGGCGACTACCGTAAGCTCGATAATCCGCCCATCACCGGCTATGAGTTCCATGTTATTCAGCTCGTAAGTCAGGTCTGCCCGCACAAGCTCATTCTTCCGTATCTGGAGGAGACTCTTGAGGAGCTCAAGACCCGTAAGCCCGAGGAAAAATTCCCGTTCCGCGCCCGCGTTGCGCTCGTGGGAAGCGAGATCGACGATCCCGAGTTCACAAAGCTCATCGAGATGTGCGGCGCAATGGTCGTTGCCGACCGTTACTGCTTCGGCTCCTTCCCAGGCAGGGAACAGATCGTCATTGAGGACGGTGAGACTGCGTTCGACGCTATCTGCCGCCACTACCTGCACTGGAACCAATGTGCGCGCTTCATGGACGGCATGAAGATAGATCAGCGCCACGCCGTGGCAACGCAGCTCGTTGAGGACTTTAAGGCTGACGGCGTTATCTATGAGAACATGAAGTTCTGCGAATTCTGGAGCTATGAGAAGGTTCTTGCAAACCACATCTTCACGAACGAAAAGCACATTCCTTGCTGCACCATCGAGAAGGAGTACTCCCTCGGCGCAGTCGGACAGCTTCGTACACGTTTCCAGGCGTTCATCGAATCTCTGGAGATCAAGTCCATTCAGGGAGGTAAGTAATGATGTTCGATAAAGTAATAGCAGCAGTTGATAAAAAGCTTGAACGCTTTGATCCCATATGGCAGGCGGAAAACGGTGTCGGCGGTCAGAGAGACCGTTACTACGACAAGACCGGCGTTGCCAAGTGGCGTGAGTGGCGCGGCGTTAAGGATACCTTCGTTGACTACAAGGCATGGCTCAATAACCTTGTGTCCATGGCGATGATGGTCGCCTCCGCTCCGATCCCGTGCCTGAAGGGCTTCTGGGAGTACCGCTGGATGGGCTCCTACCTCGGCACCTTTATGTTCATCGACCGTCTGTTTGAGGGCTTCCGCGGCTACGAGCTCGTCACAGCACACAAGTGCATGCACGCGATCGTCCGCAGCCTGACCAAGAAGATCGCGTTTGTCCTCTCCAACGACCGCCGTCTCGGCGGCGGACCGGATACCGACCGCATCGTCCCCATGGATGAGGTTCTGCCCCCGCTGTTCATGATGGGCTTCAAGGAGCTTATTCCGTTCCCGCTCCAGACGCTGCCCGAGTTTATAATCTGCGATGTTGACCAGCACATCGAGCCCTACTACATCGACGTTGCCGAGTCCTTTGGCCTTCCCGCCGATGTATGCTCCCGCTGCGCGGCCGAGACCGGTGTTGCACTTGACGATGCGTTCCCCCTTGTCGGCAAGGCAATGCTCTCTACCAATATGCCCTGCAATGCTTCAGAGGCGACCTCCATGTTCCAGCGCCGCCGCATCGGTATGCCTGACTTCCCGGTAACGCTCGCAATGATCCACAACGAGCCGGGTGCACATCCGTACTCCACCCAGATGCTCAAGGACGCCATCGCCTTCGTCGAGAAGGAGTACGGCGTGAAGTATGACTGGGATAACCTCTTTAAGTACGCAAAACTTATGAACGAGCAGAACACCATAGAGCTCGAAAAGTGGGACTACTTCAAGACCCCGTATTCCGCCCTGTGCGGCATCGCGGAGACTCTGTACCGCCTGTATGCATGGGCATCGGCAAACGGTACCGATCCCTATTTCAACAAGGTCGACCGCAAGGTGATCAAGATCATGCGCAAGGCCTATGAGGAGAAGAAGGAGCCCTTCGGCGGCCGCACCCGTCACCGCGCATTCCTGTGGGGACCCTCTGCCGTTTACTACACCGATTTCCCGACTTGGACTCAGAACTGCTGGGGCATCAATATCGTCCTGAACATGGACTCGACCATGGGACACAACATGATAAACACCGAGAATCCGGAGGAAGCGATCAAGGATCTGGCACTGTTCTCCGAAAAGGCGACCATGCGTCACCACGCAGTCGGCGGCTGGGACAATGTAAACGCCATTTGGGAGTGGGCAAAGAACTTCAACTGCGATATGGTTCTCATGAACGACAACATCGCCTGCAAGGGCATGCTCGGCGTACACGCTCTCATGGAGGAGCAGGCAAGAGACCTCGGCTTCCACTTCATCTTCATCGAGCATGACCTTGAGGACAGCCGTACCGTCTCCCGTCAGGATATGCGCAACTGCGTAAACGGCTATATGTCCGTCGTCCTGAACGAGAAGCCTCTCGACCCCACGCTTGTAGAGTTCGACGACAGCGCTGCATATTAATAGGAGGATAACATAACGATGAAAAATGTTGCAAAGATAGGCGGCAAGCTCGCCATGTTCGCATTCCTCGCTTTTGCCGGCACCTTTACTCTCTATATCACTAACGGCGAAAACAAGCTCATATACTATGTCATTCGCCCGCTGCTGAACAAGCATTACGACTCTCAGGTCCGTGACCGCAGGATCGTCTGATTAAGTATTCCAATCACGAGGGGACCCCAAGATATTGGGGTCCCCTTTAGCTTGCGGATTACTTGACAATTTTGTTGAATTTGTATAGTGAGGCGCATTTTTCGCGCAAAAATACCTGAAATTTTCATATAAATAGTCTTATATTCTCT
>CAVGWF010000056.1:0-18142 GCA_963632825.1 Escherichia coli | reverse complement strand
ATCTCGGCAAAAAGGGCGAGCTCACCGCTATTCTCAAGCAGATGGGCAAGCTCTCCGCACAGGAGCGTCCCGTTATGGGTCAGCTTGCAAACCAGATCCGCGCAGAGCTTGAGCAGGCGATAGACCAGACCCGTGAAAAGCTCGAAGCAGCTGCGCTTGAGGCGCGCCTTGAGCTTGAGGCGGTCGATGTCACCGTTCCGGGCGAGGATATACGCATCGGTCATAAGCATCCGATGTACAAGGCGCTTGACGAGATAAAGGATATATTCGTCGGCATGGGCTTTACGGTGCTCGACGGTCCCGAGGTAGAGCTTGCAAGCTATAACTTCGACAAGCTCAACGCAGATGAGGGACATCCCTCCCGCGACTGGTCGGATACCTTCTACTTCGATACCGACAGCCGCGTGATGCTTCGCTCGCAGACGAGCCCCATGCAGGTGCGTGCAATGGAGACAATGCCCCTTCCCATCCGTATCGTCGCTCCCGGCAGAGTTTACCGTAAGGACGAGGTCGACGCGACCCACTCGCCCATGTTCCATCAGGTTGAGGGCATGGTAATAGATAAGAACATCACCATGGCAGACCTCAAGGGCACTCTCAACCTCGTGATGCAGGAGCTGTTCGGTGAGGGCACCGTAACGAGATTCAGACCCCATCACTTCCCGTTCACCGAGCCGAGCTGCGAGATGGATGTCCAGTGCCATAAGTGCGGCGGCAAGGGCTGTCCCACCTGCAAGGGCGAGGGCTGGATCGAGGTGCTCGGCGCCGGTATGATCCACCCCAAGGTGCTTGAAATGAGCGGCATCGACAGTGAGGAATACACCGGCTGGGCATTCGGCATGGGTCTTGAGAGACTTGCGATGCGCAGGTTTAAGATCTCCGACCTGCGCCTGATATTTGAAAACGATGTCCGCTTCCTGGAACAGTTCTGATGGGAGGAATAAGAAATGAATTTAAGCAGAAAATGGCTTTGTGAGTTTGTTGACGGCGTTTCCGTCAGTGATATTGACGACCATGAATTTTCCGAGGCAATGACCCTATCCGGCTCCAAGGTGGAGACCTATACGGACATGGGCGCGGAGATAAAAAATGTTCTTGTCGGCAGGATACTTTCCATGGAGAAGCATCCCGACTCGGATCATATGTGGATATGCGGCATAGACATAGGCGCGGACGAGCCCGTGCAGATAGTTACCGGCGCATGGAATGTGCACGAGGGCGACCTCGTTCCGGCAGCGCTGCATAATTCGCTGCTGCCCGGCGGCAAGAAGATAAGCAAGGGCAAGCTCAGAGGCGTGATGTCAAACGGTATGCTCTGCTCGCTTTCTGAGCTCAGGCTTGACGAGCGCGATTTCCCCTATGCCGTTATCACCGCAGCCGCACTCCTTAACGATTATCACCCGCTGGATAAGGATAAACCCTCCATCCCTGCGGATATAGCCGCCGGAGACAAGGTTTTCGGAGCCGTCATAGCGGCGGGCGTTACCGCCGTCGAAAACGCCGGAGTCAACCTCTGGAGCGTGACCTTGGAGCTCGGCGGCGAAAAGCACACCGTTGTTACCGCCTGCCAGAACATCCACGCAGGCGACATGGCGGCATATAACACCGAGACAGACAGCATCTGCACGCTCGACGATCTGCACGCTCAGCAGGCGGAGTTCCCGCATTGCATAGCCGACGGCATATTCATCCTGCATGAGGACGGTATTGCGCCGGGCGACGATATTAAGCCCATAATAGGTGCCGACGACCATGTTATCGAGTTCGAGATAACCCCGAACCGTCCCGACTGTCTGTCGGTCATCGGACTTGCGCGTGAGGCGGCGGCAGCCTTCGGCAAGGAGCTCAAAACTCACACGCCCGTTGTAAAGGGCGGCGCAGACGGCAGTCTGAGCGAGCTTCTGACCGTTGAGGTGCCCGCAGCCGACCTCTGTCCGAGATACACTGCGCGCATGGTGCGCAATGTAAAGATAGCGCCCTCGCCCAAGTGGATGCGTGAGAGACTGCGCGCAATGGGTGTAAGACCAATAAACAACATTGTCGATATAACGAACTATGTCATGATGGAATACGGTCAGCCGATGCACGCGTTTGACTACCGCTATGTAAAGGGCGGCAAGATAATAGTGCGCAGAGCCGCCGACGGTGAGGAGCTCACTACTCTCGACGGCAATGTAAGAAAGCTCAGCTCCAGCATTCTCGTTATAGCCGACGACACCCGTGCGGTCGGACTTGCCGGCATCATGGGCGGCGAAAACAGCGAGATAGTTTCCGATACCGTGGATGTCGTTTTCGAGTCTGCCAACTTCGACGGCACCTGCATCCGTAAGGGTGCGCTGTCGCTGGGCATGCGAACCGAGGCGTCGGCAAAGTTTGAAAAGGGTCTTGATCCCCTGAATACGCTCCCGGCAGTCGACCGTGCCTGCGAGCTCGTCGAGCTTCTCGGTGCCGGCGAGGTGGTTGACGGCGTTATAGACATCGTAAACAGTATCCCCGAGCCCACCGTGCTCAGTCTGCGTCCCGAAAAGATAAATGCCCTGCTCGGCACCGATATCTCCACCGAGACGATGCAGGACATTCTCCGCAGCCTCCGGTTCGGCGTTGACGGCGAAACGATAAGCGTTCCCTCGTGGCGAGGCGATGTTTCGCACTACTCCGACCTTGCCGAGGAGGTCGCCCGCTTCTACGGCTACAACAATATTCCCTGCACGCTGGTCTCCGGCGAGAGCACCCTCGGCGGCTACTCCGACGAGCAGCTCATGGAGCAGAGGCTCGGCGCACTGTGCCGCGCCGCTGGCTATGACGAGATAATCACTTACTCGTTTATATCCCCCACTTACTATGACAAGATCCGTATGCCCGCTGATTCGCCCGACCGTGAGAGCTTCAGGATACTTAATCCGCTCGGCGAGGATACCTCGATAATGCGCACCACCACTCTGCCCTCCATGCTCGAGATACTCACGCGCAACTACAACTACCGCAACAAGGAGGTCAGGCTCTATGAGCTTGGCAGAACCTACCGTCTCGGCGGCAAGGACGGTCTTGCGATCGAGAAGAAGTACCTCTCGCTGGGCACATACGGGGCGAATGTCAGCTTCTTCACGGTAAAGGGACTCATTGAGGCGATATTGCGCGATCTGCGGGCCGAAAATGTTCACTACGAAGCCTGCACCTCAAATCCCTCATACCATCCCGGACGCTGCGCCGAGGTATATGCCGGAGACGAGCTCATCGGCGTGTTCGGTCAGATCCACCCTCTGGTTGCCGCTAACTACGGCGTTGACGCCGAGCTCTACTGCGCGGAGCTCTCGCTCGAAAAGCTCATGTCCGCAAGCGGCAGCGACCCCGTTTACAAGCCGCTGCCCAAGTTCCCCGCCGTCACCCGCGATATCGCCGTTGTCTGCGACAAGGCTATTCCGGTCGCAAAGCTCATCGGCTGCATCATGTCCGCAGGCGGCAGGTACCTTAAGGACTGCACGCTGTTTGACATATACACCGGCTCGCATATCGCTCAGGGCAAAAAATCCGTTGCGTTCTCGCTCACGCTCAGGGCCGACGATCAGACCCTGACCGACGAGCACGCCGAGGATACCATGAAGTCCGTTCTTGCGGCTCTCGAACGCGATTTCGGAGCGGTCATGCGCTGAATCTGCGGCAAAAGCTGATAGTGATTTTTGCATATCCGCTTTACAACTGCGAATAAACTGGTTATAATAGCACCAAGATATTTTTTACCGGGGGAGTGATCAATTATGGAAGACATAACGAGAAAATTTGCTGTTGTTGACAGCAAAACCGAAATGCGAGAGATCCTGTCGTCGGTGTACAATTCTCTGAAGGTCAAGGGCTATGACCCCATAAACCAGCTTGTCGGTTACATTCTTTCCGAGGACCCGACATACATCACAAACTACAACAATGCAAGAAGTCTGATATGCAGGATCGACCGGGATGAGCTCATGCACGAGCTGCTGACAAGTTATCTGAAGGACAAATAAAAAGCCGTTCCGCATCAGCAGCCGTTACAGAGCAAAAGTAAAAATCGGGGCAGCCATCCGCTGGCTGCCCCGATTTTTATTACATTGCTGAATTTCCCGTTTTACATTACTCTTCCTGCTGTGCGCGCCATGCACGGTAGCGTTCAAGCTCCTTGTCAACGCAAAGCTGTATGATGAGGTTTATGATGAGTGCATCGTCTATGAAGCCCAGAATCGGCACATTATCCGGGATAAGATCCAACGGGCTCACGAGATACGCGGCAATCAGCGTCGCTCCGAGTATGACTGCGGCAGGAACCTTTTTGTATCTGCCGTGGTAATAGTCGTGCAGCATGGACACGAGATCCTGAACATCGCCGATGGTATCGCCTATAATGGGTATGCGGGCAAGCGGTCTGAGCTTTGTTCCGGTTTTATCGAGAAAATCAAGCAGCACGCCCGTGTATTTTGCGGCGGCCGCAGCGCCGGTTTTTAATGAAATTTCCATAGTCGTCCCCTCCTTATGTTACAATAATAACACATGCTTCCGTTTTTTCAAGCATAAACAGCATATAGTACAAATTTTATACACAGTCCTTCTGAGCTATTTGGACAAAAAACGCAAATCGTAATTTTAACTGGATTTTACCTTATCTTTAATATATAATTACATTGCAAAGATATCGATAATGGGAGATATGTTAACTTGGGGATTTCAAATGTACTTGAGCTCTTAGGCGGCGTTGCACTGTTCCTTTTCGGCATGGCTCTTATGGGCGACAGTCTGAAAAAGGTCGCGGGCAACAAGCTTGAGCTTATTCTGTTCCGGCTGTCGAGTACGCCGCTCAAGGGCATCCTGCTCGGCACTGGCGTTACGGCCGTTATACAGTCATCATCGGCGACCTCCGTCATGGTCGTCGGCTTTGTAAACTCCGGCATGATGAAGGTCAGGCAGGCCATCGGCGTCGTCATGGGTGCCATCATCGGCACGAGCGTCACCGGCTGGATAATCTGCCTTTCCGACATCGGCGGCGGCTCCTCCGGCTGGCTTGAGCTTTTATCGACCGACACGCTTACCGCCGTCATAGCCGTCATCGGCATCGCCCTGCGTATGTTCTGCGCGGCGCCGGAGAAGAAACATGTGGGTGAGATCATGCTCGGCTTTGCCGTCCTGATGTACGGCATGAAGGCAATGAGCAGCGCGGTGTACGATCTGCGCTCAAGCGAGGCGTTCATAAATACACTCACCACCTTTTCGAATCCTCTTTTGGGCATTGCCATCGGCATCGCGTTCACGAGCATCATCCAGAGTGCATCGGCTGCCGTCGGCATTCTTCAGGCTCTGGCCGTTACCGGAGCCATCCGCTTTGATATCGCGCTGCCTATCACCATGGGCATTGCAATAGGCGCTGCCGTTCCCGTTCTGCTTTCCGCACTCGGTGCAAGTGCCGACGGAAAACGCACGGCACTTTCGTATCTGATGGTCGATTCCATCGGAGTTATCCTGTTCAGTATAATTTTTTACACGCTGAACGCGATTTTCGACTTTTCCTTCATGTCCGTGACCATGACGGCGGTGAGCCTCGCTCTTATGAACACGGTTTTCCGTTTTATCATTGTCGTGATGCTCGCCCCGTTTATCTCGCTGCTTGAGAAGATATGCCGTGCCGTCATCAAGGACAAGCCGGAGGACGCAGCCGTGCTCGAGGACTTCGACAGGCTCGAGGACCGCTTCCTTGACCACCCGGCGCTTGCCGTCGAGCAGAGCCGCCTCACGGCTAACTCCATGGCAAAGAAGGCGCGCGAGAACCTCTTTAATGCGTTCCGGCTCATAACGGACTACTCCGATGATGGCTTCCGCCGCGTAAACGAGCTCGAGGATATCGTCGACAAATATGAGGACAAGCTCGGAACATACCTCATACACATAACCAGCCGTGAGCTGAATCCCGAGCAGTATGAAGCCGTCGGCAAGTACCTGCACACGATAAACGACTTTGAGCGAATCTCCGACCACGCGCTCAATGTTGCCGAGTGCGCGCAGGAGATGCATGAAAAGCAGATCGTGTTCTCCTCCGACGGTGAGCGTGAGCTGAGGGTGCTTTTCGCCGCCGTCACCGAGGTCACGAACATTGCAACCGACTCCTTTATAAATAACGATCTCGACCTTGCCTACCGCGTCGAGCCGCTTGAGGAGCTTATAGATAATCTCTGCGACGAGCTGAAGCTGCATCACACCGACCGTCTGCAAAAGGGCATATGCACCCTTAACCACGGCTTCGTGTTCAATGACCTGCTGACAAATCTTGAGCGCATCTCCGATCACTGCTCTAACATTGCCGTTGCAAGCATAGAGCTTGAATCGGACAGCTTTGATACGCATGAATACATAAACAGCCTCATTGAAGTCCGCTCACACTGCTTCGACGAGTATTACGCCGAGTACAGCAAGAAATTTGCCCTTTGATGCTGCTCAAAACCCCCTGATGTAGTTACATCAGGGGGTTTTGTCTGTTATTCACTTGTTCACTCTGAGAGGTGTGTTTTTCAGTTTCCGAAGCCGAAGCTTCCTCTCTGAGGCTGCTGCTGGGTCTGCTGCTGAGCTTGCTGCTGGGTCTGAGAATCGGCTATGGCTGCGGTCTTCTGCTCGCCGACCTCGACGGTGAGCGTCAGCGTTTCGCCTTGACGGTAAACCGTCAGGGTGAGCTTATCTCCCGCCTCACAGCTTGCTATCGCAGATGACAGATCGCTCTTACCGCTTATTTTTTCGCCGTTGACGGCTGTTATGATATCGTTTGCCTGAAGTCCCGCGCTTGCGGCAGGTCCGCCCTCGGTGACGGATACGACCGCTGCGCCCTCAGGCAGACCGTAGTTCACCGATTCCTCACTCACATCGCCGACCATGACTCCTATATACGGCTTTGCGACATAGCCCTTTTCGATTATGCTCTCGACAATGGAGCGCACTGAGTTTATCGGGATGGCAAAGCCTATGTTGTCGATGGACGCCTCAGAGCTTGAGCCCGAGCCGGAATACTTGGCGTTGGTTATGCCGATGACCTCGCCATAGAGGTTAAACAGCGCGCCGCCCGAGTTACCGGAGTTTATGGCACAGTCTGTCTGGATAAGGTTCATCGTGACATTGCTGGATAGTGTTATCTCACGGTTGAGGGCGCTGACCGAGCCCGAGGTGAGCGAAAATGTGAGCTCGCCGAGGGGGTTTCCTATGGCAACGACCTCGTCTCCGACATTCAGATTGTCCGAATCGCCCAGCACCACCGGAGTGAGCTCCTCGGCGTCTATCTTCAAAACGGCAATGTCGTTGCTCTCGTCATAGCCCACGAGACTTGCGTCGTAGCTGTCACCGTTATAAAGGGTGACCTTTATCGCGCTGGCCGACTCAATAACATGGAAATTCGTGAGGATATATCCGTCGGATGAGAGGATAAAGCCCGAGCCTGCGGCGGCTGCGGTGGTGGTGTAGCCCCAGTAGTTTGTCGTGACCTGCGTTGTTATGCCGACGGTGGAGTTTACATTTGCCGCATACACCTCGGCGGCAGTCATCTGCTTGCTGGTGTCTACATTTGCGGTGTTTATTATGCTCGACGGACGGTCGCCCTCAAATATGGTGGTCGAGCCGCTCGTCACGGAGTTTGCTATGGCAGAGCCCGCAAAGCCCGAGAGCATACCGGCAATGATCACTCCGGCTATCATGGCGGCAGGCTTTTTCCAGAACGGAGTTTTGTTCTTTTTGGGTTCAGGCTGATTGAAATCTGCATAGGTGAAATGATATTCGCCCTGCTCGAAGCCTTCGTTGTTGTTCATGTTGTTATCCATTTCAATGCCTCCTTTTATAAAGCAATGCAAATGCTATGCCCGCCGCGGGGACCGCTATGCAGGCTATTATGAGCGGCATTTGGGCGTTTGCACCCGCCGTCTGCGTGCTTCCGCCTCCGGAGCCGCCCGGAGCCGACCTGCTTTCCTGCTGCTGTGTCGAGCTTTGCCCGCCCTGCATGGTATTATTCATGCTGCCCATATCGCTTACGGTAATGGATGAGGCGTCTATCAGTGCGCTGTCGTCCTCCTGCTGACCGTCCTTTGTCGACGGTATCAGACCGGAAAGCTGACCGCTCACGCTGTCGGCGCGCAGCAGGCAGAACTGCCTGAGCGTGGAAACGCCCGTTTCAAATTCCTCGTAGGTGCAGAATTTTGTGGGATCCTTTTCTACATAGGGAGATATAAGCTCCGTAACGGAATCTATAAGCTGAGTAAACTTTCCGCTCGTGAACACCTCGCTTATAAACTGCTCCATATACTCGTGGTAAAGCTGAGTGTATTCCTCGCTTGCGAATATCCACGCGAGCATGGGTCTGTCCTCCTTGGCGGTTCCGGATACCGGATCGTCTATCGGATAGTTTACAAGGCTCGTTGCGTCCGTTCCGGACTCAAAGCCGCCGAATGCGAGGTTGTAGTCCCACGGTATCATGGAAAGCTGTCCGTCGGATTCGTACAGATAGTAGTTGTGTATCATCGAGCCCGTGTAGCTGTCAAAATTGCAGACGAAGTTGTGGACCACAAAGTAGCGCATGACCTCGTCGATATTCACGACGCTTTCGATGTCCTCACCGGCATTGAGCTTTTTAAGGGAGCTTATAAGCCGCGCCTTGTCCGCCGAGGATACCTTGGTCTTTGCATTATCGAAAATGTTTGAATAGCTGTCCGGATCATCGTCGGAGTACACGAGCAGAACATCGTCGCTGCCGCGGGAGCTGCCCTCGTCAGGCTTATCTCCGCCCGCATTTACCTGTTCGTCTCCATCGGGCTTATCCGGCGGAGTTCCGCCGCCTTGCTCCGTGCCCTGCTGCCCGCCATCCGGCTTATCCGGCGGAGTCCCGCCGCTCTGACCGTCCGACGGCAGCTCGGGACGCTCGCTGTCATCGGGCATCTCCGGAGGTGAGCCGCCGTTATCGTTCATACCGCCGCCCTCGGTGCTGCCGTCCCCGGCATTGCCGCCGTCGGGGGAGAAATCGCGTCCGTTGCCCTTTCCGCCTCCGGCTTCGCTGCTGTCGGGCTTATAAAGCTCGCCGTAGTCGGTGCCGTAATTGCGTTCAAGAAAGCTCTCCTCAATGCCCTCAACGGCGAGGTACAGACCCCAGTCTTCACCGTTAACGGTGATGTAGCTGTAGCTGCAAAGCGGCGTATCGGCTCCAAACTCACCCATGAGCCAATAGCAGAGGAAATCCTTCATGTAGGTGTTGTCCTGAATGATGTTGTTGAGGCTCAGCTTATCCAGTCCGTTGTAGCTCTGACTGTCGTCATAGCAGTCAAACTCTATCTTGAAGCTGTAACGGCTGCTGCCGAGCTTGGATACACTGCTCAGCGAGGTATTGCCCTTGGCGCGAATGCCGACATTCTTATAGGTAACGCCGTCGATGACCACATCGCAGGCGACATATTCTTCATCCTCGCAGCTTGCTATAAAGCTGTCCCAATCATCCATCTGAATGTCTATGGTGTGGACGACCGAGTAGTCAAACAGCGTATCCTCATAGTCCTTGTGAACACCGGCGCTGCCAGCGCTGTCCTTGAAGATCATAAGCAGCAGGGCGATGATGAGGGCGAGGGCAACACAGGCGCAGCATATTTTATCAATGTGCTTGCTTGCCGCCATATCGTCACCCCATATAATCGCCATTGTAGCTTACAAGCTGTGCGCTGCCGACACCGTCGATCTCGGAAAGGAGATTCACAAAATCGGTGTTGTCCTTTTTAAGCCGCACCTCAAGGTTGAGCTCAACGCAGCCTGCGCGGGCGGATTTGCTCTTTACGCTCACGCGGCCTACCTGACTTTTGACATACTCGGTCGCACGCAGCTCACTTTCGTGATTATCGCAGGTGAGAACGAGTATATACGGGCTCGAATTTGATTTGCGGTTTACGAACACCAGCAGCACGGCGCCTATAACAACGCTGCCTATGACCGCCAGAGGGATCATTCCCGCCGCGAGCACGATGCCGGCGGCTATCGACCAGAACAGGAACGCTATGTCAAGCGGTTCCTTTATCGCAGTGCGGAACCTGACTATCGACAGTGCGCCGACCATGCCGAGCGACAGCACCACATTTGAGGTGACCGCGAGAATGACTAAGGTTGATATCATTGTGAGCGCCACGAGCGTAACGCCGAAGCTTGACGAGTACATAACTCCGCTGTAGGTTTTTTTATAAACCAGAAATATGAACATTCCGACGGCAAACGCCAGAACGAGCGCTATGAGCATATCTGCGATGCTCACGCTCGATATATTTTCCAAAAAGCTCGATTTGAAGATGTCGTTAAAGGTCATTTTTGTTTCTCTCCTTTTCAGCCATACACACGGCAGGCCGCATATTTTGAAAAGCTCTCCGTGCGCACATCGCCCGGCTGGACGATGCCGCGTATCACATCGGGCAAAAATTCATCCCATTTCACCTCAAGTATTATCCCGCTCTCGCGGGTCGGGAGCATGAGCCGGTCGGGATCCATAAAATCCTGCGGATGCATGGAGGCTCTCATACTGCTGTCAAGCGTAACGCGGACATTGCCCGCCGGATATACAAACGCCTCGCGTTTATAGTCAACTATGGTTTTGGGCCGCAGTCCCTGAGTCGTCATTTTCATATGCAGCTCGTTTAAAAGCTCGCCGCCCTCCTCGGGTCTCCACAGTGCACCGTCCTTTATAATGCTGCGCACCTCTCCGCTGTCCACAACGCACCGCTGCTTTGCACACAGACCGTTTATCTTGCTCTTTTTTTCGAGAAACACGAGCGACGGATCGTCGTTATAGCAGCGCAGGCGGAATTTTTCGCGCCGGTTTATGCCGTTTATTTTTTCCATCAGTGCTTTGTCGTTTATATTATCAAAATAGAGGCTGCTTATGAGATAGCTGCCGGTGCGGGAATGCTCGTCACGCTGCATCACTATTCCGAGTCTTCTGCGCAGCACGAGCGCGTCGGCATTTGTTATGACCTGCTTCATCTCGTGGCGGAATTTCATGGCTCTTTCCTCCTTTATATCTGATTCGGCAGAACCGGTGAGCTCTCGCCTGCCGGTCTGCCCTCCACTGACCCCGTATCGGTGGAACTGTCCTGATGATACCCGCCCGACCTGAAATGAACTGAAAAAATCAAAAAGATGCTTTGATTTTTTTCTTCGTGCTGTTAAAATGGTACCGTGTTCAGGTAAGTTTCAGGTTCGTTTCAGTTTCGGGTATTACATTTATAAATACAAAATCCCCCGCTCATGCGGAGGGCTCGGGAGTGAGGATAATGCGTATATTAATAGCGGAGGACGAGGCCGGCATCGCAAAGGCGCTGAAGCTGGTGCTTGAAAAGAACCGTTACGCGGTAGATATGGTGCATAACGGGCTTGACGCGCTTGACTATATTCTCTCGGTCGGCTATGATGCGATCGTTTTGGATATAATGATGCCCGGTCTCGACGGGCTTGAGGTTCTGAGGCGGGCACGCGAGCACGGCATACACACGCCGGTGCTGTTTCTCACTGCCAAGGGCGAGGTCGAGGATCGCATTGCCGGACTCGACGCGGGCGCGGACGACTATCTGCCAAAGCCCTTCGTCATGGGTGAGTTTTTATCTCGCGTGCGCGCGCTCACGCGGCGCAGCGGCAGTTATTCCGACAGCATAGTGCGCGTGGGCGACACCGAGCTGAATGTCAGCTCCTACACGCTTTCGTGCAAAGGCGAGAGCGTTCGCCTCAACAACAAGGAGTTTCAGCTCATGGAGCTTTTTATGCGCAACCGCGGCAGGGTGTTTTCGACCGATATGCTCATGCAGAAGGTCTGGGATCTTGACACCGAGGCGGAAACGGATGTCGTATGGACATACATCGGATTTCTGCGCAGGAAGCTGCGCGGGCTAGGCTCCGGTATCGAGATAAGAACCATTCGCGGTGCGGGATACGCGCTGGAGGAAAAGGAATGCTGAAAAAAATGCGCCGCAGATTTATCGCCGCGGCAATGGCTGCCATCGGTGCGGTAACGCTCGTGCTGCTTTTGGCGATAAATATCTGGAACTACAACATAACGACGGACAGGCTCGACAGCACGCTGAGCTCCATCGCCATGACCGGCAAGCAGCCGCATTCCGGTCAGGATTACACCATTCCGGAGATATTCGGACAGCATTCGCCGGAGTCGCGGTATATGACGCGTTTTTTCCTCGTATACTACGATTCGACCTACAACGCCGTCGGTATTTTCAGCGATTTTATCGCAACCGTCAGCACTCAGCAGGCGCTGTCCTATGCCTCCGCTGTCATTGACTCTGGTCACGACAACGGATACTACGGCGACTATCGCTATGTCGTAAAGCAAAGCTCCGACGGCTGCGCGGTCGTGTTTTTGAATGCCTCGCAGGAGCAGCAGTCGATGAAAACGCTGCTTGCGGTATCGCTCATCGTTGCCGGGCTGAGTCTCCTCGCTGCGTTTTTCCTCATCGCCGCGTTTTCAAGGAAGGCAATTGCACCATATGTCAAAAACATTGAGCTGCAAAAGCTGTTCATAACCGATGCCGGACATGAGCTCAAGACCCCGCTGACCTCCATATCCACGAGTGCGGAGGTGCTCGAAATGGAAAACGGCGATAATGAATGGGTCGATAACATCCGAAAGCAGACCGTCAGGATGTCAAGGCTCGTTGAAAACCTTGTGAAGCTTTCACGCCTTGACGAAGGTCTGCCCCTGCCGGACAAGACCGAGTTTTCACTCAGCGACGCAGCATGGGAGGCGGCGGTGCCGTTTGACGCGCGTGCGCTGGCGCAGAACAAAAAATACTCCCGCAGCATAGACGACGGGCTTACGATGCTGGGCGACATGGCGGCGGTGCAGCAGATAATATCCATTCTGCTTGATAACGCGTTCAAGTATTCCGACGACGGCGGCGAGATCACCCTGCGCGTTTACCGGCATCACAAAAGCTCGGTTATCGAGGTATACAACACCTGTCCTCCCGGCTCGCTCGGCGATATCAGCCGCTTTTTCGACCGCTTCTACCGTGCGGACAAGGCAAGAGCGGCAGACGGCGGCACCGGCATAGGGCTGTCGATAGCCCGTGCGACGGTCGAAGCATTAGGCGGCAGCATAACGGCCGAAAGCGCAGACGGAAAAAGCATTCTTTTCCGAGCGGTAATATAAAAATTCCACCCTTAGAGGGTGGAATCAGCGGTCGCTCGGACCGGGATCGTAATCTCCGAATATCATATCGTCAATATCTGTTCCCATTGTTTTCACCTCGGATAAATTCAGCATAGTTTCATTATATGCACCATGAGGCAAAAACATGACCGTTATTTTGTCCGCAGCGTTACGAGCACTATCTCCGGACGGTTTAAAAGCCTCGGCACCGGCACGGAATTTCCGAGTCCGCGCGAGACTATGAGCGTGTAGGCTCCGTTATCGTATTCTCCCGCATCGTAATCGGGAAACAGGCTGCGGTCCGTTCCTATAACACCGCCTACGCCCGGTATGCGGACAAGTCCGCCGTGAGCATGACCGCTCAGTATAAGATCGACCGGCAGCTCCGGATACTCCGTCATCCAGTAATTGCGGTGACCGAGCAGCACCTTGAACGCGGCGGCATCAGCCTCGTTCATTCTGCGTGCAAGCTCGGGAGGGTCTATCATGTCGGCATAGGCGAGCGGATCCTCCACTCCGCCGAGGAGAATACGGTCTCCGCCGCGGTCTATGGAGACAAACTCATTGCTGAGATATCTGACGCCCGCATCGGTCATTATCTGCCGCACCTCCTGCGCAAGTCCGGAGCCGAACTCGTGATTGCCGCTGACAAAATAGACGGGGCATATGTCCGTAAGCTCGGACACGAGCGCGCGCACGGCTTCAAGATCCCCCTCGTCGGTGACAAAATCGCCCGTCAGCGCTATCAGGTCCGGCTCAAGCTCCCTTACCTTTTCTGCAAGAGCCGTTCCGTCGGAGCCGAATTGCGCCCCATGCAGGTCGGAGAGCTGGACTATCCTAAAGCCGTCGAAGCTATCCGGCAGCTTTTCGGATGCCAACTCGTAGCGGCTGACCTGAAGGTTTTCGCTGCTGTCATACATGAGCCATACGAAAAGCAGCAGAAGAAATATCATCACGCCGGCTGCGATGAGCCAGCGGCGTTTTTTGCGTCGTTTAATGTTCAAATCAGTGCCTCATAATAAAATACTCATAACGATAATACCATGATACATTCAAAGAAGCAACTTTGCTATTGAAAGTGCTGGCAATTTAGAGTATAATAAATAAATCACATTATAAATGTTAAAGGAAGATCAGACATGAGTGCTTCAACCGAAAGAAAAAACAGGCAGACTGCCCGCAGCGAAGGCACCTACAGAAAGGACATAGCCGCGCAGAAGGAAGCCGCCAAGCAGAAAAAGACTAAGATAAAATGGATAATCATCGGCGTTGTTATCGTGCTTTTCTTCGCATTTGCGATTTATCTGAACACCGGCTCGCTGTACAGATCCCTCACCGGACTTACGGTAACTAACACCGAGGTAACCGTGGGAGACACCACCCTTCCCGCAGCCGAGCGTTCATTCTCCGTTGCCGAGTGCAACTATGTCTATAGTACGCAGTACATCAGCTTTGTCAACACCTACGGCAGCTATGCCTCCATGTTCGGTCTGGACACATCCACGGCTCTGGATGAGCAGGAGTGTGCAATGGCTCCCGATGGTGAGGAAAACTATACATGGGACGATTACTTTCTTGATTCAGCCAAAGCGCAGCTGACCCAGCTTGCAGCCTTCGAGGCATATGCAAAGGTGCACGGCATAACCGCAAGCGAGGACGATCTTAAGAGCATCGACGAGGCCATTGACACGCTTTCCGAGACCGCGAAGACCAACAAGTACCGCAATGCGGACAGCTTCCTTGACGCCAACTACGGCAAGGGCTGCAATGTTGAGGTAATGCGCAGTATCATGGAGCTTCAGGCTCTTGCCACTGCGGTCCAGAACGCCATCACCGACGCCGAGACCTTCACCGCAGAGCAGATAACCGAGAAATACGATTCCGTAAAGGACAGCTACGATAAATTCACCTACAGCTATTACTATATCGCAGCCGCCACCGAGACAAATGAAGACGGCACCACCGCCGATCCCACCGACGAGGCCAAGGCGGAGGCAAAGTCCGCCGCCGACGGAATCCTTGCCAAGGTAAAAAGCGGCACCGCACTTGCCGACGCCGCAAAGGCGGTCGACGAGGATGCCGAGGTGAAGGAGCAGACCGATCTTGCCGGCTCCTCCGTTGAGTCCGATCTCTCCGAATGGATCAAGAGCGCCGACCGTAAGGAAGGTGACACGGCAGTCGTTGAAGGCAGCTCCGGCAGCTATGTAGTCGTGTTCACAAAGCGCGACAACAATCAGGCTCCCACCGAGGAAAGCGGCGATATGAACTACTGCGATTATATCGGCGAGCAGCTGCTCAAGCAGGATGTTCTCAGCGAGTGGAACGAAGATGTATTCAGCGTCCTGACCGAGGCATTCACCGCGAAATTCGACTCGACCCGCTATATAGGAAGATAAAAAACAAAATCAAAAAGCCGCCCCCTGCGGGCGGTTTTTTTGGTTCGGAGATATGATATGAATGAAAGAACCGTCCGCGCCGAGATGCTGCTCGGCAGTGAGGCAATGAAAAGGCTCAGAAGTGCCCATGTCGCGGTATTCGGGCTCGGCGGCGTGGGCTCATGGTGCGCCGAGGCGCTGGCAAGAAGCGGCATAGGCGAGCTCACGCTCGTAGATCAGGACGAGGTGGGGCTGAGCAACATAAACAGGCAGCTCTGCGCCCTGACCTCGACCGTCGGCATGCCCAAGGCGGAGGTAGTGCGGCGGCGTATTCTGGATATCGACCCCGATGCGTGCGTTCACGCCGTTATCGGGCGCTATGATGCCCAGCACCGCGATGATTTCTTCACCGGCTATGATTTTATCGTCGACTGCATCGACCTCGTTTCCTGCAAGGTCGATCTCATCTCGACGGCGCATCAGCGCGGCATCCCCATAGTATCCGCGCTCGGAACCGGCAACAAGCGCGATGCCCAGAGACTCATGCTCTGTGACATAAAAAAAACCAGCGGCTGTCCGCTGGCAAGAGTAGTGCGCAAGGAGCTGCGAGCCGTCGGCATAGAGCATCACGCCGTTGTATTTTCTCCCGAGGAGGCCATGAAGCCCGCGCAGTTTGAGGCTCCTCCCCCGGGACGCAGAAGCGTTCCCGGCTCGCTGGTCTGGGTGCCTGCAAGCGCGGGGCTGCTTCTGTGTCAGTATGTCGTTGAGACTATAGCCGAGCTATAATTCAATAACCTGCGGCTGCACCGCGGGATCGTGATTTGCGATGACGGCAACGCAGTTCGGGTCCTGCGCCTGCTCGCTGAGCCATTTGAGCGATTTTTTTATGGACTTGTCGTTAAACCCGTATCCGGGCAGGCACGGCTCCTGCCACGAGCGCGCGGAATAAGCCGCATCCGATGCTAAAACCACAAACCTTTTGCCGTTTTTTATTCTCAGTCCTATATGTCCGTCGGTGTGGCCGGGCAGGCATATGAGCGTTACCGTCTCATCGCCGAACAGGTCATACGACCACCAGAGAGGTCCCTCCATCGTGCCCTTGAACCAGAACACCTCAATGGGCATTCCCTCCCAGAGCTTTACCGGCTGACGCGCCTTGTAGACGGTGCGGTCAGCCCACCAGCGCTCCTCCTCAGGCATCAGAAACCGCTTTGCTCCGGCAAGCGAGCGAAGGCCGCTTGTGTGATCGGCGTCAAGATGCGTAAGCAGAACGATATCTAAATCTTCCGGCTTTATGCCCATTGCCGCAAGCTGCTCGGAAACCGTTTGCCCCTTACCGACCCACGGATGATAAAATGCGGCAAGATAGCCCGGCATCTGAGACTTGACGGCAGCGGCATCATATACGCCGTTTGGGCTTATCTCCCTGCCCCAGCCGGTGTCCACCAGCACGAGTCCCTTGGGATGCTCTATAAGATACGCCGATACGGGGAGCTCGACCCGCTTTTCACTTTTTTCGACAACGCTTCCGACGGCATTTTTCAGCGTTACTCCCCCGCCGTAGGGCACCTTCTCGGAAACAAGCATGCTGCCGCAGTGCATAACATGGAGCTTTATTGATGTTTTTTTGTTATCCATAGCCGTATACCTCTGGATTTTTTATTTACCAAGTGGTAAAA
Source organism: Escherichia coli (assembly GCA_963632825.1). Classification (GTDB taxonomy): domain Bacteria; phylum Bacillota; class Clostridia; order Oscillospirales; family Oscillospiraceae; genus F23-B02. The sequence goes on along the minus strand of CAVGWF010000056.1, from coordinate 914 downwards.
TATTATCATACCGTTTCCGTATTGTAAATAGCAAAGGAGAAAAAATGCCCCTTATAGTTGATAAAGAAGCAGTAAAAATGGAGATACTTATGGCATTTCAGCGCTGTATCGACAGAAAACCGCTTACAAATGTTTCGCTGCGCGATATTGCGGCTGAGGCCGGTATGAGCCACGCAAAGCTGCTCAACTACTTTGGCAGCAAGGACGAGCTTCTTGTGAGCTATGTGCGTTATACGCGCGAATTTATGAGTCAGAAGTGCATCGAGTGGTTCAGGGATCACCCGCGTGCAGATTACGATTCGAATATCGAGTACATGAATGCGTTCATGAGCTATGTCGCACGCGGCAAGGTCGGCGAGGCCCGTCCGAACGCGACGACTCAAACCTATGTGCTGGCGCATTACAACGATCGCGTTGCCGAGCTGATAAGGGACGAGTTTGAGGAATGGCGCACGGTCATGGAGGCCTGCCTTAAGGAGATATACGGCGAGGAGGCCGGCGCGCGTGAAGCCGAGGGGATGATGATCCTCATAGCGGGTACATTTATATGCAATTACAATAATGCTCTCACCGGCAATATAAGCGACGATATCATCGGCTCGTTCGACAGACTCCTGAAAAGCTGATGCCGTTCGGCTTGCGCCGCGGCTTATTCTCGCCTCATCAGCCGGCTTCGCCGACAAGCTGCCATCAAGCATGAGAGCCAATTACCGTAAAGCGACTATCAAAAGGTATACTTTTTGACTGTCGCTTTTTCCTTATCAAAAATCCGACACGGGTCGCCCCGTGTCGGATAAATTGTTTTATGCGGTTTTTACCGGAGTCTACAGACTATATCTTCATGCAGACATCCCATGCACGCCAGATAGCGGTACGCAGGTTGCCGATGGTGACACAGTCGCCGACGCGGTGGA